>JAZQJO010000001.1:0-4584 GCA_045541695.1 Faecousia sp.
GTGCGCTTAATGTTCTTTCCGGCTTTCCAAATGCCCGCAGCGGATGACCGGCGGTTTGGGGTCAGCCACTTCCCAATTTGGCTTTTGCTCTCGTTGTTTTTCGTTCATTTTCTGCGCCTCCTTTACCTGTAGTATGCCCCCAGCAGCGGTTGACAAACAACGCAAATCCAGTAAAATAAAGGAAAAGGAGGGGGAAAGAATGGTATTTCGGAATTTTAAAGGAAATCAGATTTCAAGTTTGGGCTTTGGTGTGATGCGTTTGCCCACAGACCCGGAAAATCCCGCGATCTTTGACCGGAAAGTGGGACAGGAGATTATTGACGCAGCCATGGAGCAGGGCATCAATTATTTTGACACAGCCCACATCTATCAGAAGACCGATTCAGAGAAATTCTTGGGGGAAGCCCTGAAAAAGTACCCCCGTGACAGCTATTACCTGACCACCAAATTCTACGGCAGCCCCAAGCGGGATATCCGCAAGACGTTTTTTGAGCAGCTGGAGCGGCTGCAGACCGATTATGTGGACTTTTATCTGCTCCACTGTCTGGAGGAGGATACTTTTGACCTCTACACAGACCCGGAGCGGAATTACCTGGGCTTCCTGCGGCAGATGCGGGCGGAAGGCAGGATCCGCTATTTGGGCTTTTCCACCCATGCCTCCTGCGAAATGCTGGAAAAATTCCTGGCCTATGATGACGGCTTCGATATGGCCTTGATGCAGCTAAACTATGTGGACTGGAATCTGCTGGACGCCAAGGGCCAGTACGAGATCCTAACCCGGCACAATATCCCCGTTTGGGTCATGGAGCCCCTAAAGGGCGGCCGCCTGGCAACGCTGAATGAAAGCGCCTGCGGGATTCTGAAGACGGCAGAACCGGAGCGGAGCATTCCCTCCTGGGGCTTCCGCTGGTTGATGGGCCTTCCCAATGTGCATACGGTGCTGTCCGGCATGGGCAGCGTAGCCATGGTGGAGGAGAATGCGGCCCTGTTCCATGAGCATAAGCTGCTGGATGAGAAAGAACAGGAAACCCTGGAGAAAGCACGGGTGGCCTTTATGGATGCCCTGGGTGTGCCTTGCTCCGGCTGCCGCTACTGCTGCGACGAATGCCCGGAGGAGCTGGATATTCCTCTGCTGATCCGCTATTTCAACGAAAAGAACTTAGGCGGAGAAGCCTGGAAGATCCCCGGTCTGGAGAAGACCAAAAGCGCCGATGCCTGCATCCAATGTGGTGCCTGCATGGCCCATTGCCCTCAGAAGATTAAAATCCCGGAGATCATGGCAAGTCTGCAAAAGAAGGAATAAAGTAATCCCCTACCGCATGGCGGTAGGGGATGATTTTTAGATGTCGTATTGCGCGATCACTTCCGCAGGACCTTCCAAAATCAGCCGGGAAATACGGCCTTTTTTGCCTTCCACGGTGACCTGCAATGTGCCGCCTCTGTTTTCTAACGTCAGCTTACCGCCCGGGAGCTTACCCTGAGACCAGAGAACCGCCGCGGTGGAGCCGCAGCCGGTGCCGCAGGCCAGGGTGTAATCCTCCACACCCCGCTCATAGGTCAGGATTCTTACGGAGGTGTCGGTAGTCCAGGCGTAAAAGTTTACATTGGCACCCTTAGGGTATTCCGGGGCAAAGCGCAGCTCCTTTGCCTTGGGCCGCAGCATTTCGGCCATCTCCCAGTAAAGATGGGGCAGCTCTGTGACGCTGTGGGGGATGCCTGGATTACCCAGCTCCACATAGACGGCATCATCCCGGCGATAAAAGTCCAGCACGTGGGGGGTATTCAAATGCACCCGATAGAGGTTTTCTCCAAGCCGCCAGCCGGGCACGGGACCTGCATCGGTTTCCACCGTCATTTCCTCTCCTGCGATACCGTGATCATAAGCAAATTTACAGATACAGCGGGCACCGTTGCCGCACATCTCACCGCGGCTGGCGTCGGAATTGTAAAAATGCAGACGAAAATCCGCTGAATCGGATTCACCAACAGCCATAAAGCCATCGGCATGGGTTTTGGCGCACAGCTGGATTGCCAGCTTAGCAAAGTCCAGTTCCGATTCCCGCCCCCGGGCATCAATGACCATAAAGTCATTACCCGCGCCGCTCATATGCAAGCATTTCATGGAAGATCCTCCAAAGCAGTTTTATTCAGTTTACCACAGAAACGAGGAAAAGCAAGCAGGAAAAATTTTTTGACCCGTTCGCAAACACGAACGGGTCATTTCTTATCTCATATAATTGCGCAAAACGGAATGGAATCCTGCCAGGGGATTGCTTCGCTTGCGGATGGACATGTTGTCCATCACATGACGCATCATCTGATACCATTGACGTCCCGTAAGACCGCGGCTGTTGGGAGCCTGCAGATAAGGGCAGACCGGCAGTCGGCTCTTGCCAAAATGACGGGCAAAGGCGTTGCCGCAGCCCAAAGCGATGGCGTAGGGAAGCAAGCCGAAAAAGGTCTCCGGATTGTCCTGCAGCAGCAGCTGTGCCTGCTGAGGGCTCAAAGTCCGCAGGAAACGGCGCAGGCTTAAAACCTGTCCCATTGCCATGCGGCCTTCCTCTGTACGGCGGCCGCCGAAGAAAGCCAGAAATCCGCCGATTGCCTGGATGGAGACGGCCAGCAGAGACAGAGGGAACTGACCTACAACTGCACCCAGCACCAACCAAAGGACGCTCAGAACAGCCGCCATCCAAAAGCGGGAGGGATGATGCAGGAAGATACCGTCCGGCCAAAATTGGATCTGCCAGCTGCAGATGAGACCAATGGTGGAAAGGATCAGCATGAATGCCCATCCATAGTCCAGCATATTACCCAGGATAATGCCAAAGCAGGTGCCGCAGAGCAGACCTGCCGCTGCGGTTAATCCCCGGAAGATTTTCACGTGGGTGGTATCCCGCTTTTTGCGGAACAGCTGCTTTGCGGAGCGCTGCACACGGACAGTCTGCACAAGGCGCTGATAAGAGGCGGAAGAGGTATCGACCATCTGCCGGTGGGTAAAGAGAAGGCGGAAGCATTTCTGCTCGAATCCGGTGCGCTCATTGCCCATGTCCATCTGTTTATAGATGTAGACACGGCCACGATGATCCATTCTAAGGCTTACATAGCCCAGCTGCGCCCAGGAGAATACCATCAGATTCAAGTCAGTGCCGGCCATGGAAAGCACGGTACCCATCTGACCAGCACCGAAGCCCTCCGGTGCCACAGCGGGGAATCTGCGCAGGGGCAGATAATTGCGCAAAAACAGGATCCAGAACACCAAAGCCACACCGGTGCAGATACCGATCAGCATGGTCACATCCTCCAGCACAGGCAGATCCGCCCGGGTCTGAGGAAACAGCTCTTCGTTGGTGTCCAAGTACATAACGAGGGTTTCGTGATCCTTCAAAGCCCGCCAGCTCCGGCCGGCAATGCTGGCACCGGAGGCAGAATAGGTCAGATCCTTTTCAATGTCTGCTTGATGATAGCCGCTGGTAAAGCGGGGTGTCTGGGTATTGTTACCGGGAAGATTGATGGTAAACTGAAGCTGGTCAATGGGATAGGAGAAGCCGGCCAGTAACGGCAGCTCCATCTGCAGCCGCTTGGTTTGTTCTTCTTCCGAAGTAGGCTCCAGCGTCTTCACGACAGAGTGGATAGCATAGCCCACAGTAAAGGAATAGTCGCCGGAAATATTTGTGAAGCTGTTGCCCAGGTCCACAAGTCTGGCTTGGCCGGTCTTTTCCGTAAAGACGGGCTTGCCGTTTAAGGTCACATTGGAGGCATTGGAGGGAACAGGAAAGGTCAGCTTTTCCTGAGGGTTGTCCACATGCAGCGTCACGGCGGTCGTAACATCGCAGCTGCCGTTGGAGGAAACGGAAGCAATGATGTTCACGGAAGTTGCCCGGGTGTTATCCGCGGCAGACACGCCGACACACAGACCCAGTAACAGCAACAGGCAGGAAATAATCGCGAAAAAACGGGTCATGCAGCCGTCTCCTTTCGTAAAATTTGGGATACTTCCCATTTTCATCATAATATTCTAACATATCCAGGCTCTAAATGCAAGATATATCCCCAAAAGAACCGCACCCGGAAAAAACCAGGTGCGGTAGTGATTAGCAGTAGAAATCCTTGATCTTCTTGGCGCGGCTGGGGTGGCGCAGCTTGCGGATCGCCTTGTTTTCAATCTGACGAATACGCTCACGGGTAACGCCGAAGTTCTGACCAACCTCTTCCAAAGTATGGGTACGGCCGTCATACATGCCGAAACGCATCCGCAGCACGTCAGCTTCACGCTCGGTCAGGGTGTCCAGGATCTCCTTCAGCGCCTCAGCGAGCAGGGCATTGGAGGTGGCGTCGGCGGGGCCGGGAGTGCGCTCATCTTCCACGAAGGAGCCGATGGAGGTATCCTCTTCGTCACCCACGGGGGTATCCAGGGACAGTGTATCGGCGGCGGTGCGGTTTGCCTCGATGATCTTCTCAACGGGCAGGCCCAGCTCCTTGGCGATTTCTTCCACAGTAGGCTCGCGGCCCAGCTCCTGGACCAGCTTCCGGTTGCAGCGGGTAGCCTTGTTGATAACCTCAACCATATGCACAGGAACACGG
>JAZQJO010000002.1:0-22196 GCA_045541695.1 Faecousia sp.
TGACGATCTGCCCAGAGTCAACATGAAGGACCTGATCCCCGAGGGTGCTGACTACTGCTACGACATCCCCTACCGTGCTCTGGTTCCCGTCCGCCTGAACAACGTTCTGGCTGCCGGCCGTAACATCTCCACCGATATCCCCGGCCAGTCCGGTATCCGTCTGGTTATGTGCTGCATGGCTCTGGGTGAAGCTGCCGGTACTGCCGCTGCTCTGTCCCTGGAGACCAACACTCTGGTCGGTAACATCGATGTGGGCGAGCTGCAGCGCCGTCTGGTTGCCAACGGCTGCAACATCGGTCAGGGCTTCCGTAAGATCGCTTCTCTGCCCGAGGGCGACTACGAGGTCTACAACGTTAAGAACTTCGCTAACAACGGCTAATTCTGACAAACCAAACTATAACGATCCCCAAGAAATCTTGGGGATCGTTTTTTGCTTTTTGCAGAAATAAAAAGCATTTTGTGCATTGATTTATCCTGCTGCTTTTGTTATACTGAAAATGAGAAATAATTCCATGCGAAGCATGGAAAAACGGAGGCGTTTTTATGGAAAACAAGCAGCTGAACGTGAACGAAAAGATCATTAAGACCCTGGAGGTCTACGACGAATATGAGCGCCGTTTTGCCCGCGTCCGGGCGGAGCGGAAGCGCCGCAATCCCTGGCTGGAGGAAGATAAAGCTGAGATCCTGCAAAATGTGAAGGAAGTGCTGTCTTTTAAGGACGAATTGGTGCCCACTGTGTCTGATTGGACGGTGGTGGAGACCGAGGAGCGCCCGGCTTTTACTGTGGAGCATGTGCGCTATCAGACTTGGGAGAATTTCTACGGCGCAGCATCCCTGTACCGACCCATTGGCGGCGGTAAGAGACCCTTGATCGTGGTCTGCCCCGGTCATGCGGAGTACGGCAGAAAGACCGATCTGTATCAGGAAATGGCCATTGAGATCGTCACCCGTGGCGCATACGCTTTGGTTGTAGAAAATATCGGTTGGGGCGAGCGCTCCATGCAGGGCCACTGGAATGTGGTTTCTCCCTCCTATTGCGGACTGACGTTGGAGGGCCTGATCATTATGGAGACCGTTGGTGTCATCCGCCATATGGCCAAGCAGCCCTATGTGGACCCAGAGCGGATCGGCGCCTGCGGAGAGTCCGGCGGCGGCGAAATGTGCACCTTCCTGTCTGCTATAGCGCCGGAGCTGGCGGCGATCGCACCTTGCGGCTATCCTGCGGAATTTACTTACGTTCTCCAGAAAGAGCGCCGTCACTGCGCCTGCAATCTGCTGCCCCATGTGGCAGGCAAGATCGATGTGTGGGAAGTGCTTTCAACTTTTGCGCCTAAGCCCATGCTCATCGAGCAGGGGCAGTTTGATAATCTTTTGCCCTTTGATATGTTCCAGCGCTGCGCCCGGAAGACGAAGCTGTGCTATATGGCTATGGATGCGGCAGATAAATTTGAGTACTTCACCACCCCCACCCAGCACCCCTGGGAGACGGTGGATATCCGCCCCATCGTGGATTTCTTTGCCAAGCATTTTGACCTTTTGGAGCATCAGGACTATGATCTCGACGAAGAAAAATCCGACCAGACCCGTACCTGCGTGACGATCCCCGAAGGAAGCCTGGATGTAGACGGCCTTTGCACCGCACTGACAGGTAAGCAGATCCCCGAAAATCTGCAGCTGGAGCAGATCTATGTGCCGCAGTTTATGGGTGAGGATCTGGATCCTGCTACGGTGCTGGAGGATGTGGGCAGAGGTCCGGTGATGCGTGTGTTTGCCCAGTTTGAATCTACGCTATGACGGAGGGAAACGAAATGAGCACATTGCGTGTAGGCTTTGGTAAGACGGATATCAACCCTATTGAGCCCTGTGATCTGGGCGGTCTGGGTGGCCCGTGGCACGGCAGAGTCCACGACGGCATTCTGGACTCCATCTATACCATTTGCGTTGCGATTACTGACGAAAAGGACAACACCATTTTGCTGATCTCCAATGACCTCTGCCAACTGCAGGTCATGGAGGGTATGAAAGATCCCATCGTGCAGGCCACCGGTGTGCCGGCAGAGAATATCTATGTTTCCTGCACCCATACCCACAGCGCTCCGGCTACATATCCCGAAGTGCCGGAAATTGAGCGCTATTTGAAGTTTGTGGCACTGAAAATGGCTGTGGCGGCTGCCCAGGCTATAGCTGACAGAAAGCCTGCCGCCATGGAATTTGCCAAGACCGAAACAGAGAATATGACATTCTCCCGCCGGTATCTGAATACTGTGGGCGGCATTTTTACAAACATCAACGGCACCATCCGTCTGGGGCCCGAGGAAGAGCCGGATAATTTCCTGCAGCTGCTGCGCTTTAAGCGGCAAGGCGGCAAGGATATTCTGCTGAGCAACTTCCAGGGCCACTATCATGGCTCTTCCACCGCAGGCACAAACCGCACCAAGATCAGCGCCAATTTCCCCGGTGCATACCGGGACAAGCTGGAAGAAAAGACCGGCTGCCATGCCGTGTATTTCTCCGGCGCAGGCGGTAATTTGGCGGTGCAGTGCGTTTATCACAAGGAGCGCAACGTTTCTTCCGACTATATCGACCATGGCTACCGCCTTGCAGCCTATGCGTTGGACGATGAGGTGGAATTCACGCCTCTGAAAGCCGGCGAAATCCAAAATAGAAGCCTTGTCTATACGGGCCTTACCAAGAAAGAGCCGGAGCATTTGGAAGCTGCGAAAAAGGTCGTTGATTACTACGAGGAAACCGGCGACAAGGAAGGCGCTACCAAGATGTGCAAGGAAAGTGGCCTTGACAGCATCCACCATGCCGGCGCAGTTGTCAGCCATATGAAAAAGCCGGATACCTTTGATGTGACGCTGAAAGCCATTTCCATCGGCGATCTGGCCATCGTCACAGCACCCTGCGAGATGTACAGTTCCATCGGCGAGAACGTCAAGGCCGCATCTCCCTATAAGGCTACCCTGGTGTTCCAGCTGACCGACGGCTCTATCGGCTACATTCCGTCCAACTGCGCATATGCGCACGGCGGCTATGAGGTCAGCACCACACCCTTTAAATGCGGCATTGCCGACGGTTATCATGAGACCTTTATGACAATGCTACAGGATATGTACGAAAAACAGTAACCGACTATTATTAGGAGGAAATGAAATGAAAAAAGGAAGCGTTTTGCGTGTAGGTTTTGGCAAGGCAGACATTACGCCCCTGGAGCCTTGCCACATGGGCGGCCTGGGCGATACTGACGGCAGCCGTATGTCCAGAAGCGTTTTGGAGCCTATTTACAGTATTTGCGTTGCCATTACCGATGAAAATGACGAGACTGTTTTGCTCATCTCCAACGATCTGTGCCAGATCATCGATTTTGACGGTGTGAAAGAGCCTATATCCGCTGCCACCGGCGTGCCGATGGATCACATTTATATGGCGGCGACCCACACCCACAATGCGCCGGCTCTGCGGCTGCGCACTGTTGAGGGCAATGTTCGTTACGAAGGCTATGCCCTTGCCCAGATGGCGGTGGCGGCAGCCAAGGCCATGATCGATAGAAAGCCTGCTCATATGGAGATCGCTGCGGTGGATGCGCCCCACATGACCTTCTGCCGCCGTTACATGAATACGGAAGGCGGTCTTTACAACTCCACCATTCCGACTATGACCAAGCTGGGACCGGAGGAAGAGCCGGACACCCAGCTGCAGGTTCTGAAATTCGTCCGGGAAGGCGGAAAGGACATCCTTTTGACCAACTTCCAGGGACACTACCACGGCGAATCCACCTCCAAGGAGCTGTACGAGTGTGTCACACCCAACTTTGTGGGCATTTATCGGGATGTCATGGAAGAAAAGACCGGCTGCCATGTGGCATATTTCTCCGGCGCAGGCGGCAATTTGGCTGTTTACACCATTTACGATAAGCCGTTCAATACCCCCGGCGGCTACCGCGGTCACGGTCGTAAGCTTGCTGAATACGGCATGGAAGCAGTAAAAGAGCTCAGATATATTGCCGGCGGCCCCATTCAGAGAGCCACAAAGACCTATGTGGGTCTGACGGTAGAAAAAGAGCCAGACCTGTATCCCATTGCCCGGCAGGTTCGGGATCGCTACGAAGAGACCAACAGCAAGGAAGAGGCCATGAAGCTGGCGGAGGGTTATCCCATCCGCAGCATCCACCATGCCGGTGCGATCTGCCGGAATATGACGCTGGAAGACACCTTTGAGGTGGAGCTGAAAGCCATTTCCATCGGTGATCTGGCCATTATCACCGCACCTTGTGAGATGTACAGCGCCATCGGCGAGAATGCCAAGAAGAATTCCCCCTTCAAGGCTACCCTGGTGTTCCAGCTGACCGACGGCTCTATCGGCTATATCCCCACAGACATTGCTTACGAACACGGCGGCTATGAGCCCAGCACTACCCGCTTCCGCAAGGGTATTGCCGGCGGCTACGAGCAGACCTTCGCGCAGCTTCTGGACGAACTGAAAAACAGATAAGCGAGGTAACAGATCATGTACGAATATGTGAGTTTCCCGTTTAGCCCCACGGATATGCCTATCGACATCTCTTTTGCCTTTGGTGATGAAAAGCCTGCCGGTAAGCACGGCCGCACCGTGGTCAAGGGTGCGAATTTCTATTTTGAAGACGGCACGCCTGCCAGGTTCTGGGGCGTGTGTCTGAACGGTCCTGCCTGCTTTCCGGAGCATGACCATGCGGAGAAACTGGCTGCCCGTTTGGCAAAGGCCGGTGTCAACATCGTCCGTCTGCACCAGATGGACGGCGAGTACGCTACCCCTAACATCTTCCAATGCACCAAGGGTCAGCGCTTGGTCACCACCAGAAAGCTGGACGAGCGGAGCTTGGACCGGCTGGATTATTTGATCCATTGCCTGAAAAAAGAGGGCATCTACATCTATATGGATCTGATGGTCGCCCGTTATTTCAAGGATGCCGACGGTGTCCGGAACGCAAAGATCCTGAACGCTGCGGCGAAACCGTGGTGTCTCGTAGACCGCACCATGATCGAGTTGCAAAAGGAATATGCCCGGCAGCTGCTGACACATGTCAATCCTTATACCGGCTTTTCCTATGTGGACGAGCCGTCTGTCGCCATGATGGACATCATCAACGAATGCTCCCTCTTCTGCACACTGCCTTTGCGTGAGCCTTATGCTACCGAGCTGCGGCAGGATTTCCGGAAATGGCTGGACGAACAGGGTATCGAGTATGATGCAGAAAACTGCACCCTTTTTGGGGTGGACAAGGATGCCCCCCTGATCCAATACAAGATCAAGCGCGAAAAGGAATATTTCGCCGAAATGCGCCAGTTCCTAAAAGAAGAGCTGGGCGTCAAGATCCCCATTTGCGGCACCAACTACGAAATGCACGGCGGTCTTTTCGAGTCCAACTACGGTCAGGATTTCCGGGACGGCCATGCCTATCTGGATTATTTGTTCAGCCCGAAGCCCGGCGAGCCTACCTCCTGGGGCGAAAAGGAAGGGCATAAGTATATGCTGCAGTTTTCCACCACCGACCGTGGCGAGAGCGGCTTCAATAAGCTCTTTACCATGCGTGCGCTGGATCAGCCCTTCTTTATGTCCGAATGGAACATGACCTGGCCCAATGAGTGCCGTGCGGAAGCGCCGCTGCTGCATGCAGCTATGGGCTGCCTGCAGGGCATGACCGGCTTTGCGGTGCATACCTATTCCTACCAGGCACGGCAGACTTCCAATATGCTTTTGGGCAAAGAAACGCCTGCGGACGCCATTTCCGGCGTGCCTTACCGTGAGGGTATTTTCTCCGTTTGGAATGACCCTGCCTGCTTCGGCCTTTTTTATCACGGGGCGCTGATGATGCGCCGTGGTGACCTGAAGGAGGCTAACAAAACCATCGCAGTTAAGATCGACAGCCTTCGCAGCCGTGAGCGTGCGCCGTTCCTGAGCGACGATCTCCCCGACGGTCAGAACAGTTTCATGCAGAAGCGATTGGACAGAATGATGCCCTGTTATTACGGCACGGTGGAGGTTTCCAAAATCGGAAATTTCGTTGGGGATGTGCCTGCGGGTGTGGATGAAGTCTACGAAGAGCCCCAGTGGCTCATTGATGTGGATAAACGGGAAGTGCTATCCGATACCAATCAGATGTACCGCAGCTGGGAGAAGAACTACGGCTGGATCGATTCCGACCGCACAAAGTGCGTTTACGGCTTCCTGGAAAAGAACGGTGAGATCAAGCTGAACGGTCTTTCCGTTGATTGCCAGACCGATTTCGGCACTGTCGCCATAAGTTCCTTGACCGATGCACCCATTTGCGAATCCGACAATATTCTGCTGACCACCGTTGGCCGTGCCATCAACAAGGGCGCAGAATTTGAAGACGGCTCTATGATCGTGCGGGGCACAAATCCCACCCAGATCGAGGTCATTCATGCCACCATCAAGCTGAAAACCGACAAGAAGGAAATGAAGGTCTATTCCCTCACTCCGGAAGGACAGCATTACGGCACAGTTGCTTCCACCTGGGAGGACGGCGTGCTGACTTTCACCGTTGGCGAGCATTGGCGGAGTATGTATTACCTCATTCAGGAAAGCTAAATAACACAAGCTGCGGCAAATCTGCAAGGGATTTGCCGCAGCATTTTAGTGGTAAAAAATGAATATTAGGCGCCCTTTTGGCTTGACATTTCAAGAGGGGATGATATAGTAAGCGTAGATAGGAAACTCCGTTTTGAAAGGGGAAAATCATATGGGAGCAACGAAAAAATACACCCTCCGGGTAGGCTTTGGACGTACAAATATTACGCCTCTGGAATCCTGTATGCTGGGAGGCTGTGGCGGCGTGGAAGGCACCAGAATGCATGAGCGTGTTCTGGATGAGCTGGAAGCGATTTGCATTGCCATTACCGATGAAAACGACGAAACTGTACTGTTTATCGTCAACGATCTGGTGGGCTTCGAAAGCCTTGACGGCATTATCGAGCCGATTATGCAGACTACTGGACTTGCCCGGGATCACATCACTGTGTCGGCGACCCATACCCACAACGCCCCCGGTCTGACGGCAGTTATGGAGGAAACTGATCGGTATAAGGCTTATCTGGCTGCCCAGATGGCCATTGCCGCCGCCCAGGCCATGACCGACAGAAAGCCGGCCACTATGGAAATAACCTCCGCCATGACGGAAAACCTGACCTTCTGCCGCCGCTATATGAATAGTGAAGGCAAGCTGTTCCGCAATAACAGCGGCATGACCATGGTAGGGCCGGAATCTCCTCCCGATGAGCAGCTGCAGATGCTGAAATTTGTCCGGGAAGGCGGCAAGGATATTCTTCTGGTCAATTTCCAGGGCCACTATCACGGCGAAACGACCAGACCCGAGAACTACAAGAGCATTTCCCGTAATTATATGGGCGCCTGCCGCGATTATCTGGAGGAAAAGACCGGCTGTTATGCAGCATATTTTGCCGGAGCAGGCGGGAATCTGGCTGTGCAGACCATTTACGACAAGCCTAAGAACATTTCCACCGGTTATGTGGATCACGGTCAGCGTCTTGCCCGGTATGCTCTGGATGCCCAGAAAAACTTCAGACCCGTGGAGGCTGGCCCGATAAAGATCAAGAGCCGTGTCTACACCGGCAAGACCAAGAAACAGCCGGAGCTGTTTGATATTGCCGAAAAAATGCACGATTATTTTGAGGCTACCAACGATAAGGAAGGAACAATGGCTCTTGCCAAGGGTTACCCTATTTCCAACGTCTTCCACGCCGGCGCGATCTACGCCAACGCCAAACTGGGCGACACTTTTGACACCACGTTGGTGGCAATCTCTATCGGCGACCTGGCCATTGCCTGCGCACCTTGCGAGATGTACGATGCCAACGGCAAGAATATTAAAGAGCAATCGCCCTTTGGCGCAACGTTGGTGTTCCAGCTTTGCAACGGCTCTGTTGGCTACATTCCTGCGGAATATGCCTATGCAAACGGCGGTTATGAGATCGAGACCACCAAGTTCCAAAAGGGCGTTGGCGAAGGATTCCAAAACACATTCCTGGATCTGTTCCGGGAGATGAAAGGGGAAGAAAAATGAGTGCTTTGCGTGTAGGCTTTGGTAAGGCGGATATCACGCCGCTGGAGTCCTGCCAGTTGGGCGGACTTGGCGGCGTGGAAGGATCAAGAATGTCCACGGAGATCATGGACCGGCTTTACACTATCTGTGTTGCCATTACCGACGAAAATGATGAAACCGTCATTTTCAACGTCAATGACCTTTGCCAGATCATTGATCTGACTGGCATGAAAGAGCCTGCCATGCAGGCCACCGGCGTTCCCCGGGATCATATTTTCCTGGCGGCGACCCATACCCACAGCGCACCCGGCTTGGAATATGAAATGCCCCAGGCAGAGCGCTATAAAAAGTATGTGGCAGCTCAGATCGCCGTGGCGGCTGCTCAGGCAATGGCTGACCGCAAGCCGGCAACCATGGAGATCGCCTCCGTCCAGACCGAAAATATGAACTTCAGCCGCCGCTATATCAACACCTTGGGCGGCATCTACAACAATATCAACGGCACTATCCGTGTGGGCCCGGAAAGTCAGGCTGATCCCCAGCTGCAGCTGCTGAAATTCGTCCGGGAGGGCGGCAAGGATATTATCCTGACTAATTTCCAGACCCATCACCGTGGCGCTTCAGCACAATGCTTTACCGGTGTCTCCTATGATTTCTTCGGCACATACCGGGAGACTCTGGAAGCGCACACCGGCTGTCATGTGGCTTATTTCTCCGGTGCAGGCGGCAATCTGGCGGCCTATAATAACTATGAAAAAGAGCTGAATGTGTCGACCGACTATCGGGATCATGGCGTCAAGCTGGCAGAGTTTGCGCTGCAGGCTACGGACTTTGAGCCTCTGCAGGCCGGCCCTATTCAGGTGATCCAGCGCATTTATACCGGAAAGGTGAACAAAGCACCGGAGCTGGAGGAGATCGCGACCATTGCCCGGAATATATCCGAGTACGAGCGGGACGAGGAACGGGCAAAGGAAATCATCAAGGGTACGCCGATTAAAAGCGTGATCCATGCCCGTGGCATCTACAACAACTCCCTGCTGCCGGAAACATTTGATGTGAAGCTGATCGGCGTGTCTGTGGGCGATCTGGCCATTGCTACCGCACCTTGTGAGATGTATGACATCAACGGCAAGGAGGTCAAGGACAATTCTCCCTTCGCCGCCACACTGGTATTCCAGCTGTGCAACGGCTCTGTGGGTTATATTCCCTCAGAGATCGCCTATTCTCACGGCGGCTATGAGATCGAGGTCACCAAGTTCCGGAAGGGAACCGGTGAGGGCTTTCGTGATACCTTCCTGGATATGTTCCGGGAAATGAAAGAGAATTAAAGGAGAAAAAATATGTCTGAATATGTTAGCTTTCCTTTGAGCGCTACGGATATGCCCATTGACATTTCCTTTGCCTTCGGCGATGAGAAGCCTGCCGGCAAGCACGGCTTTTTGAAGGTAGAGGGTGCTTATTTTAAGTTTGAAGACGGTACGCCCGGCCGCTTCTGGGGCACCTGTCTCAATGGCTCTGCCTGCTTCCCGGAGCATGACCATGCCGAAAAGCTGGCAGCCCGTCTGGCAAAGACCGGTATCAACATCGTCCGTCTGCACCAGATGGACTGCGAAGCAGCGCAGCCGAACATTTTCCAGTACAGCCGCGGCCAGAGACTGGTCAGCACCCGTCAGTTGGACGAAAAGAGCTTGGACCGGATGGACTATTTGATCCATTGCTTGAAAAAAGAGGGTATTTATATCTTCATGGATCTGCTTGTCCATCGCTCCTTTAAGGAAGCTGACGGTGTCCGCAACGCCAAAGCGCTCAGCAACGGCGCAAGACCATGGGATCTGGTTGACCGCCGGATGATCGACCTGCAGAAGGAATATGCCGTGCAGCTCATGACCCACGTCAACCCCTACACAGGCCTTGCTTATACCGAAGAACCTGCCATCGCCATGATGGACATCATCAACGAAAGCTCTCTGTTCTGCACGCTGCCCCTTTGTGAGCCTTACGCTACCGAGCTGCGTCAGGATTTCCGCAAATGGCTGGATGAAAGAAATATCGATTACGATGCAGAAAACTGCACCCTCTTTGGCGTGGATAAGGATGCCCCGCTGGTCCGCTACAAGGTGGAAAAGGAAAAGGCGTACTTTGACGAGATGTACAACCACCTGAAGGCCATCGGTGTTCGTGCACCTATTTGCGGCACCAACTACATCATGCACGCAGGCCTGTACGAGTCCAACTCCTATCAGGACTTCCGTGACAGCCATGCTTATTTCCACCGCATTTGGGAGAATTCCATGTGGGGCGAATTCCCGGAGCAGAAGAAGCTGGAAAGCTTCTCTACCTGCTGGCGTGGCGACAGCGGCTTTAGTAAGCTGTTTCACATGCGTTCTCTGGACCAGCCCTTCTTTGTGTCCGAATGGAATATGACCTGGCCCAACTACTACCGGGCGGAAGGCCCTATCCAGCACGCTGCCTTAGGCTGCCTGCAGGGCTTCGCCGGCTTTGCGATCCATACTTATTCCTACCAAGCCCGCCAGACAGACGATATGCTGCTGGGCAAAGAGACCCACGCCGATGCGATTGCCGGCGTTGCCTATCGCGAGGGCATCTTCTCTTGCTGGAATGACCCTGCCTGCTACGGTCTTTTCTACCATGCAGCGCTGATGACCCGCCGCGCCGACGTGGCGGAAGCAAACCGCACTATCGGCATCAAGGTCAATGCCGAGCGCAGCCGTGAAAGAGCGGAGTTCCTCAACAAGGATCTGCCCGACAGCCAGGACTGGTATCTGGAAAAGCGTTTCGACCGCATGGCACCTTGCTACTACGGTCTGACCGAGGTTTCCAAGGTGGGCAACTACATCGACGAAGTTCCCGAGGGCGTGGACGAAGTCTACGAAGAGCCCCAGTGGACGATTGACACCACCAAGCGGGAAGTCCTGTCCGATAACGGCCAGATGTACCGCAGCTGGGAAAAGGAATACGGCTGGGTGGATTCCGACCGCACCAAGTGCGCCTACGGTTTCCTGGAGAAGAACGGAACCATCGAATTGAATGGCCTGTCCATCGACTGCCGGACCGATTTCGGCACCATCGCTTTGAGCTCTCTGACCGATGAGCCGCTGGACAAGACAGATAACATCCTGCTGACCACCGTTGGCCGTGCCTATAATAAGGACGCCAAGTTTGAAGACTGGCAGATGGTGGAGCGTGGTACAAACCCTACCCAGATCGAGGTCATTCATGCCACCATCAAGCTGAAAACGGACAAGAAGGATATGAAAGTCTACTCCATCACTCCCGAGGGCAACCACTATGGTACAGTCGCCTCCACGTGGGAAGACGGTGTTCTGACCTTCACCGTGGGTGAGCATTGGCGCAGCATGTACTACCTGATCCAGGAAAGTTAAGCAATTCCAACTGTGCTTTTATCAAAAATGACACAATTGCGGCAGGGTATCTGTACACGGAGGCTCTGCCGCAATACAATATGGTTATCAACCATAAGGAGATGCAGTTATGAACAAAGGAGAATATGTCAGTTTTCCTCTGAGCGCAACCGATGCGCCCATTGATATTTCCTTTGCTTTCGGCAATGAAAAGCCTGCCGGCAAGCATGGTTTTTTGAAAGCGGAAGGCTCTCATTTCGTCTTCGAGGACGGCACGCCTGGCCGCTTCTGGGGCGCTTGCTTCAACGGCGCAGCCTGCTTCCCGGAGCATGACCATGCAGAAAAGGTGGCACGCCGCCTTGCCAAAATGGGCGTCAACATCGTCCGTCTGCACCAGATTGACGGCGACTATGCCACGCCTAACATCTTCCAGTTTTCCAAGGGTCAGCGTGTGACCACCACTCGAAAGCTGGACGAGCGGAGCCTGGAACGGCTGGACTATTTCATTTACAGCTTGAAAAACGAGGGCATTTACATCTACATGGATCTGATGGTCAACCGCTATTTCAAGGAAAATGACGGCGTCCGCAATTCCAAAGCATTGCAGCCCGGCGCCAAGCCCTGGAGCATCATTGACCGCCGCATGATCGATCTGCAGAAGGAATATGCCCAGCAGCTGTTTACCCATGTGAATCCCTATACGGGACTCGCCTATGTGGATGAGCCCGCCATCGCTATGATGGATCTGGTCAATGAAAGTAATATGTTCTGCACCCGCCCGCTGGTAGAGCCCTATCTGACCGAGTTCCGGGAGGGCTTCCGCAGCTGGCTGAAAGAAGAGGGTATCGACTTTGATGTGGACAACTGCCAGCTGTTTGGCGTGGACAAGGACGAGCCGCTGATCCGCTACAAAATCAAATGCGAAAAGGCGTATTTTGCCGAGCTGCGGCAGTTTGTAAAGGGTATCGGCGTGAAGATACCCATCGCTGCCACCAACAGCCATATGCACGCCGGTCAGGTGGTGACAAATGCCGATCAGGATTTCCGGGATACCCACTCCTATCTGCACCGGATGTACGGCGTCAACTATTCCAAGAGTCTGTGGAATGAGATGGAAGGGGACAAGGCCATCGAGCATTTCTCCGTGACGGACGGCCCCGAGATCCGGCTGGGCAAGCTGTTTGAGCTGCGTGCCCTGGATCAGCCTTACTTCATTTCCGAGTGGAACATGACCTGGCCTAACCATTACCGGGCAGAAGGCCCCGTGCTCTATGCGGCGCTGGGCAGCCTGCAGGGCTTTAGCGGCTATACGATGCATACCTATTCCTATCAGGCACGGCAGACAGACTCCATGCTTTTGGGCAAAGAGACTTGGGCCAATGCCATTGACGGCGTGGCTTACCGTGAAGGTATTTTCTCTGCATGGAACGATCCGGCGCTCTTTGGCCTTTTCTATCATGCCTCTTTGATCATGCGCCGTGGCGACGTGGCGGAATCCAAAAATTCCATTGCCGTGAAGGCGACACCGGCGCTGAGCCGTTTCCGTGCGGATTGCCTGAAGGATATGCCGGCGCCTTTTGACCGCATGATCGTGGAGAAATACTACGACCGCATGGGTCCTTGCTATTACGGCATGGCCGAAACCTCCCGGATCGGCGTGTTTGTGGACAAAGCACCATCATGCGCTGACCGGATCGTGGAAGAGCCCCAATGGCTTGTGGATATGGACAAGGATTATCTTTTGTCCGATAACGGTCAAATGTACCGCAGCTGGGGCAAGAATCTGGGCTGGATCGATACCGAACGGACTAAGTGCGTCTACGGCTTCCTGGAGAAGAACGGCCAGATCGATCTGAATGGTGCATCCATCGAGTGCCAAAACGATTTTGCTGTGGTGGCTATGAGTTCTCTGACCGATGAGCCGCTGGACAAGACCGACAATATCCTTTTGACCACCATCGGCCGTGCCTACAACAAGGATGCGAAATTCGATGGCAACGCAATGGTGGAATGGGGAACAAACCCCACCCAGATCGAGGTCATTCATGCCACCATCAGGCTGAAAACCGACAAAAAGGAAATGAAGGTCTATTCCATCACTCCCGAGGGCAACCACTACGGTACGGTTGCATCCACCTGGGAAGACGGCGTGCTGACTTTCACCGTGGGCGAGCATTGGCGCAGCATGTACTATTTGATTCAGGAAAGCTGATAAAATGGCGGATCGGAAGATCCGCCATTTTTGCTGAAAAAGATATTGCAGAAACAAACGGCATTTTTTGTTCGCAAATGCAGCTGCGGTGTGCTATAATAAACCCATAAAAAGCGCAAAAGGAGATTTTTTATGAAGATCGAATTTGATGCCAAGCATAAAATTTTTCAACTGACCTGCCCGGAAATGTGCTATGCCTTCGCCATTAACGATACCGGCAGACTGATGAATCTGCATTGGGGTACACCGCTTAGCAACTTCAGCGACTATGAGATCCTGCTGGACAATCCCACCATCATGGCACCCTACGTGAAAAGAAGCTACAACCGGGCGGAATACCGTACCGGCGATCCCTTTGATTATTGTACACCCTGCCTGCGTGTGCAGCATGCCGACGGCGCAGAAACTCTGCGTATGGCATACGCTTCCCACAAGATCGAGGGTGACACCCTGTATGTGACCATGCGGGATACTTATTACCCTGTGGAAGTGGAGCTGCGGTATAAGACCTGGGGCGACCTTCCTCTGATCGGCCGCAGCGCCGTGATCCGCAATCTTGGCGATGCGCCGATCATCCTCAACAGCGCAAAAAGCGCCACGCTCCAGATGCCCTATGCCCGGGATTATCGGCTGACCAACTATGCCGGCGAATGGGGCGCAGAGTATCAGAAGAATCAGACCATGCTGACCCAGGCCCGGGTGCAGCTGGAGACCAGCCATTTGACCGATGCCGCTTCTCACCAGCTGCCCTTCTTTGCCCTTGATGAAAACGGCACCGCCACGGAAACCATGGGTGAGGTCTATTTCGGCGTTTTGGCATGGAGCGGCGATTTCCAGATCACCGTGGAAAAGCTCCACGCAGAGCATGCCAAAAATGTTACAGTTACCGCTGGTATCAGCGACTTTACCGCCCGTTATCCGCTGGGGGCAGGGGAGAGCTTCGAAACGCCAATGTTTACAATCGGCTTCTCAGGTCGTGGCTTTGAGCATATGAGCGAAATTTTCTACGATTGGCAGTTTGACTACACTTTGCCCCGTGGCAAAAAGACAGACAAGGCCCATGCCGTCCGCCCGGTGATCTACAATACTTGGTATCCTTACGAATTCAACCTCGACGAGCAGAAGCTCATCGATTTCATTCCCAAGGCCAAGTATATCGGCGCAGAGCTGTATGTCATCGACGATGGCTGGATGAAAAAACGCAGCTCTCAGGAAGCAGGTCTGGGCGACTGGATCGTGGATCGGGAGCGCTTCCCCAAGGGCCTTTCCTATATTTCCGACAAGGTCCACGAGGCGGGTATGCTCTTTGGCCTGTGGGTAGAGCCGGAGATGGTCAACCCCGACAGTGATCTGTATCGTGAGCATCCCGATTGGGTGCTGTCCGAACCAAACCGTGATCGCACACTGTCCCGTGTTCAGCTGGTGCTGGATATGTCCCGGGACGATATCACCGATTGGGCAATTGAATGGCTGGACAAGCTCATTACCGAAGCAAAACTTGATTATCTGAAATGGGATATGAATCGAGAGGTCACGGAAATGGGCCTGTTTGCCCGTGACCGTGCCGTGGCTATCAAGTATATGCGCAATATCTACCGCATTTGGCAGCACCTGAACGAAAAGTTCCCGGATCTACTGCTGGAGAACTGTGCATCCGGCGGAGGCCGTGCGGATTTCGGCATGGCGCCCTATGCTGACCGGGTCAACCGTTCCGACAATGCCGACCCCATCGATGTGATGCTGCTGCACGAAGGGTATTCCACTTTCTTTGTGCCCAAGCTTGCCGGCGGTGCAGGCAATGTTGCACCCTCTCCCAGCCACCAGAACGGACGCACCGTTCCTCTGGAATATCGTATCAACAGCGGCATGACCGGCTCTATGAGCGTGGGCATCAATTTGCTCAAATCCGACCAGGAGGAGCTGGATGCGCTGAAAGCTGCGCTGGTGCGCTTCAAGGAGCTGCGCCCGGCGCTGCAGGATGCGTATGTGTACCGCATTGCTTCCGCCAATGAGCACCGCTACTCCGTGCTGCAGTATACCAAGCGTGACCGCAGTCAGTTTACTGTGTTTGCTTTCGGTCACGGTATGCACCAGTGGGATAAGCAGTTGCCCCGGTTCAAAATGCGTGGTCTGGATCCCGATGCGGTATATACCGACGGCCAGTACCGCATGACCGGCAAGGCACTGATGACTCTGGGTGTACAGGTTTCCTTCCGGGGCGACTACGCAAGCCAGGTCCAGACATGGAAAAAGGTATAAACCATATCGGCGCACTTCGGTGCGCCGATATTGCTTTTCAGGAAAATAAGGCTTTACAATTGCGCAGAGGAATGATATAGTCTACGTAAAATTAACTAACACAAAAATGAGGAAATTTTATGGAAAAACTGACACGCAAATATGGCCTTGTTACGGCCATCTGCATGGTAGTCGGTACAGTAATCGGCTCCGGCGTTTTCTTCAAGGCGCAAAATGTGCTGAATGCTACCGGCGGCAATATGCCTTTGGGCATTGCGGCTTGGATCATAACCGGCCTGATCATGATCATCTGCGCCACGCAGTTTGCCGTCATGGCCACCAAGTATGAAAAGGTCAGCGGCGTTATCGACTATGCCGAGGCAACCTGCGGCAAGAAGTATGCCTACTATCTTGCATGGTTTCTGGCGAATATCTACTATCCGTGCATGACTTCTGTGCTTGCATGGGTCTCTGCCCGATATTTTGGCGTTTTGTTTGGCTGGAGTCTGGTAAGCGCAGAGGTTATGATCCTGGCAGGCGTCTTCCTGATCGCATCCTATGCGCTCAATGCGCTCTCTCCCAAGCTGGCCGGCAAATTTCAGGTTAGCGCCACCTTTATCAAGCTGGTCCCTATTGCACTTATGGCAGTGGTGGGCACCATCGTTGGCTCTGTCAACGGCACTCTGTCCCAGAACTTCACCAATGTGGTGACGGATGCTGTGGGCGGCAGTAACGGCGGCGGTCTGTTTGCCGCTGTGGTCGCTACGGTCTTTGCTTACGAAGGCTGGATCGTTGCCACCACCATTAACGCAGAGCTGAAAAACCCCAAGCGCAACCTGCCTTTGGCGCTGGTGATCGGCGCATTCATTACTGTTGCGGCATATGTTCTGTACTATATCGGCGTAGCAGGCGGCGCATCTAACGAAACCTTGATGACCGAGGGAGCTACCATCGCATTTTCCAATGTTTTCGGTGCAGTGGGCGGTATGCTGCTGAACATTTGCATCGTCATTTCCTGCTTGGGTACGCTTAACGGCCTGATGGTCGCAACTACCCGAAGCATGTATGCCATTGCCGCCCGTGGTGAGGGTCCTGACCCCGAGCTCTTCGGTCAGGTGGATTCTAAGACCAATATGGTGACCAATTCTGCCATCTGGGGTCTGCTTGTATGCGGTATCTGGCTGGTGTATTTCTACGGCGCAAATCTTACAGAAGGCTGGTTCGGCTATTTTAATTTCGATTCCTCCGAGCTGCCTATTGTGACCATCTATGCCATGTATATCCCCATGCTCATCGCTTGGATGAAGAAGGAAAAGGAAGAGGGGATCGTCAAGCGGTTTTTGCTGCCTGCATTGGCCATAGCAGCATGTGTGTTTACGACCTTTGCTGCGGTCTATGCCCATGGCATCATTCCCTATCTGGCGGCAAAAGAGGCAGGCAAGTTTGCATTCCCCGTGCTGTTCTACCTGATCATTTTCGGCGTGATTATGGTCGTCGGTGCGCTTGCCGACCGCTCTAAGAAAAATAGATAAAGCGAAACTCCGGTGTGCATTGCATACCGGAGTTGTTTATTCAGACGGACTCGATTTGCGAAGTAAAAGATAAAAGATTGCCAACTATCCTCCGGATAGCCGTCAACCTTTTATGGACTCTCCCCCGGACTAAAAAAGTGTCCACCGGACACTTTTTTGCCCAGCCTGCGGCTGTGCCGTCCTCTTCGAGTCCCTTCCGGCGCGTAGCGCCAAATAAATAAGAGGGATACCCATTTGGGTATCCCTCTTATTTATTTTGGTACACCGGAAGGGACTCGAACCCCCAACCCTCGGAACCGGAATCCGATGCTCTATCCATTGAGCCACCGGTGCATAGCCAGAGTATTATAGCACCGATTTTGTGGTTTGTAAAGGGGAATTTTGACAGCGAAATTCGTCAAGATTCTGCGTCTTGCTCCGACGCGGTTTTTGTGTTATACTAAATATATACCCTGAACTTTAGGAGGTTTTTATGAAGCCTGTTGTCTATTTTTCTTCTGTAATCACACCTGAAAAGGTTTTGGAGCTGTATCAAAAGCTGGGCGTGACACTTCCCGGCAAGGTGGCCATCAAGGTCCATTCCGGCGAAGTGGGAAACCAGAATTTCCTGCGCCCCGAATTTTGGAAGCCGGTGGTTGACCATGTTGGCGGCACCATCGTGGAATGCAATACCGCTTACGAAGGCGCACGCAACACCACTGAGCGCCATTTGGCGACCTTCAAAAAGCATGGTTGGAGCGAAATGTTCCCCGTGGATCTGCTGGATGCGGCCGGCCCGGATCTGGTGCTTCCTGTGGAGGGCGGCAAGGTGCTGAAAGAAAACTATGTGGGCAAGGACATCGTTAAGTACGATTCCGTGCTGGTCCTGTCCCATTTCAAGGGTCATCCCATGGGCGGCTTCGGCGGCGCATTGAAGCAGCTGTCCATCGGCTTTGCCTCATCCTACGGCAAAAAGCATATTCACGGCGCAGGCAATGCCGAAATCTCTTTCCGTGGCGAGCATGATGCCTTTCTGGAATCTATGGCGGATGCCGCATCTACCATGGTACGCAGATTCGAAGGGAAGCTTGTCTATATCAATGTGATGAAGAACATGAGCGTTGACTGCGATTGCTGCGCCGTGGCGGAAGATCCCTGCATTGCCGACATTGGCGTGCTGATCTCCACCGATCCCGTTGCCATTGACCAGGCTTGCCTGGATCTTGTCTATGCCTGCTCCGACCCCGGCAAGCCCCATCTGTTGGAGCGGATCGAGAGCCGCAATGGCGTGCACACCGTAGAAGCTGCTGCTGCGCTGGGTATCGGCTCCCGGGAATATGAGCTGATAAACCTTGATTAAAAAGAAAATGCCCCGTTTCCAACGGAAACGGGGCGGCTTTTTGTTTTTACTTGATCACCCGGACACGAATGACAATTTCAATGGTTGTCAGAGCATCAATTGCACTCTGGGGCAGCTCGGAGTCCAGGTCAAGCATGGTGACGGCGTATTCGCCCTTACTGCGATTGACCATGTCGGAAATGTTGATGTTTTCCCGGGCGACGGTGGCGGTGAACTGACCCAAGGCGTTGGGCACATTTCTGTGGAACAGCAGGATTCGGTGCGCCTTAGTGCAGATGCCCATGTCAATATTGGGGAAGTTCACGGAATTGACGATGTTGCCGTTTTCCAGATAGTTCATCACCTGGCGGACGGCCATCTTTGCACAGTTGTCCTCAGATTCTTCCGTGGATGCGCCCAGATGGGGAATGGCGATAACGCCTTCCATATTCGCTGTGCGGTCGTTGGGGAAGTCGGTGATGTAGCGGTGGACCTTGCCGGATTGCAGCGCAGCTTCCATAGCATCGTCGTCCACCAGCAGATCACGGGCAAAGTTCAGCACAACAACACCGTCTTTCATCTTGGAAAGGGCATCGGCGTTGATCATCTTCTTGGTGCTGTCCAGCAGAGGAACATGAACAGAGATGATGTCGCACTTTTCGTAGATCTCATCGGTGGTCTTGACACGGACAATGTGGCTGTCCAGATGCCATGCGGCGTCGATGGAAATGTAGGGGTCATAGCCGTAAACGTGCATACCAAGCTTGCGGGCGGCGTTGGCCAGCGGGCCGCCGATGGCGCCCAGACCGATGATGCCCAGACTCTTGTGGGCGATCTCATGACCGGCGAACTTGGACTTGCCCTTTTCCACCTTTTTGCCTACATCGCCTTCGCCCTTGATGGTCTGCACCCAGTTGATGCCGGCAACAATGTCACGGCAGCCCAGCAGCATGCCGCACAGGGCCAGCTCCATAACGCCGTTGGCGTTAGCGCCGGGCGTGTTGAAAACAACGATGCCCTTTTCGGCACACTTGTCCAGAGGAATGTTGTTAACGCCTGCGCCTGCACGGGCAACAGCCAGCAGATTTTCCGGCAGTTCCATGTCGTGCATGGCAGCGCTGCGGACCATAATGGCATCGGCCTGTGCCAGATCGTCGGTTTTTTCATAATCTTCCGTCCAAAGGGCAGTACCCTTGGGGGAGATGGGGTTGAGATAATGAATTTTAGCCACGGTTTATGCCTCCTGCTTATTTGTGGGCTTTTTCAAACTGATCCATGAATTGAACCAGCTTTTCCACGCCCTCGGTGGGCATGGCGTTGTAGATACTGGCACGCATACCGCCAACGGTACGGTGACCCTTGATGTTCACAAAGCCGGCAGCTTCTGCGGCTTTGACAAATTCCGCATCCAGCTCCTTGCTGCCGGTAACGAAGGGAACGTTCATGAGGGAACGGTCCTTGGCAACAACAGTGCCCTGGAACAGCTTGCTCTGATCCAGATAGTCGTAGAGGATCTTGGCCTTCTGCTGGTTGATCTTCTCCATAGCTTCCAGACCGCCCAAGGACTTGAGCCACTGGAATACCTTGCCACAGATGTAGATGCCGTAGCAGGGGGGAGTGTTGAACAGAGAGCCGGCATCGGCATGGGTCTTGTAACGCAGCATGGTGGGCGTGCCGGGGAGGACATCTTCGGTGATGAGATCTTCCCGGATAATGGCGATCACAACGCCGGCAGGACCGATGTTCTTCTGCACGCCGCCGTAGATCATGCCGTACTTGGTAACATCCACCGGCTCAGACAGGAAGCAGGAAGATACGTCGGCGACCAGAGGCTTGCCCTTGGTGTTGGGCAGGGTCTTATACTTGGTGCCGTAAATGGTGTTGTTTTCGCAGATGTAGACATAGTCTGCGTCGGGGCTGATGGGGAGATCAGAGCAGTCGGGGATATAGGAGAAGGTCTTGTCGGCAGAGGACGCAACTGCGTTTGCCTGACCGAAGAGGCTAGCTTCCTGCCATGCCTTCTTTGCCCACTGACCGGTGATGATGTAGTCAGCCACCTTGTTTTTCATAAGATTCATGGGGATCGCTGCAAACTGCTGATAAGCGCCGCCCTGCAGGAACAGGACTTTGTAGTTTTCAGGAATGCCCATCAGCTCCCGCAGATCAGCCTCTGCGGTATTGAGAATATTCTGGAATGCACTAGATCGATGGCTCATCTCCATCACAGACATACCGGTACCCTGGTAGTCAAGCATTTCCGCTGCTGCTGAGCGCAGCACTTCCTCCGGCAAAACTGCAGGACCTGCCGAAAAGTTGTAGACTCTAGCCATCGCTGATTCCTCCTGTTAAGATAAAATTTACTGTCCACCCGTGGCAAACAGTTGTGTTTCATATATAATACCATTGAACGTTCTAAAATACAATATGCGAAATGGCCAGAAAGTTGCCGATTTTCCGGACGTTTCATGTGCATACTATCTCTGCACAGAATGTTTTTCCCAGATAAATTGCGGATTTTGCGAAAAAGTGCTTGACTTTTTGAAACGTGCAATATATAATAACGAAGCTGTCGCAAAATGCTGCTATAGCTCAGCCGGTAGAGCGCATCCTTGGTAAGGATGAGGTCGCCAGTTCAAATCTGGCTAGCAGCTCCATAAAAAAGCCTGGAAACTCAACGGTTTCCGGGCTTTCTTCTTTTTTGTACTATGTAGCGACACTCACAGAAACCGACACCAAAACCGAAACGGCTATATTTTATATGCAAAAATTTACTATAACTGCTTACCATAGCGTGCAAATATGACCGCGGCATATCGTCTAAGTTCATATATGCTGCAGTAAGTAACCCAGCTAAACCTTCGTTGGCTTAGCTGGGTTGATTTTTATTAGTCGCTTTTGGTTACTTCCACTTTTCTATCAGATTACGGATCTGAGAGGCCAGTTTTGCGTTGTCTTTATTGGTGCGGCCTTTGCAGGTTTTGACAAAGGCGAGGAGTGCTTCTGCGGCTGCCAGCAGATCGCCGTATACCGCACGTGCTCGGGCAGAGCCTTTTGTTATCTCTTCCCTACGGATGGGCTTGGAGTCCGCAAACACGGTCATTCTGCCAGTTATCAGATCGTATTCCGTGCCACTGTAGGGTGCTTCCGCATAGTAGCCCATCTGGGACAGCAGTTTCTGGAAAATCACACAGGCTGCATCATCGCCGTGATTGACAAAAACCGTCTGAGGCTTTTCCTTGAATCCGGCAAGCCATTTGAGGAGGCCTGCCTGGTCCGCATGACCGCTGGTGCCGTGGAGCGCGGCGATCTCCGCATTGACAGTAATATCCTCACCGAACAGCCGGACATACTGTGCGCCGTCCTGGAGCTTTCTGCCGAGAGAACCTTCTGCCTGATAACCAACGAATAGGATGGTGTTTTCCTCGCCCCATAGGTTGTGCTTCAAATGGTG
>JAZQJO010000003.1:0-152033 GCA_045541695.1 Faecousia sp.
CGTGAATCGCCCCTACGGAGGTATTGAAATGAACGCACCCATTGATGTAACAACGATACGTATCGAAACGGAGCGGCTGATACTGCGTCCATGGCAGCAAAGCGATCTTCGTGACCTTTATGAATATGCCAGCGTTCCCGGCGTTGGCGAGAAGGCAGGTTGGAATCATCACCGGTCTGTGGAAGAATCTCAGCGCATTCTGGGCATCTTTATCAGCGGTAAGAAAACCCTAGCTCTGGAACTGAAAGAAAACAGTAAGGTGATCGGTTCTCTTGGCCTTGAGCCCAGAGACGAGGACGCCGGATTGGCTGCTGAATTGCTGGGTCGTGAGATCGGTTATGTTCTGAGTAAGGATTACTGGGGCAGGGAACTAATGCCGGAAGCGGTCAGGGCGGTTATTGATTACTGCTTTGATGTACTTGGCTATGACTACCTGACTTGCGGGCACTTTAACCATAATGACCGATCCCGCCGAGTTGTGGAAAAGAGCGGCTTCAAGTTTTTGAAGGATGTTATCACACCTACCGTTCGAGGAATTGACGAGCCGGGTAAATTGTATGTTTTGTACAATCCCCACAAGGAGATTTGACCATGTTTAAACTTTTGAAAACGGAAGGAAAGTCACGGCGAGGCGAGTTTACCTGCGCCCACGGCACGGTCCAGACACCGGTGTTTATGAATGTCGGAACGCAAGGCGCAATCAAGGGTGCGCTCAGCGCCGAAGATCTGAAAAACATTGGCTGTCAGGTGGAGCTTTCCAATACCTATCATTTACATTTGCGGCCAACGGACAAAGTTGTCCGGAAAATGGGTGGTCTGCACAAATTTATGACATGGGACGGTCCAATCCTGACCGATTCCGGCGGTTTCCAGGTTTTCAGCCTGGCATCCTTGCGGAAGATCAAGGAGGAGGGCGTGTATTTTTCCTCACACATCGACGGTCGCAAGATCTTCATGGGTCCCGAGGAGAGCATGCAGATCCAATCCAATCTTGGTTCGGATATTTGTATGGCTTTCGACGAGTGCATCGAAAATCCCGCACCTCGTGACTATGTGCTGAAAAGCGTTGACCGCACCTACCGCTGGCTGGAGCGCTGCAAGGCGGAGAACGCCAGACTAAATGCTCTGCCCAATACTGTCAACCCGCAGCAGATGCTTTGGGGCATCAACCAGGGTGGCACTTATGCTGACATTCGTGTGGATCACATGAAGCGGATCGCCGATCTGGACCTGCCCGGCTACGCCATCGGTGGACTTGCTGTCGGTGAAACGGCAGAGGAAATGTACGACATCATTGAAGCAGTTGAGCCCCACATGCCCGCAGACAAGACCCGTTATCTGATGGGTGTCGGCACGCCTACCAATATCATTGAAGCAGTTGCCCGTGGCGTTGACTTTTTCGATTGCGTCATGCCCGCCCGGAATGCAAGACACGCCCGCCTGTTCACGTGGGAGGGTGCAATTAACCTGAAAAACGCCAAGTATATCCTGGACGAAGGCCCGATTGACTCCCAGTGCGATTGCCCGGTCTGCCGCCGTTATTCCAGAGCGTATATCCGCCATCTTTTCGTCGCGGAAGAAATGCTTGCCATGCGTCTTGCGGTTATGCACAATCTGTATTTTTACAATAAACTCATGGAAAAGATCCGCAATGCCATCGATACCGGCACGTTTGAGGACTTCCGCCGTGAATATTCTGTTAAATTAAGCAGGAAAATCTAATTAGTTCTTGCATTTTTTACGGACAATGGTATAATAAACCATGATAAAAATAACTAAAGGAGTTTCATCCATGCTTTATTTCTTGGAAACCACACCTGTTCAGAATCCCGGCGGCAACCTGCTGAGCACCATCATTATGCTGGTGGCTATGGTCGCCATTTTCTACTTCATGCTGATCCGTCCCGAAAACAAGCGCAAGAAGGAAGCTGAAAAGCTGCGCAGCTCTGTCAAGACCGGCGACAAGATCACCACCATCGGCGGTATCGTCGGCGTGATCGTTGACATTAAAGAAGACCGTGTTGTCATTGAGACCAGCGCTGACCGTGTCCGTATGGAGCTGATGAAGTGGGCCATCTCCACCAATGAAACTGCCGCCGAAAGAGCCCAGGAAGAGGCTAAAAAGGCGCAGGAGACCAAGGCAAAGGCCAAGGCCGTGAAGAAGGCCGAGAAGAATAAATAATTCTATTTATAAAAAGCCTCGCAGCGACCGCTGCGAGGCTTTTATTTATTGACAATTTAAGGACATTCGCTTATAATGTTAAATGAAGTTATATGATGCGTTGAGCATCGTAGCATTTCTTCAAAGCAAAATATGTGATAAGTGAGGTTATGAACATGAAAAAGAGCAAGTTGCTTGTCCTGGCTCTGATGCTGGTCGTGCTTGTTTCCGTTTGCCTGGCCGGCTGCCAGCAGACCGAGAGCACACCCACCACTGAGGCCACGGAAGCTCCTCCTCCTGTAATGGAAGCTTACTACAATGTTGACGGCGCTACATACAATAACAACGGCGTTTCTTCCCGTCCCGCTGAGGCTGACGGTACCTATAAGGTTCTGTTCTCCCGCAAGGGTAAGCCTGTTACCATGACCGTCAAGGCTGATCAGGAACTGATCAACAAGATTGACAGCCTGAACGTTCTGGGTCTGGTGGTTGACGAGTCCAAGGTCGTCACCGGTGTCAAGACCGTGGAAGAAATGGGCGGTAAGATCGTTTATGATGGTTACTACATCTATGTTACCGGCAGAGCTACCATCGTGATCCACGAGAAGAGCGACTACTCTGATGCGGGTGTGGAGCTGGCTGTTCCCTCCAATCAGACTGTCTTTACTGACCTGGTTACTGACCCCACTAAACCCGATAAGACCACCTACGGTGACCTGATGCGTGGCGACCAGATCTTTGCTGTGCAGGATTACGAAGGCAAGATCACTGATGTCTTCTTCTACAAGGGTGGCCTTATCCGTACTGGTATTGATCAGTACTGCCCCCACTGCTGTGAAGAGGGACAGACCGTTCACTTTGATGCATGGACTCAGACTTCTTCCAGCATCCAGAAGTCTGCCCACCTCTTCCTGTATCAGGATCTGGAGCTGGCTGACCAGGTCATGATCGGTCAGAATCTGTACCTTGTTCTGGATCTGAACGGTTATACTGTTTTTGATCAGAATCCCACGAAGCGTATTTTGACTACTTTTGGTGAGAATACCTACTTCGGCCTGATGGACTCCAGCGAAGCCAAGACCGGCAGAGTTCTTAACGATCATACCCAGCTGGAAAACGGCCTGGGCGCAACCGTGTGGGTCAATAAGGGCGTATTTGAGCTGTTCGGCGGCACCATTGATGCCACCAAGTGCACCTCCAGTGGCTACGGTGCAGCTGTTGCTGTTTTGGAGAACGGCAAGTTCATCATGCACGAAGGCGGCGTGATCCTTGGCGGTACTACCATTGCCAATATGCAGAAGGATGACGGTACCGTGATCAATGGCGGCGGTCACGGCGGCGCTGTTTACTGCACCGGTGTCTTTGAAATGTACGGCGGCAAGATCGAAGGCGGTACTGCTGTTGCCAACGGTACCAACAGAGGCCGCGGCGGCTGTCTGGCTATCGGCGGCTCCGGCGTATTCAATATGTACGGCGGCGAGATCATCGGCGGCTACGACGATGGTGGCTTCAATGAGGGTTTGATGTATAAGTCCAATTCTGCTACATTCAACCAGACCGGCGGCACCATCAAGGAGGCTCCCCCCAAGACTGAGACTCCTTCCGAGACTCCTTCCACCGAGGGCTAATCAGTAGAATAAAAACCTCGCAGCGAAAGCTGCGAGGTTTTTCTTATTTTGTTGGGTCCAGTATTTCTTTTGCAACGTAAACAGGACGCTGTTTGCTTTGCTCAAAGGTTTTTCCCACGTATTCGCCGATAATACCGATACAAAACAGCTGAATGCTGCCCAGCAGCAATATTAAAACGATGATGGTGGCGTAACCGGGGATATCAATGCCCACGATCAGCTTTTGCAGCACCACAACGATCAGATAGATGGCGGCAGCAAGGGCTGTGAACATGCCGAAATATGTTGCAAAACGAAGGGGCTTTGTGGAGAAGCCGATGATCCCGTCAATTGCGTAATTCATCAGCTTGCCGAAGCTCCACTTTGTCTTGCCGGCAGCACGCTTGCAGGCGGTGTAGGGGATATAGCAGGTCTCGTAGCCAACCCAGGAGAAAATACCTTTTGAGAATCTGTGATACTCGCCCAGTGCAAGAATACTTTCTGCCACGCTACGGCGGAAGGTGCGGAAGTCGCTGGCGTCGGAGCGAAGCGTCACGTCGGAAAGCCGGTTGATGACAGCATAGAAACTTTTCTTAAAGAATGAGAGGAGCTTGCCCTCGCCACGCCTGTCCTGGTAGGCGGCGACCACATCGTATTCCGGGTTTTCTTCCAGCGTTTTGACCATTTCCCGGGCAATTTCCGGGCGTTGCTGCAGATCTGCGTCGATCAGGCAGATATAATCACCGCTTGCATGGCTGAGTCCTGCGTAAAGCGCCGCTTCCTTGCCGAAATTCCGGGAGAAAGATACAACCTTTACAGGGCATTTCTGGGCAGCGAAAAGCTTTTTCATATTGTGCAGCGTCGCATCCTTGCTGCCATCGTCCACAAAAACGATTTCGTAATCATAACCGCAGCCGGTAAAGGCCTCCATTGCTGCATCCTGAAAAAGAGCGATATTTTCTGCTTCGTTGTAACAGGGGACGACTAAAGACAGTTTCATGGCTTTCACCTCCGGATCCGGTCAATTTTGTTTATTATACGAAAGCAGAGGACATCCGTCAAGTATCATGAAAACAAACTTAGGCGGGAATATTGGAAAAAGATATATAATTTTGTTGACAGTTTCTCAAAAATGTGCTAATTTATTCTGGAAATGCGAGGAAAGGGAGGTTCCGCTTCCAACCCGTTCAGAGAGTGCCCGGCAGGTGAGAGGGCATATGGGGAAAAGCGGATGGTCGCCCCGGAGCAGCTTTGCCGAAATCCAGTAAGTAAGGTCGGGTATGCCCGTTACAGCATCTTAAGTGCCCGTAAGGGAATTCAGGTGGTACCGCGGAAAGGTAAATTTTCGCCCTGAGGTTATCCTCAGGGCGTTTTCATTTTGTAAAGGAGTGTTATTATGGCAAGAGAACTGCCGAAGGTGTACGAGCCCCAACAGGTAGAAAACAAGATCTATAAAATGTGGGAGGATGGCGGCTATTTCCGTCCCACCGGAAAGGCTGACGCAAAGCCTTTCACCATCGTTATGCCGCCTCCCAATGTTACCGGTCAGCTGCACATGGGTCATGCAATGGACGCAACGCTGCAGGATACCCTGATCCGCTTTAAGCGTATGCAGGGTTACGATGCGCTGTGGGTCCCCGGCACGGACCATGCCGGCATCGCCACCCAGATCAAGGTTGAAGAGGAGCTGCGCACCAAGGAAGGTCTTTCCCGCCACGACCTGGGCCGTGAAAAGTTTTTGGAGCGTGTCTGGGATTGGAAGCACAAGTACGGCAACCGCATTGTTGAGCAGCAGAAAAAGCTGGGCGCATCCTGTGATTGGGAGCGGGCCCGCTTCACCATGGACGAGGGCTGCTCCAAGGCGGTGCGTGAGGTGTTCGTTTCTCTGTACGAAAAGGGCCTGATCTACAAAGGCTCCCGTATCGTTAACTGGTGTCCGCATTGTGTTACTGCACTGTCCGATGCAGAGGTTGAGTATGTTGACAAGCCCGGTAAGCTGTGGTATCTGAAATATCCCATCGCCGGCGAGCCCGGCCGTTATGTGATCGTTGCCACCACCCGTCCCGAGACCATGCTTGGTGACTCTGGTGTTGCTGTAAACCCCAACGACGAGCGCTACAAGGATCTGGTGGGCAAAAAGTGCATTCTGCCTTTGATGGATCGGGAGATGCCCATTGTTGCCGATGATTACGTGGATCTGGAATTCGGTACAGGTTGCGTGAAGATGACGCCCGCGCACGACCCCAACGACTTTGAGGTGGGTCTGCGTCACAATCTGGAAATGATCCGTGTTCTTGACGATAATGGTCGTATCAATGAAAACGGCGGTAAGTACTGCGGTCTGGACCGCTATGAAGCCCGAGATGTGATCCTTGCGGATCTGGAGAACCTGGGCTTGCTGGAAAAGATCGAAGATCATCAGCACAATGTTGGCACTTGCTACCGGTGCGGCAATGACGTTGAGCCTATCGTTTCTGCCCAATGGTTCGTGAAGATGGAGCCTCTGGCACGGGAAGCAATCCGTGCTGTTCGTGATGGTGAGACCAAGTTCGTTCCCGAACGCTTCACCAAGAACTATATGAACTGGATGGAAAACCTGCACGATTGGTGCATTTCCCGTCAGCTTTGGTGGGGTCACCAGATCCCGGTGTGGTACTGCGAAGAATGCGGCCACATGACCTGCAGCCGTGAGGATGCCTGCAAGTGCGAAAAGTGCGGCAGCACCAAGATCCAGCGAGATCCCGACGTTCTCGACACCTGGTTCAGCTCCGCTTTGTGGCCTTTCTCTACTTTGGGCTGGCCGGAAAATACTGAGGATCTTGCCCGGTACTATCCCACCGATGTGCTTGTTACCGGCTATGACATCATCACCTTCTGGGTTTCTCGAATGATTGTCTCCGGCATGGAACACATGAAGCAGGCACCCTTCCACACCGTGCTGATCCACGGCCTTGTCCGTGACGACAAGGGCAGAAAGATGAGTAAGTCCCTTGGCAACGGCATCGATCCGCTGGAGATGATCGAAAAGTACGGCTGTGACGCTCTGCGCATGAACATGGTCACCGGTAACTCCCCCGGAAACGACATGCGTTTCTATGTGGAGCGCTGCGAGGCAATGCGGAACTTTGCCAATAAGCTTTGGAACGCCAGCCGCTATGTCATGATGAATCTGGGTGAGGGTGAAACCTACGCTTTGCCTGTTGTTGAGAAACTGGAGATCGCCGATAAGTGGGTGCTCAGTAAGCTCAATACCCTCATCAGTGAAGTCACCGAGAATATGGAAAAGTATGAGCTGGGTGTTGCGATTCAGAAGATCTATGACTTTGTCTGGGACATCTACTGTGACTGGTATATCGAAATGACCAAGGCGCGTCTGTTCTCTGAAGATGCCGAACGTAAGCAAACCGCAACGGCTGTTCTCGTCTATGTTCTGGACCAGGTGCTACGGCTGCTGCACCCCTATATGCCCTTCATTACTGAGGAGATCTGGCAGTCCATTCCCCATGTGGGAGAGGCGCTGATCATTGCCAAGTGGCCTGAGTATTCCGATGTACTGGCATTTAGAGTGGAAGAAGCACAGATGGAATCTGTTATGGCAGCCATTCGCGCCATCCGTAATCGACGCACAGAGATGAACGTGCCGCCTTCCAAAAAGGCAGCGCTGTTCGTGCTCACCGCCAAGCCCCAGATCTTCAGCGAGGGCGAAGGTTTCCTGCAGCGTCTTGCCTATGCCGATGCAGTGACGCTGCTGAGCGCTGAGCCTGAGAATATGGAAGGCATGGTCACCATCACCACCGCCGATGCAAAGCTGTATATCCCCATGGGACAGCTTGTGGACGTGGAAAAGGAAATGGCACGTATTTCTAAGGAGCTGGAGAGCAACCGTAAGTTCCTTGCTTCTCTGGAAGCGAAGCTTTCCAATGGGAATTTTGTTGCCCGTGCACCGGAGACTGTTGTGAATGCTGAACGTGAAAAGGCACAAAAGACCAAAGATCTGATCGCACAGCTGGAGCAGAGCGAAGCTGCACTGAAAAAGCTGTAATCTCATAATTTACCGAGTACGACACAAATTGAATTTTTGTGTCGTACTCTTATTTTTTGCAGTTTCCTCATTACGACCATAAACGCATTTTAAAAGGTTTATACTGAATGAGAAATTGAACTAAGGAGGGCAAAATATGCACTTTACCAGTTTTCTGGAAAACGGGCAATTAACGGTTGCGCTGACCGGTGAGATAGATCATCATTGCGCAAAGGAATATATTCAGGCTATCTCCGGGAAAATTGAGGTTTACACACCGGATGTTTGTATTCTGGATTTTCAGGAGGTGTCCTTTGTGGATTCTTCCGGAATTGCGGTGGTGATCAATGCGCTGCGCAGCATGTCTCAAATCGACGGGAAGCTGCTTTTACAGGGAATATGCCAGCAGCCTATGCGGGTCTTCCGTGCATCCGGGATCGATAAGCTGGTGGAAATAAAGGAGGATGTGACATGAAATTCAATAACTACATGATTTTGGAGTTTCCCAGCAAATCTTGCAACGAAGCCTTTGCCAGGAGTGCCGTTGCCTGCTTTGCGGCGCAAATGGATCCCACGCTGGAGGAACTGGGCGATATTCGTACAGCGGTATCCGAAGCGGTGACAAACTGCATTGTCCACGCATATCCCAGCGATATCGGCATTATTACGCTGCGCTGCCGAATTTTGAAAGACAATGTTTTGGACATTGTTGTGAAGGATAAAGGCATTGGCATCACAGATGTGGAGCAGGCGAAAAGGCCCATGTTTACTACCGGCGGCGCTGACAGAAGCGGCATGGGATTTACCATTATGGAGAGCTTCATGACCAGCTTTTCCCTAAGTTCGCAGCCCGGAAAGGGGACAACGGTACATATGCGCCGTAAGCTCCAGCGTCGGCAATGAGCAGGATCGAGGAACTGATCGCCAGAAGCCAGAAAGGAGACAAAGAAGCGGCGGAGCTTCTGGTGCGTGAAAATTCAGGACTGATCTGGTCGGTTGCAAGGCGTTTTATTGGCCGGGGTGCAGAGCCGGATGATCTGTATCAGCTTGGCTGCCTTGGCTTTTTGAAGGCTGTGGAGGGATTCGATCTCAATTTCGGCACACAGTTTTCCACCTATGCCGTACCGAAGATCGCCGGTGAAATTCGACGGTTTTTACGTGATGACGGCGCCGTGAAGGTATCACGTGGCATCAAAGAACAGGCTGCTCAGATCAAAACGGCACGAAATCACTTGATTGCAGGGCTGGGCAGAGAGCCGACCATTCAGGAGATCTCGGAAAATACAGGACTGACCCCGGAAGAGATTGCCATTGCGGAAACAGCAACAGCAGCAACGGAATCCATCCAAAAACAAACCGGTGAGGACGGCTTCTCACTTGAGAACATCCTCACGGATACGGAATCGGAAGAAAAGCTGGTGGAGCGTATTTCCCTGCGGCAAGCGGTAGACAAGCTGCCGGAAAGGGAAGCGCTGGTGATCCGGCTGCGGTATTTTCACGGACTTACCCAGGAAAGAGTGGCCAGGGTGTTGTCTGTCAGCCAGGTACAGGTATCACGGATAGAGAAGAAATCCCTGCTGGCCCTTAAGGAACTTCTGCGATGAATGAAAACTCCTCACGGTTTTTACCGTGAGGAGTTTTTGGTTCACAGCGAAGTTTTTATTTGCCTTTTACGTAAAGTAGAGTATAATATAAGAAAGACAAAAAGGACAAAGGTGCAACCATGACTCACGAATTTCAACAGCGCTTTTTGTATGCCCGGAAAAACTACATAGCAGCTCAGTTTTCAAATCTGAATAACATGCAGCAAGAGGCTGCCTTGACCACAGAAGGTCCTTTGCTTTTGCTTGCGGGCGCCGGCAGCGGAAAAACCACGGTGCTGATTCACCGGATCGCCAATTTGATCCGTTTTGGCTGCGGCAGCGACAGCAATGAGATTCCTGACACAGTCACAGAAGAAGATGTGGAGTTTCTGGAGAATTTTCCGGCTGAGCCCACGGAGTTTGACTGCCACAGAGCAGACTGGCTGTGCGCCCTGCGGCCGGCTGTACCCTGGAGCATTATTGCCATTACCTTTACAAACAAGGCCGCCAACGAGCTGAAGGACCGTCTTGCCAATATGCTGGGTGAGGACGCCCGTGACGTATGGGCCATGACCTTCCACAGCGCCTGCTGCCGCATTCTGCGCCAGAATATCGAACGGTTGGGTTACGCCAAGAGCTTTACCATCTACGATTCTACGGACTCTGAGCGGGTCATGAAGGATATTATCCGGGATATGGGTCTGGATGATAAGACCTTCCCGCCAAAGTATGTATTAAGTGTTATCAGCCGTGAGAAGGACAAATTTGTTACGGCAGATATGCTGCTGGAACGGGCAAATGCGCTGTCTGACTACCAAATGCTTAATATCGCCAAGGCATATAAGAAGTATCAGACCCAGCTAAAGAGCAATAACGCATTGGATTTTGATGACATTATTATGCTCACCGTTCAGCTTTTGCAGGAGCATGAAGATGTGCGGACGTATTATCAGCGGAAATTCCGTTATGTTTTGGTGGACGAATATCAAGATACCAACCATTTGCAGTATTTGTTGACCAGCTTGCTTGCCGGTGGCTATGAGAATATTTGCGTGGTTGGCGACGATGATCAGAGCATCTACCGCTTCCGTGGCGCAACGATCGAGAATATTCTTAATTTTGAAAAGCAGTACCGTGGCTCACGGATCATTCGTCTGGAGCAGAATTACCGCTCCACCCAATCGATTCTCAATGCCGCCAATGCGGTGATCGCTCACAATGTGGGAAGAAAGGGCAAACGCCTGTGGACATCCAATTCTTCCGGCAAACCCATCACCGTGTATTCTGCCGTGGACGAAGGTGATGAGGCCTCCTATATCGCCGGTCAGATCATCACCATGTCGAAGGGTAAGAATTTTAAGGACTACGCTATTTTGTACCGCACCAACGCCCAATCCAATGCATTGGAATATGCCATGAAACGAAACGGAATTCCGTACCGTATTATCGGTGGCACCCGCTTCTTTGACCGTGCAGAAATCAAGGACATGCTTGCATATCTGTGCGTCATCAATAACCGCAACGATGATCTGCGGCTCAAGCGAATCATCAACAACCCGGCAAGAGGCTTGGGCGCAAAGGCGCTGGAGGCAGTGGAACGTCTGGCCGCTGCGGAGCAATCTACGCTGTACCGTGTGGTCTCTGATCCGTATTCTTACGGCCCACTGGAAAAGAACGCAGAAAAACTGCTTCGCTTTACTGCGCTGATTGAGGACCTGGCGCAGCTTCTTGTAGACGGCATGAGCCTGCCGGAATTTTACGAAGAGGTCATGCTCCGCACCGGTTATATCGATATGCTCCAGAATAAGGATACAGAAGAAAACAAGACCCGCCTGGAGAATATTCGAGAACTGAAATCCAGCATTCATGCCTACATTGAGAATGCCGGGGAGCCGACCCTTGCAGGCTTCCTGGAAGAGATCTCGTTGTATACGGATATTGAAGAATACAACGAAGGCGATGATGCCATCGTGATGATGACTATGCACGCATCCAAGGGTCTGGAATTTCCCAATGTGTTTTTGACAGGCTTTGAGGATGGCCTGTTTCCCGGTATGAAGTGCATCGGTGACCGTGAGGAGATGGAAGAGGAACGGCGGCTTTGCTATGTGGCCATCACCCGTGCAAAGCAGACTCTGACCATCACCCACGCACGTCAGAGAATGCTCTACGGCAGAACCAGCGCAGCCATTGCATCCCGGTTTTTGCAGGAACTGCCTGCCGATGAGATCGTGAAGAAGGGCAGCAGCGCACCCTCTTACAGCCGCAGCAGCTTTTCGGATTTTGGCGGCTACTATCAACGACCGGTTAATAAACCTTATCAAAGCCCGAAAAGCGAGATTAGCGCTCCTCAGCCTGCCCAAAAGCCTGCAAACTATCTGCAGCTATGCAAGGGCGACATGATCCAGCACGCCGCTTTCGGTAGGGGCATGGTGCTGTCTGTGATGAAGATGGGCAATGATGCCCTGCTGGAGATCGCCTTTGACAAGATCGGTACGAAGAAGCTGATGGCGCTGACCGCATCGGCCCATATGAAAAAGCTGTAATTTTATTTCATCCGGCGCATAGAATTGCCAGAGGTGATTGTATGCGCCGGGGATTGCGAAAAATATGCTTTTTTCTGTTTTGGCTGCTGGTGATTGCCATGGTGCTTTTGATCGCTTTTCGTGCCAGATTCCACGGCACGATCCGTTCTCTGGCCCAGACGCAAGTTATCAACTCCACATCGGACTTGATCAACGATGCTATTGACCACCAGATCGAAACCGGAAACATCCAATACGACAGAATCGTATATTTCGAAAAAGATCTAAACGGGCGGATCACAGCGCTGAAAACAAATATGAGCGAAGTGAACCGCTTGAAAACGGACATACTGAACATTATCAATGACGAAATATTGGCTTTGGATACCTCGGATATCGGCATCCCGATCGGTAGCCTTTTGCTCCCGGAATTTCTGTCCGGCAGAGGGCCGGCGATTCCTGTGCAGATCCTTTCGATCCGCAATTCTGACGGCAGCTTTGCCAGCCAGTTTTCCGCGGCGGGGATCAATCAAACGCTGCACCAGATCAACATGAGCGTCAGCATTGACGTGGCGATCCTGGTTTTGGGAAGGTCGGAAAGCTTTACCGTCACAAGTCAAGTCGTCGTTGCGGAGACCATTATCGTCGGGCAGGTGCCGGACACTTTACTGCAGACCGGAGGGTAATATGGAAGCGAAAGAGAGAATCAGTCAGTTAACGAAAATGTTGGCAGAGGCAAACTATCGCTATTATGTGATGGATGATCCTCAAATGCCGGATTTTGAATATGACCGTCTTTTGCGGGAACTGGAGGAACTGGAAAAAGCGTATCCGCAGTATGCCGACCCCAATTCGCCCACCCAGCGGGTCGGTGGAGAAGCGCTGAGCAAGTTCGAGAAGGTGGAGCATCCCGTGCCGCTGATGAGTCTGCAGGACGTATTTTCCCCGGAAGAGCTGACGGATTTTCTGGAAAGTACACTGCAAAACCATCCGGATACTGTATTTTCCGTTGAGCCGAAGATCGACGGTCTTTCCGTTGCGTTGGAATATGAAAACGGCCGCTTTGTCCGGGGCGCAACAAGAGGCGACGGCGTGATCGGTGAAGATGTTACCGAGAATCTGAAGACTATCCGCTCCATTCCTATGACTTTGGAGAATGCCCCTGCTCGGCTGATTGTCAGAGGTGAGGTCTTTATGCCCAAGAAGAGCTTTCAGGAGCTCAACGAGCGGCAGGAAGCGGAGGGGAAGGCGCCCTTTGCCAACCCCAGAAATGCGGCTGCCGGCTCTTTGCGGCAGCTTGATCCGAAGATCGCTGCAAGCCGTAAGCTGGACGTTTATATCTTCAATGTGCAGCTGGCTGAAGGCGTGTCCTTTACAAGCCACGCTGAATCGCTGCAGTTTTTGCAGGATCTGCACTTTAAAGTGATACCCTTTACTACCCATACAAATGCCGCTGACGTGGTGGATACAATCATGTCCATTAACGAAAACCGTGAGCAGCTGACCTGCGACATTGACGGCGGCGTTGTGAAGGTCAATGACCTTGCCCAGCGCAACCGAATGGGGCAAACCGCAAAATTCCCCAAATGGGCTGTGGCTTACAAGTATCCGCCGGAGATCAAACACACGGTGGTGGAAGATATCATCGTACAGGTGGGCAGAACCGGTGTTCTGACACCGAAAGCGGTCGTTCGGCCAGTGCGCCTTGCCGGTACAACGGTGACGAATGCTACGCTGCACAACCAGGATTTTATCTCCGAGCGGGATATCCGTATCGGTGATACGGTGCGTATCCGCAAGGCAGGCGAGATCATTCCGGAGATTCTGGATGTGGATCTGTCCAAACGTCCTGCGGGTGCGGTTCCTTATCATCTGCCCAATAATTGCCCAATCTGCGGTGCAGCAACGAAAAAAGACCCGGATGGCGCTTTTCTTCGCTGTACCGGTGCGGAATGTCCGGCCCAGTTAAGCCGGAATATTGCCCATTTCGTCAGCCGTGATGCTATGGACATTGAGGGCTTCGGCGCAGCCATCGTAGATGCACTTATCGAAAGACGCTTGATTTCCTCGCCTGCAGATATTTACTATCTGTCCCTTGATGAACTGAAGACACTTTGGCAAAAGGGCGATACTGCCGCCACAAAACTCCTTGCGGCGGTGGAGGCCAGCAAGGAGCAGGACCTGAGCAAACTAATCTACGCCCTCGGCATCCGACAGGTGGGCGCAAAGACCGGAAAGGTCCTTGCAAGCACCTTCGGCACATTGGATGCTCTGATGGAAGCAAGCCTGGAGCAGCTGATGCAGGTGCCGGACGTGGGCGATGTAACAGCGGCAAATATTGCTGACTGGTTTGCCCAAAGTCAGTCCCGACACATGATCGAACGGCTTCGCTCTGCCGGCGTGAATTTCGAAAGCAAGCGCAGTATCATGGATGCTCGTTTTTCCGGTATGACCTTTGTGCTGACCGGGGCATTGAGTAAATTCACACGGGATGAAGCATCGGAAAAAATCGAGCTTCTTGGTGGCAAGGTCTCCGGTTCTGTGTCCAAAAAGACAACCTATGTGGTTGTGGGCGAGAATGCCGGCTCTAAGGAGCGAAAAGCGAAAGAATTGGGCATTCCCGTTCTGTCGGAAGACGATTTTCTTGAAATGATCCAATAAATGAAAAGCCGGAAGGCGATCGCTTTCCGTCTTTCTTTACAGGGAATAGTCCTGCTGGTCGTACTTTTCAAAATCCAGCGCTTTTGCCTTTTGGGGCACACGCTTGCAGGGGTCGTAGCAGAATTTTCTGCACTTTTTGTCAACAGGCACAACGCCCTTTTTGATACAAAGGACAGATTCGTCATCAAGTTGGGTGCCGTGAATGCAGTATGTACAGGAGCGCTCGATCTTCTTCCGAAACAGCATAGGGTGTCCTCCGTTTGCATTTTTTCTAATTATATATCATTTAGCGCTGAAATGCTACATATTTTTTCTTTCGATGAAAAAACACAACCGGTAGCATAAGAAGTAGCATACATAGAAGCCAGAAGACCATGCTCCGGTGGCTGTTTCCGGATGCTATCTGCGTTGCCATAAAAGAGAGGAGGAGGCTGAATGATCCCTGCAGAAGCTTCCCGGGAAGATATTGCCCAAGACCAAGTCCGTCAGTTGCGCTGACAGTCTGCATGGTCACGCAAATTCCGCCAAGACTGAGCATAACGGAACAGACAATAAAGCGCATAGAAAGATCGTGTATCTGCACTAACTGACAGCATCCGTTGGCAAGCTCCAAAAGGCCGCAAAGCAGCACCCGCACCTCGCACGGAAGCAGCCACAGCAGCCAGAGATCCAGAAATGCGATCGTGATCCGAAATAAGATCACCCAGCCGCATACGCTGGATGTGATCTTTAAGCTACGCTCCAGAGCAGCCGAAATGGATATGCTTTCTTGTGGCTTCAATACAGCGTGAGCGCTGCTTCTGCCCGGCAGGAAGATTCCCACCAGCAGCGCAGAAAGAATATGGATCAGCCAAAGCGCCCATGCAAAATGCTGCTGCGGGAATTGGGCGGCAATGATCCCGAAGAGAAAAGCCGGCCCTGCATTGCTGCAAAAGCCCAACAGCCGCTGGGCATCGTTGTAGTTGAGCTGACCGCTTCTCCATGCCTGCGTTACCACCTGTGCGCCCACAGGATATCCGCCCAGAAGGCCTGTAATAAGCAATGCTTCGCTGCCTGTGGGCATGGCGCAAAGCTTCCCCAGCGGCGAGAGAAATCTCGCATTTACCCCTGCTAAAGAGCCTGTTAGCAGAACAGATAAAAGAAAGAATGGAAGCATGGATGGAACGATTGTTCTGATGCATAACTCAATTCCTTCTGCTGCGCCTGCCAGTGCGGTCTTTGCATCCAGGATCAAAAGCAGCATACCAAGAGCAGCCGAAATGCCTGTGAGCAGTTTTCTTTTCATCTTCTCACCTCGAAAGAATCTATGCGCCGCTGGGTAAAAACATCACAGCATGGACATATACTTTTCCAAAGGAGGCGTGAGAAAATGGGGGAGAAAGGCTTGTTTGCCCGTCTGAGCGCTGCTGCAGATTTGCAGGATGAATCGTTACCGGGGATTCCACTGGTGGAGATCGCAGGATACTCACGGGTGCTTGTGGAGCACCATCTTGGTGTGACGCAATACAGCGCTGAGTCTGTCAGCCTGAATGTAAAATTCGGAAGCATCCGTGTATGCGGGTGCGAACTTGTCATCAGCAAAATGTCAAAAGAACAGTTGGTAATCTCCGGAGTGATCGAATCGGTTACGGTATTTAGGGGGTGCAGCGCTTGAGTATGAAAGGCACGGTCTTTGTGCAGCTAGTCAGTGCTGACCCGTCTGCTGCGCTGCGTACTATGGCCGAACAGGGAATAACCGTTTTTGATGTGTCGATAGGGCCGGATGAAATGACCTGCCGTTTTCGCATTCAGCGGCGATACTACATTGCGCTTGAATCCATCGCAAAGCGCAGAGGTGACCAGCTGACAGTATTGGGCCGAAAAGGTATTTTTTGGGCGCTGAAAGGTCTGGCCGAGCGGCCTGTCTTGTGCTGCGGCATGTTGATTGTATTCTTACTTACTATATATCTTCCGTCTAGAATCTTCTTTTTTCGTGTTGAGGGAAACGCCACAGTGGATACCCGGGCGATCCTGGCAGCGGCAGAGGAATGCGGCATCCAATTTGGAATCTCCCGGCGGGAACTGCGCAGTGAGAAAATGAAGAATGCCCTTTTGGAGGCAGTTCCACAGCTGCAATGGGCGGGGATCAACACCGCCGGCTGCGTAGCGACGATTTCTGTGCGTGAGCGACAGGTAGTGGATAGCGCACCGGAAAAAGCCGGTGTCAGCAGCATCGTTGCAAGTCGTGACGGCGTGATTCAGGAACTGACGGTTCTTCGTGGGAACGGCCTATGCAAAGTCGGACAGGCGGTGAAAGCCGGGCAAGTGTTGATTTCCGGCTACACAGATTGCGGGATTTCCATCCGCGCAACACGGGCAGAAGGAGAGATATACGCCAGTACGCAGCGACAGCTGACGGTGGCTGCGCCGACACAATGGTCTCAAAGAGGGGCGCAAACATTGGTAAGCAAAAATTTTTCCCTGATTTTCGGTAAAAATCGGATAAATTTATGGAAAGATAGTGGAATTTCCCCCAGCAGTTGTGTTAAAATGTATTCGGAAAGCTATTTGACTTTGCCCGGCGGCTTTCAGCTGCCGATTGCTTTGGTGACAGAAACGTATATTGCATGCGATTTTGCAGATTGTGCGGTTGCAGGGGAAGACTCTGCCGCCATGCTGGAAGATTTTGCAGCTGCGTACTTGTCGCAACAGATGATCGCCGGGCAGGTGCTGTCCGGTGCACAGGAGATGACTGCCGGCGAGGGGGTTGTGATCCTGCGGGGAAAATATGCCTGCTACGAAATGATCGGGCAGGTGCGCAGCGAGGAGATTATACGCTAATATGGGAACTACTATGGAGAGAATCGTCAATGCCGAACGTGTGGAAGATCTGATCACCGTTTTCGGCTCCTTTGACGAGAACATTAAAAGAATAGAGCAGGCGCTGGATGTCACAATTGCCAACAGGGGCACAGAGCTGAAGGCCAGCGGCGAAGCCAATGCCGCTGATAAAGCCGCCCGCACCCTGGAGGGGCTGCTTTCTTTGGCTTCCAAAGGCGAGGTTATTGACGAGCAGCGGGTGCGCTACCTTATCACCCTTGTGAAAGAGGGCCATGATGATCAGGTGGCCAAAATGGCCCAGGATGTGGTTTGTATCACCGCAAAGGGTAAGCCCATCAAAGCGAAGACTGTTGGCCAGCAGGAATATATGAAAGCGATCCAGAGCAATACCATCACCATCGGCGTTGGACCTGCCGGGACGGGCAAGACCTATCTGGCGGTCGCAGCAGCGGTGGCAGCGTTCCGGGAACGGACTGTCAATCGGATCATTCTGACCCGTCCTGCTGTGGAAGCCGGTGAGCGGCTTGGATTCCTGCCCGGCGACCTTCAAAACAAGGTCGACCCCTATTTGCGCCCCCTTTACGATGCCCTTTATGATATGCTGGGTGCTGAAACCTTCCAGAAATACCAGGAGCGGGGCTCCATTGAGGTGGCGCCCCTTGCCTATATGCGCGGCCGTACGCTGGACGACAGCTTTATTATTCTGGATGAAGCCCAGAATACTACCCGGGAACAGATGAAAATGTTTTTGACCCGTTTGGGTTTCGGTTCGAAGATCGTCATTACCGGCGATGTGACCCAGATCGACCTGCCGGACGACAAAATCTCCGGTCTGAAGGATGCGGTGCGTGTCCTGCAGGGCGTGAAGGATATTGCCATCTGCAAGCTGACCTCTGCTGATGTGGTGCGTCATGCACTTGTGCAGCAGATCATAAATGCCTACGAAAAAGCAGCCAATAAGCCGGACGTGAAAAGGACGTCCCGGGAAGGTAAGGGAAATAAGAAATGAAGAATTTAAAGATCAATATCACCTTTGATGTTTTTACTTTCAGACAGCCTGCCATCTCCTCCATCATTACCCGCTGCATTGAAGCTGCGCTGGATCTTGAGGGGATCGATGTGGGTTGCGAGATCAATGTGCTGGTGACCAACGATAAGGGGATCCGTGCCATCAATAAGGCCGGACGCAACATTGACGCAGCAACGGATGTGCTGAGTTTTCCCATGTTCCAGCTGGAGGCGGGCAATCCGCCGGAGGATTGGGGCGAATATCTTGACCCGGAAACGGAGCTTTGCCCTCTGGGCGATATGTGCATTTCCTTGGAGCGAGCCATTGCGCAATCCAAGGAATTCGGCCACACCGTTAAGCGTGAAGTCGGCTATTTGACCATTCATTCCGTGCTCCATCTGCTTGGTTATGACCATTTGGACGAGGGCGAGCAGAAAAAGCAGATGCGCACAAGAGAAGAGATCATCGCTTCTACCATTCCGGGTATGAGCCGCTAAAGAGGTATTACTTATGAAAACAAAAACCGCTATGATCACCATTGCCGGACGGCCTAACGTCGGCAAATCCACTCTGACCAATTTTCTCGTTGGCGAGAAGATCGCCATCGTTTCCAACAAACCTCAGACTACCCGTAACCGCATTTGCGGTATCGTGACCCAGGATGACACCCAGTTCGTATTCGTGGACACACCGGGCTTCCACAAGCCCAGAACAAAGCTGGGTGATTACATGGTAGGTGTCACGAAGGAATCTATTGCTGATGTGGATCTGACGGTGCTGGTGGTCGAGCCCATCGATTCTGTGGGCACCCAGGAAACGGTGCTTTTGGAGCAGCTGAAAAGCAAGAACTGCCCTGTTGTGCTGGCCGTCAATAAGATCGACACCGTGGAAAAAGAAAGTCTGCTTTCCGTGATCGCTGCTTATTCTCAGGCATTTGATTTTGCCGCCATTATTCCCATTTCTGCCAAGACCGGCGATGGCGTGGACGCTCTGCTGGATGAGTGCAAAAAATATGCCGTGGAAAGTCCGTTCCTTTTCCCTGAGGATATTACCACTGATCAGCCGGAGCGGCAGGTCATGGCGGAGATCATCCGTGAAAAACTGCTGTGGTGCCTTGACCGGGAGATCCCTCACGGCACGGCTGTGGAGATCACGAAATTCTCTGAGCGTGACAGCGGCATCATTGACATTGACGCAACCATTTACTGCGAAAAGGCGAGCCACAAGGGCATTATTATCGGCAAGCAGGGCGCTATGCTGAAAAAAATATCCACAATGGCCCGCAACGACTGCGAAAAGTTTATGGGCACAAAGGTTTTTTTGACCACTTGGGTCAAAGTCAAGGAAAACTGGCGCGACAGCGATTTTCTTGTCCGCAATTTCGGCTACAGCGAATAATTACCATGAGTGAGATCGCCTCTTTCTGCAAATCCTATTTGCGGAGGGGTGGTTATGAAAGCAAGTGATTATTGGAGTCTATTTTTGGAGACCGGCGCACCGGAAGCATATCTGCTTTATAGCCGTGCGCTGAAAATGGAGGCAACAGATGTACCTGAAGGTTCAGGGCTTGGTCCTGCGGATCACGGAGTACAATGACCGGGACGCATTGCTCACGGTCTTAACACGTGATCACGGAAGGTTGACGGTAAAAGCCCGGGGGCTGAGAAGGAAGAACAGCCCCTTGACTGCTGCATGCCAGCTTTTGGCGTACAGTGATTTCACGTTATTTGAATACCGGGATATGTACACCATCAACGAAGCTGCCTCCATGGAGCTGTTTCAGGGTCTTCGCCGGGATCTGACTAAGCTTTCTCTGGGCACCTACTTTGCCCAGGTGGCAGAGGTAGTCTCTCAGGAAGACCATCCGGATCCGGAACTGCTTTCGTTGGTGCTGAACTGCCTTTACGGACTTTCCAGGTTGGATATTCCGGAGGATAAGGTCAAGGCGGTGTTTGAGCTTCGCAGCACCTGTATCGCCGGTTATCTGCCCGATCTTTCCGGCTGCGCTTCCTGCGGCAGCGAGGACGCTGACCGGCTGGATATTTCGACAGGCCTTCTGGAGTGCAGCCGCTGCCCAAGCATGGATTCCGACGGTATCCGCATGCCGGTGACACCCGGCATGCGGCAAGCTATGCGCTATATCGTATCCTGTAACCAGCGAAAGCTGTTTTCCTTTGAACTGGGCGAAGAGAATATGCACCTGCTTTCTCAGCTGACGGAAGCATATCTTACACGCCAGTTTGAACGTGGATTTTCCACCCTTGATTTTTACAAGTCTCTTTACATTTGATCTGTTTACTTAGGAGAAGACCATGTCTGAATTATACGAAAAATCTCTTTTAAAGCTGGAGCTTGATCAGGTGCTGGCTTTGCTTTCTGAATGCGCCGGCAGCGCAGAGGGAAAGAAGGCCTGTCTGCAGCTGCACCCCAGCGCCGATCTGGAGGACGTGCAGCAGATGCTGGAGGAAACCACCGCCGCTTCTGATCTTTGCACCCGGAAGGGAAACCCCGGTTTTTCCGGCGTAACGGATACCTCCGCATCTCTGGAAAGAGCGTTTATGGGCGGCTGCCTGCAGCCGTCGGAGCTTTTGCAGATCGCATCTGTTCTGCGCTGCACCCGGAATATGAAGGCCTATTGCGACGAAGAGGACAAAAAGACCGTTCTTGACCCGCTGTTTCAGAGCTTGACCCCAAATAAGTATCTGGAGGACCGCATCAGCGGTGCGATTTTATCGGAAGAGGAGATCGCTGACAACGCAAGTCCGGAACTGTCTGATATTCGCCGGCATATCCGCATCCAATCCTCCAAAATCAAAGACAGCCTGCAGAAGATCATTTCTTCGCCGGCATACGCAAAGTACTTGCGTGATCCCATTATTACCATCCGGCAGGGCCGCTATGTCGTGCCGGTGAAAAGTGAGCACAAAGCAGATGTTCCCGGCCTTGTGCATGATGTTTCCGCCAGCGGCTCAACCTATTTTGTGGAGCCCATGTCTGCTGTGAACGCCAATAATGCACTGCGGGAACTGGAGCTGAAAGAGAAGAAAGAAATCGAGCGGATTCTGGCGGAACTGTCTGCGGAAGCCGCCACCCACCGGGAGGCGATCGATCTCAATGTCAAGCTGCTGATCCGGCTGGATGTGATCTTCGCCAAGGCACGCCTTGCATACAGAATGAAGGCCTGGGCGCCTGTGATGAACGATCAGGGCAGGGTAGACCTGCGTAATGCACGGCATCCGCTGATCGATCCCAAGGAGGTCGTTCCCATTTCCGTGCGCCTGGGCACGGACTTTGATTCCATGATCATTACCGGACCCAATACCGGCGGTAAAACGGTCACACTGAAAACCATTGGCTTGCTGACGCTGATGGCGGAATGCGGCCTGCACATTCCCGCCGGAGATGGCAGCACGCTTTCTACCTTTGATGCTATTTTGGCTGACATTGGCGACGAACAATCCATTGCCCAGAGTCTTTCCACATTCTCCAGCCATATGCGTACCATTGTGGATATTGTTGCAGAATGTGATGACCGGACATTGGTGCTGTTTGATGAGCTGGGTGCCGGTACTGACCCTGCTGAGGGCGCTGCCCTTGCTATTGCGTTGATCGAATTCTGCCGCAAAATGGGTGGACGTGTGGTTGCTACGACCCACTATGCGGAGCTGAAGCTATATGCCATGCGGACTGCCGGCGTTATCAATGCTTCCTGCGAATTCAGCGTCGAAACTTTGCAGCCGACATACAAGCTGCTCATTGGCATCCCAGGTAAATCCAATGCTTTTGCGATTTCCCGCAAGCTGGGCCTTTCGGAGCATATTCTCAAAGAAGCATCTGATCTTGTGGGTCAGAGCGACAAGGATTTTGAGGACGTGCTTTCTCAGCTGGAAAAGCAGCGGCAGGAGATGGAGCTTGCCAAGCAGGAAGCCCAGCGCCTGCGCCAGGAAACAGAAAATATCAAAAAGCAGAGTGAGCAATACAGCGCGCAGCTGCAAAAGGAAAAGGATAAAGCACTTGAAGCTGCCCGTCGGGAGGCGCAACAGATCATCGATGATGCAAGACAGGCTGCCAATGCTGCCGCCGAGGAACTGAAGCAGCTGCGTAAACAGTTGCAAGACAGCGCTGACACCACCGGTATCAACCAGCGGCAATCGGAGCTGCGCCGCAGCCTGAATGAGGCAGAGCAGAAGCTTCGTGCAGGTCAGCAGCAACAAAAGCGGGAGCAACCTAAGCGTGCGGTGATGATCGGCGATACGGTGGAACTGCTGAAGTTGGGTACAAAAGCCAGCGTCATTGCCATCAATAAGGACGGCTCTTATCAGCTGCAGGCTGGTATTTTGAAGATGACGGCAAAGCCGGATGAAGTTTATCTGCTGGAAAATGAGAATCCTTATAAGACAAAGGGACGACCCGCTCATTCCGGCCGTGAGATGAAGATGGAGGCTATGCACAATGAGGTGGATCTGCGTGGTATGGACCAGGTGGAGGCTATCTGTGTGCTGAGTCTGTATCTTGACAATGCCATGCGCTGCAATTTACCGTCTGTACGGATCATCCATGGAAAAGGCACCGGTGCCCTCCGTGCTGCTGTGCACCAGGAGCTGAAGCGAAACAAGTATATTAAAAGCTACCGTCTGGGCGTTTACGGCGAGGGCGAGGATGGCGTCACCATCGCAGAGTTCCGTTGATCACAATACTGCGCCAAAACTGCTGCGTATCGTGACATTTAACGAAAAAGTGTTGACTTTTTTATTAAATTTGCTATCATATAATTTAGCGAGTCGATATTTCGGCTCCACAGTAAGGGAGTGTGTCTTATGTTCAACAAGGAGATCGTAGTTCGCTGCGAGTCCGGTCTTCACAACAAACAGGTTACATACTTTGTTCAGAAGGCAAATGAGTTCGAAAGCAGTATCTGGTTGGAGATTGGGAGTCGCAAAATGAACGCCAAGAGCTTGCTGGGCATCATGTCTCTGGGCATTATGGCCGGCGCAACTGTAACACTCTCGGCGGTGGGCACAGATGCTGAAGCTGCTGTCAATGCGCTGGAGGAATTGCTCCAGAGAGACGTTTCTGATATGTGACTTATCCGCCTCAATGTTGGCCGCAAGACTACATTGAGGCGGTTTTTTGGTGATTATATGACCTATGATGAATTAAAGGACAAGGCCCATAGCCTGCCGTATGCGCCCGGTGTGTACATCATGCGGGACAAAAATGACAAGGTCATTTACGTTGGCAAGGCAAAAAAACTGAAAAACAGAGTCAGCCAATACTTTCAGGATACCGCATCCCATACGCCAAAGACCCGTATCATGGTGTCCAGGATCCATCATTTTGATGTGATCATTGCCGCTTCTGAATTTGAAGCATTGGTTCTGGAATGCTCGCTAATCAAGCGCTATGCACCACGATACAACATCCTTTTAAAGGATGACAAGGGTTATCCCTATTTGCGGCTGAATATGAAAGATACCTATCCGAAGATCACCATGGTAAGCAAGGTAGCTGACGATGGCGCGGCCTACTTTGGCCCATTCGGCAGCCGTGGTGTTACCCAGGATGTGCTCCAGGCGATCCAAAAGACACTGCTTCTGCCGGATTGCCACCGGAAATTTCCCGAGGATGTGGGTAAAGATCGTCCTTGCTTGAATTATCACATGAATCAATGTGCCGGTTGGTGCCAGAACGGCAGAACAAATGAAGAATACCGGGAGCGCATGGAACAGGCACGGCAGCTGCTGCAGGGTAATTACCGCAGCGTTGCGGAGAAAATAAAACGTCAGATGCTGGATGCATCCGAGCAGCTCAACTTTGAGCTGGCTGCCAGCTTAAGGGATCGGTTGAATGCTGTTGAGAATCTTGGCAAAAAGCAGTTTGTCACAGCCGGCGCCTTGGCAGATACGGACGTGATCGGTTATGCACAGACGGAAGCAAAGGCCTGCTTTGCGGTGCTGCATTTCAGCGGTGGAAACTTATTAGACAAGGAATACGAGGTTTTTTCTGTCCCGGATGAAAAGACCGAAGCTGTTTCCAGCCTTGTGAAGCAGTTTTATCTCAGCCGTGGTCATGCACCCAAGAGAGTTCTGCTGCCGTTTGCCGTAGACGATGGAGAGCTGTTTGCCGCCCTTATAGAGCAGCAAACCGGTCGTAGGCCCAAACTGCATGTACCTATGCGTGGCGACAATCTGCGACTTGTGGAGCTTGCCAACACCAATGCCTTTGAGGAGGCACAGAGAGCCACCAGCCGTGAGGAAAAGGTTGCGGGTGCTCTGCTCCAGCTTGGCAAAATGTTGTCGCTGGCGCCGCCTGAGCGGATCGAGGCCTTCGATATTTCCAACATTTCCGGCACGGACATCGTTGCAGGTATGGTTGTGTTTCAGGATGGCAAGCCCAGAAAGAGCGATTATAAACGTTTTAAGCTGGAGGGCCTTGCAGGGCAAGATGACTATGCATCCATGGAGCAGGTGGTTCGCCGCCGCTTTGCCCATTATGTTGCAGGGGACAAGGGCTTCGACGTTTTGCCGGATCTGCTGCTGATCGATGGCGGCATTGCCCACGCAAATGTTGCGCTTCAGGTTCTTTCCCAGCTGGAACTGCAGATTCCCGTGTTCGGTATGGTGAAAGACGATCGCCACAGGACACGTGCGTTGGTAACACCGGATGGTTTGGAGATCGGTATTGACGGCAGTCAGGCGGTGTTTGCGTTGATCGGTAATGTTCAGGAAGAGACACACCGCTTTGCCATCACGTATCACAGAAAGCTGCGCAGCAAGCGGCTGCGGTATTCGGAGCTGGACGGAATTCCCGGTATCGGTCCGAAACGCAAGCAGGAGCTGCTGAAGCTGTTTAAATCATTGACAGGAATCGCACAGGCGACCCTTACGGAGCTTGAGCGGATACTTCCTAAGGATGCAGCCGCTGCGGTTTATCACCATTTTCACAGGGAAGGGGAGCGTTGACGGATCATGCGAGTTGTTTCCGGAAAAGCACGGGGTGTTGCGCTGAAAACCCCGGAGGGGCTCCAGACGCGCCCCACAGCAGACAGAGTCAAGGAAGCCATGTTCAGCATCATCCAGTTTGATCTGCCCGGTGCAAGGGTGCTGGATCTCTTTGGCGGCACTGGTCAGCTTGGTATCGAGGCGCTGAGCCGTGGCGCAAAAAGTGCCGTATTCGTGGATATGGCGGAGAGCGCCTGTAAGCTGATCAAAGAGAATCTGCGCCGCACAGGTACGGAGCAGGATGCCCGCATCGTGCGATCAGATTACCTCGCATATCTGACAAATTGCGGTGAAAAGTATGATATTATCTTGCTAGACCCCCCTTATGCAGAAGTTTTTTTGGAAAATTCCCTAAAAAAGATAACGGAAATTGACATTTTGCAATCTGGTGGTATAATAGTCGCAGAACGTCCGCTGGAAAAGGAGCTTCTTTTGGAATTTCCCGGCTACAGCAGGTCGAAAGACTATAAATACGGTAAGACGTTGCTCACCTTGTACCGCAAGGATTGACAGGAGTTAAGCTATGAAAATTGCCATTTATCCGGGCAGCTTTGACCCGGTTACCAGTGGCCACCTGAATATTATTCGCCGTGCTGCCAGTATATTCGACAAGCTGATCGTCTGCGTTATGGTCAATGCCGGTAAACACCCTATGTTTACTCAGGATGAGCGAGTGGAGATGATTCGCAAGGTCACGGCTGACCTTCCTAATGTTGAGGTTGACAGTTCCAGTGAACTGCTGGCGGAATACGCCAAGCGAAAAGGCAGCTGCGTGATCATCAAGGGCCTTCGCGCCGGCTCCGACTTTGAAAACGAATTCCAGATGGCTATGATCAACCGCAAGATCAACCCCAATCTGGACACAATGTTCCTCACAGCGGAGCATCAGTATATGTCCCTTAGCTCCAGCATGGTCAAGGAATTGGCCGCTTATGATGTGGATCTGTCCGATTTTCTGCCGCAGCAGATCATTCCGGACTTTAAAAAGCGTGTATCTACCAACAATCAAGGAGGAAATAGAAAATGAACGAGCAACACATTGAGGATATCATTAGCGCCCTGTATGACATGATTCAGGATGCCCGTGCGCTGCCCTTGGGTGCAGACAAGTGCATTCTGGAGCGCGATAAGGTTCTGGACATGCTGGATGAGATTATTGCCCAGCTGCCGTCTGAGCTGAGAGAGGCCCGCACCATCGTAGAATCCCGCAATGAGCTGATTGGCCAGGCTCGCCGTGAGGCTGAGGGCATTGTCCGTGATGCGCAGAACGAGGCAAAGTCTCTGGTTTCTCAGGAAGCAATTTATCTGGAAGCAAAGCGTCAGTGTCAGGAAATGTACGAAAAGACTCAGGCTAAGATCGGCGATCTGAAGAAGATCAGCTATGCCTACATGGATGACGCTCTGCGCCGCACCGAGGAAGCCATAGCACAGTCTCTGGGTGAGGTTCGCGATACCCGTGTCAAGTTCCGTGCGCTGACCGAAGCACAGGAAAACCGCAATACTGAGCCTTCTGAAGACGAGTCTGAAAACTAAGCCACCACATCTGAAAACAAAATCCCTCCGGTTTTTTAAGCCCGGAGGGGTTATTTTTTCTTTTAGTCCTTCATAGCCTGTAGGGAAAGGGGAGAGGGACATGTCTGTTAAACGGAAACGAAGCAATACTGCCTGGTCGATTCCCGGAGGGGTAGCTGCAGGGCTTGGGCTCAGTATGGCAATCGCTATTTTGTGCAGCATGCTGCTGGCGTGGCTGATCATTGGCGAAAAGCTGGATGTGGCCAGCATTGGGTACGGAAGCGGGTTGATACTAATTCTGTCAGCAGCTGCCGGTGCGTGGCTGGCAATGTGGAAAGTCAGGACCAAGCGATTGATAGTGACCGGAATTTATGCAGCCGGCTTTATACTGCTTTTGCTGGCGGTAACAGCGCTGTTTTTTGGCGGTGAGTATCAGGGAATCGGCGTTTCGGCCATCTGCATTTTATTGGGGGCAGGGGGGACGCTTGCTGTGAAAATGATGCCCAAAAAGGCCGGCAACAAACGACCCAAAATTCGTGCCTATCGTTAACTTACACAAAAAACAGCGGTGGGTAAATATAATTTACCCACCGCTGCGATTGTGACGGAAAACTTGCATAAACTACATTTAGTGGGTGACGACCTGCACTATACGCAACATCTTGCAAAATAGTTGAAAATGATAAATATAATTTGATTATTGGTTTCTTGAGTTAACATAACGATGTTAACATAAAAATCGTCATAATCTACAAAAATCGTAAAAATAGACAAAACATCTTGAAATTCAGTTGGTTTTGGAGTATAGTATTTATGCAATATGATTGTTTGCGTGTTTTTGCGCCCTTTTTGGCCTCTGAATGCTTTCTGCGAAATCGGCAAAGAAATGTACTTCAGGAGGTTATGTAAATGAATCGGTCCGCTTTTTTTGACCTGCTCAGCAGGCACCGCAAAGTTGCATTTTTTGTGCTTTTCTGGTGTTTTGGATTATTCATCGGCGCATTATCAGCTGTTTTTACGGATCCATTTTTTCATTCCGGAATGCGTGGCGCTGCTGTGTGCCGCATATCGATTCCCGGGTCGTTCATTGCAGCTGTGTTTCCGTTTCTTGTCGCTGCGTATGCTGCCCAGGCTGCAAGGCCGAATTGGATCTATCCCATCGCATTTGCGAAAGCCTTTGCGCTTTCCTATATCGGCCTGCTGATACATATTTCATTCGGGTCAGCCGGATGGCTGGTCCGCTGCTTTTTGCAGTTTTCCGGTATTGTTGCCGCACCTGTTTTTTGCTGGTTCGGCATCAGACAGCTCACCGCAAAGCAGGGTGGCGCTATGCGGGATCTGGTTGTTTCCTGTATTTTGATGGCGGCAATCGTCGCTGTTGATTATTTTCTGGTTTCACCGCTACTACTTCATCTTACAGTTATTTGACACGAAAGGGTACACACTGCACATGTTGGATTTGATCAGCGCTTATGAAAAATACCTTTCCAAGGTAAAACAGGCGTCTGCCAACACAATCGCTTCTTACATGCGGGATATTCGCCAGTTTGCGGATTGGCTTCGCATGAATGAGGAAACAGAGGTTGTGGATGCCGCACAAGTGAATATCAGCCAGTACCTGTCTCATCTGGAAGAAGAAGGCCGCTCCGCTGCTACGGTGTCCAGAAACCTGGCAAGCCTGAAGAATTTCTACAGCTATGTGGTGTCTTCCGGCTTCCTGGATAAGACTCCTGTCGTCGACATCCATGTGGATCGTGGTGAAAAGAAGCTGCCGCAGATCCTCACAGGCCGTGAGATCGAGCTGCTGCTTTCCCAGCCGTCCGAAATCGATACCAAGGGTTGCCGTGACAAGGCAATGCTGGAGGTCATGTATGCTACCGGTATCCGTGTAACGGAGCTGATCGAGTTGGACGTGGACGACGTTAACCTTGAGCTCGGCGTTATCAAATGCGCCGGTGCCAGAAAGTCCAGAGTGATCCCGCTGTATCCCGCTGCATTGAAAGCGTTGACGGCGTATATGAGCGGTGTCCGAAGCCATATGATCGCCGACCAGGACGAGGAAGCGCTGTTTGTCAACGTCAGTGGCGTCAGAATGAGCCGCCAGGGCTTCTGGAAGATCCTGAAGCACTATCAGGCAACTGCCCAGATCGAAAAGGAGATCACGCCCCACACCTTGCGCCACAGCTTTGCAGTACATCTTCTGGAAAACGGCGCGGACCTGGGCTCTTTGCAGGAGCTGATGGGCCACAGCGATATTTCTTCCACACAGCTGTATACCCAGATGGTCAATCAAAAGCTAAAGTCCGTATACGAAAAGTGTCATCCGAAAGCATAAAAAGTCTGCCATTTCTTGCGAAACGGCAGACTTTTGTTTTATATTCAAATACCGGTCATGGCCTCGAGTACGGAAACCTCGATGTTTTGGATGCTGCGATGCATTGCCAGGCCATCGTCAATGGAAACATCGGTGAACTTACCGTCATGGGTGCAGATGACACGGTTTGTTTTATTCTGCAGAAGAAGCTCCACAGCCAGGTAGCCCATTTTTGTGGCATTTACACGGTCTCTGGCAGTAGGGGAGCCGCCACGCTGAATATGACCCAAAACGGTGACGCGGGGATCCAGATCAATGGTTTGCTTGATCTTTGCAGCGATCTCCGCTGCAGAGCCGGCGCCTTCGGCAACTACGATCATGTAGTGGGTAAAGCCGTTGAATCTGGCTCGGCGGATCTTTTCGATCACATCCTTTTCAAAATCAATGGGCTTTTCCGGAACAAGAACAGCGGTTGCGCCAACGGCAAGGCCAACGTACATTGCCAGGAAGCCTGCGTTTCTGCCCATGACCTCCACAACGGAGCAGCGCTCATGAGATTGCATGGTGTCACGAAGCTTGTCGATACATTCGATAGCTGTGTTGGCAGCGGTGTCAAAGCCGATGCTGTAGTTGGTGCAGCTGATGTCATTGTCAATGGTAGCGGGAATGGCAACAACATTGATGCCATGGGCGCTTAAGGCGTTGGCGCCACGGAATGTGCCGTCGCCGCCGATGGCGATCACGCTGTCAAGGCCAAGAAATTTGCAGGTAGAAACGGCCTTTTGCTGGCCTTCGGGGGTCATGAACTCCTGGCTGCGGGCAGTATAGAGAATGGTGCCGCCCCGGTTGATGATATGGCTGACACTCTTTTCATCCAGCTTGATAATATCGCCGTTTATCAAGCCGTTGTAGCCTCTGCGGATGCCGTAGCATTCCACACCGTGGTACATGGCCGTTCTGACAACAGAGCGGACGCAGGCATTCATGCCCGGCGCATCGCCGCCGCTGGTAAGTACACCGATTCGTTTAACACTCATAGAAATTCCTCCTGGGGTTATATCTATGCTCTTATTTTATACGCGACAATTAAAAAAGTAAAGAGGATTTCTGATAAATGGTAGATATAAACAACTTAATCATTGTAATATGCAAATGTGATACAACTGTTAGTTGCTTGCAAAAAGGAAGCGGCTATGCTATTATCAACCGAAAGGAGGTGTGATCGGAATGCGAAAACCCACACTATGGTGCAAAAATTACACCTTGCTGACCATCGCCAGCATTTTCGGCTCCATTGGCGGCATTGCAGGTGGGTATGCGCTGAGCTTTTTGGTGTTCGATGAAACGGGAAGCACCCTTGCAACCGGCTTTTTGACCGCAATGCAGATCATACCCCACTTTCTAATCCCGATTTTAATTGCGCCGCTGATGGACAGACTGCCAAGAAAGCCTTTTTTGGTGTTCGGTGACCTGTTTGGCGGTATCATGTACGGCCTTGCGGCGCTTTATTTGCACAATTTTGAATTTTCCTATGTGGGCTATATGCTGTTTTCGCTGCTGATCAATACGGTAAATGCGCTGGATTCTTTGGCCTATACATGCATTTTTCCCAAAACGATCCCCAGCGGCTTTGAAGACAAGGGTTATACTGTCAGCGCCATGCTGTATCCGGTACTGAGTGTGCTGATGATGCCGCTGGCAGCGGTGCTGATGGATACCATAGGCGTTGCCAATATCTTGTTTGTCCAATGCGGATTGTCAATTCTGACCGCTTTTACGGAAAATTTCCTGAAAATCGACGAAACCGTGGAAAAAATAGGCGAAAAAATCGGTTTTTCGGCATGGCTGCAGGACTTCAAAACCGGCTTTTCCTACTTGAAAGGGGAGAAGGGCCTGCTGAATATCTATGCGTATGATGCAGTATCCAACGGCATTTTTAACGGCTGCGGACCGATTCAGGTTGCGTTTTTCAGAACGACTCCCGGCTTTTCCGCACATTTGTATGCATATTTCTCAGCCGTAGAGTTTATCGGACGATCGCTTGGCGGCGTATTTCGCTACTGCAGCAATATGAAGCCGGAGAAACGGAGAAGATTTGTTTACTTTGTGCAGCAGTTTTATAATCTGATGGACGGCGTGCTGCTGTGGACACCGTATCCGCTGATGCTGGTCAATAGGGGCGTTTGCGGCTTTCTTGGAATCAACAGCGGTACAGTGCGTGCAAGCTCAGTGCATCAATATCTGCCCGAGGAATACCGTGCGAGAGTAAATGCGTTTTCCAATGCGTTATCCTGCATTGCCGGCAGTGTCGGCGCATTGCTGATTGGCGCACTGGGGGAAGTACTGGATTACCGAATGACAATGACAGTTGTTGCGCTGGTAAGTTTTGCAGCATGCTGGCTGACAACCGGACGAAACAAGGCGGAGTTGGATAAAATCTATCTATTCAAGAAAGAGACAGAAAACGAAAGTGTTTAACACGATCCCGGCAGATCACTCTGCCGGGATTTTCTAAGGGAAAACTATAGGGAAGGCAAAGGCGTGCCTTGATGACCAAGAGGATTGAAATCCGTCTTAATCCCAACGAACGCAACAAAATGACAGAGGTTTTGTTGCGTTAGTCGAAGCTCTGGCCGCCCTAGTATCAATCGATCGGGCGGCGGGCGCACGCTGAGGGTATCACTTCCGGCACGGCTGGAAGGGAGCACCGGAGCATAAAAAAAGCCGCCTGGTCGATAAGACCAAGCGGCTTTTCTGCCGTCCACGGATACCCCTTGCGGAGCAGCCCTCAAATGAGAGCGGAACGGGCCACGCACAAACACCATACCACGGCGGCCCGGAAAAGTCAAGCCCGCCGGGCAAAAAAATCCCCCCGGCCGGGTCAAGGCCGAGCGACAACGAGCCGAAGGGCAGCCTTGACGCGGCGGGGACAATGGTGGAGCGGCGGCGAGGCTCGCGCACCCCGGAGGAGAGGCGGTTGACAATTTACGGAAAGTCAACCGAGCGCCGATCGGCGCACCGGGGGCCCGATGACCTCAGCGGCGCAGCCGCAACAGGGGCGCGAGAAGCGCGACCCTGGGCCGGAGGCCACGCGCTCCCCGGAGCCCCCAGCGGGGGCGGCGGGGACGGGAGGGGCGCAGGGGAGAACGCAGCGACACGGAAGCACCGCCGACAGAGCGCAAAAAAAGCCCCGGCCGCCGAAGGCGGGAGAAAGCGGCCGCAGGCCGCTGGCGGCCGGGGCGGGAGCCAGCCGGGCCCGAAGCCGCCCGGGCGAGGCGAAGCCGTGCGGCCGGAGGCCCGAAGCCGGTGCGGGCACGCCGAGAGGAAGCCCGCCGCCCCGCGAACGCAGCAGCCGAGCCCGAGCGGCAGGCAAGGGCGCCCGGAGCAGCGCGCAGGAAGCCCGCAGCGGCCCGAGGACGAGGCGCACGGGAGCGGGGCCCGCGAGCCCGAGGAAGCCGCCAGCGAGGGCGCAGCGAGCGCCAGCGGCGCCGAAGGGCGAAGACGGCGGGGCGGGCGGCCGGAGGCGGGAGGCCCGGGGCCGGAGGAGCGAAGCGACGGGCGCAAGCGCCGGACCGGCCCCGCGAAGCGGCGGCGGGCGGCCAGGCCCGCAGCGGACGAGCGCAGCGCAGCGGCGCGGCAGGACGCGGAGTGGCCGAAAAAGCCGGGCCGAAAAGCCGAGGGACGAAGGCCGGCCCGGCAGGCCGCACACCTTTTTGCGAAGGGAGCGAAGCGACCGGGAGCGGCGGGACGGGTGGGGCCCTTGTGACCCCGGGCCCCGGCCCGCTGCCCCCCCAGCTTTGCGACGCAGCAGCGCGCGCAAGCCGGCGCAGCCGAGCGCAGCGGCGCGGCGAAGCGAGCGCGGGCGAAGCCGGGCCGCAGGCCCGAGCGAGCAGCGCGAGCGAAGCGGAGCGCAGCGCAGCGTGGCGTGGTGATCACCGCAGCCGGGCCTTTACTTGATACTAGGACATTATTCCGTCAGAGCCATGCGATCGATCGTGAAGAATGGCCACGAGATCACACATAATGCAGTGATCTACACATTCCCTGACGGCAGTCAGGACATACTCTGCAGCACAGTCCCGATCTTCAAGGAGTCGGGCTGGGAAGCAGCGGGCTGGGCTGAGCCGGAGGCGAGGCCAAAGCCTGCAGCCCGCGAAGCGGGCAAGAAGGCCGAAGGCCTCGACATGGAGCGCTCCATGCGCCGGGCCCGGGCGAAGCTCCGGCGCTTGGCGCTGGCCAACGGCTTTGACTATTTCGTGACATTGACCCTTGATCCGGCGCGGATCGATCGGTATGATCCGGCGGCCGTGACGAAGGCACTCGGCCGCTGGGCTGACAACATGGTGCGCCGCCATGGGCTGCGGTATATCCTCGTGCCGGAGCTGCACAAGGACGGCGCGATCCACTTTCACGGCTTCATGGCCGGAACGGGGCTGATCGCCAAGGACAGCGGCGTGGAGTGGGACGGCCGTCCGGTCTACAACCTTCCTCAATGGACACTTGGATTCACCACGGCGCAGCGGCTGTATGGTGACTACCACGCGGCGGTGGGCTACTGCTGCAAGTACATTGGCAAGCAAAACGGGCAGCGGCCGCTGGGCCGTTGGTATTACTCCGGCGGCTCGTTGATCGAGCCCCGGAAGGATTACACCGATCTAGACTACCGGGCTGTGGATAAAGCTGTGGAATTCTCAATTCCGGGGGCGAAGATCAAGGTACTGAGAACAGGAGGATATGACGATGATCGACACGAAGAAACTGGACAATGAGCTGGCAGAGCTGAGCTTTGCCGAGAGCCTTGCCGGAACGGAGATGATCCGGCAAGCGGTGATCATGGCAGAGGCGCAGCGGGGGATCAGCATGACGAAGGAGCTTTATCCGGCGATCGCCAAGGCAGCCGGGAGCACCTCGCAGCGGGTGGAGCGCAATATCCGGGCAGCGATCGCCAACGCCATCGATTGCTGCGACGGTTGGCCGGAAACTCGCTACGCTTGGCAGCGCTTCACCCGAGGCCAAGACCCCACCAATGGAGAGGTGATTGCCCGGCTGGTGCGGAGGTGTCGCGTTGAAAACTGAATATCTGTTGGAGAGAGAGGTCGAGCGGGTGCTCGACCTCTTGACCTTTGAGAATCGGCTGGTCCTGCGGTTGTTGCTGCATACGGGAATACGGATAAGCGACGCCCTTCAGCTTCGGCCGGAGCAGCTAAAGCCCAATTTCTGGATCACCGAGCAGAAGACCGGGAAGCGGCGGCAGATCGGGCTGCCCGAGCCATTACTGTCCGATTTATTGGACCATTGCGGCACGGTCTGGGTCTTTCCCGGTGCTGATCCCCGGAAGCACCGGAGCAGGCAGGCCGTGTGGAAAGACGTTAAGAGGGCAGCGGCAGCGCTGCGGTTAACCGCCAACGCAGCACCGCACAGCGCGCGGAAGGTTTACGCAGTGGAGCTGCTGCGCAAGTACGGCGATCTAGATCGGGTGCGCCGGGCGCTCAACCATGGAGGGCTGGAGGTGACGCTGATCTACGCCATGGCCGACAAGCAGCTTTCGGCAGCCGGACGCCGCCGACGCAGCAAGCCGGGCCGGAAAAAGGCTTGACATCTGCGCCCGCTTTTGGTAGGATTAGCTCGAGGGAGGTGGAAGCACCTCGACAAACGAAACAAAACCCTTGTTTTGTGGGCCGCAGGCCCGTATGCGTTGGATACCGACAGGGCCCGGAGGGCCCATTGATTCTATCTATCCAACGCAACAAAATAAAAATTTTGTTGCATTTAACGTAAGTTTATGCTATAATATAGTCAAACAGAAGCTTTCGGGCCTGTTTTGCGACTGAAACGCCGATTTTGCGCTGTTTTCGACTGTTTCTGTGATCCTGCGACTGTTTGGCCGTTTTCTTCGCGCTTTATATCAGTTTGTTATTTCGTTGAGCTGCTATTTGGTGCATTGTTTTTTGCGATCGCAACGATACTTCCTTCGATTTTGGCTGCGCTGCATGAACGCTGTATCATTTCTATTTCTGTTTTTCGCCGGATGATCCGCTGCTATATTCAGTAGTAACCGTTTCTGTGCTGAATTCTGTGTAGCTTGCAGCATGTATCTATTGCTGCAGGTTTTCCGCACCGGCTGCAGTTTTGCGCCGTGTCCGGCTCTCTGCACTACATGTACATAGTTTCACGGTTCATGATCGAAATGACTTTCTGTTTTCTCTATGGATTGCCTGCCCTGTAACTGCCGCACATGCAAGTTTATTGAATACATTTGTTCGCAAATGCGCTGTTTTAAAACAAACACATTTGTTCGAATATAAGTGAATTTAACTTTTGGAGGCAAAAATATGCGAAAATACGCCGATATACCCCAGATTTTGCGAGATTTCCTAACATATCATGAAACGATTAAAGGACAATCTCAGCTTACGATCTCGGAATATGCCCTGGATCTTAGAATGTTTTTGCGTTTTATGAAACTGATGCGAAACGACATGCCCGTTTCCACAGATTTGGAAACGATCGATATTCGTGATGTTGATATTGCATTTATTCGTGAGATCAAAACCTCTGATATTTTCGATTTCCTTTCCTATTTGGCAAGCGACAGACCGCTGAATCCGGACTCCCCTGCCGCTGATCTGGGTGTTTCGCCAACAACCAGAGCAAGGAAGCTTTCTGCAATTAAATCCTTCTATAAATATCTCACTGTTCGCACAAAACAGTTGCAGGAAAATCCGGTTGCGGATCTTGAATACCCTAAGCTGCGCAAAAGCTTGCCCAAATATCTGACTTTGGAGCAGTCCTCTGCCCTGCTGCGCAGCGTTTCCGGGCAAAATCAAAAGCGGGATTATGCCATTTTGATGTTGTTTCTCAACTGCGGAATCCGTCGCAGCGAGTTGGTTGGGCTGAATTTGACGGACGTTTATGAAGATCGTATCCGTGTGGTTGGTAAGGGCAACAAGGAGCGGTTTGTGTATTTCGGATCTGCCTGCCGCAAGGCTATTGATGCGTACTTACCGGAGCGCCACAAAAAGGTGCTCTCTGATAACCGGGCGCTGTTTGGCTCTCGGGATAACAACCGGATCAGTGTTGCAGCAGTGCACCGATTGGTGAAAAAAGCGCTGCTGCAGGCCGGTTTGGATGCCAGCCAGTTTTCCGCCCATAAGCTGCGCCATACAGCTGCTACCATGATGCTATCCGGCGGCGTGGATGTAAAGACGGTGCAGGAGGTTTTGGGTCATGAAAATCTGAATACCACTCAGATCTACACCCATATAGAAAACACGGAGCTGAAGCTTGCAGCAGAGGCAAATCCCCTGTCAAAGCTGGATTTTTCCGATCAGGATGATTCATAGCAACCGATGGTTGACATACGCAACCTGTGGGTTGGTGGCATGAAATCGCTTCTTCGTCTATACTCCGGTTATAACCAGCATAAGGAGGCAATAACATGACACAACTTACACTTGGACAGCGAATCGCAATGCGCCGCAAACTGCTGGGGCTGTCACAGGAAGCGTTGGCAGAGCAGCTTGCTGTTTCCCGTCAGGCGGTTTCCAAATGGGAATCTGACGCAACTGTCCCCGAGATCGATAAACTGATCAGCCTTGGAAAGCTGTTTGATGTCAGCGTGGGCTGGATCCTTGGGGTGGAATCTGAACCAACTGCCGTTTTTAGCGAAGAACAGCTGAAAACGGTGGAAGAACTGATCGCTAAATACCATACACCTAAAAAGAGAACAGTGTTGGAAGACCTGGATTGTTGGCTATGCGATCCCGGTTGCGTTGCGGTTGTAGGAATCTTTCGATTTCCTCAAAAGGATTGCTGAATACATAAATTAAAGCAGGCGGTTTTCCGCCTGCTTTTTCTACCTAGAATGCCATTGCGATAGCTTCTTGGATGTTCTTGACCTTATAAACGGTCAGCTCCTTGGGGACATCCAGCTTTTCAGCGCCGTTTTTGGGGATGATGCATTTCTTAAACCCAAGCCTTGCCACCTCTGCCAAGCGCTGATTCATGTTGGAAACACTGCGGATCTCGCCGGTCAGACCGACTTCACCTATAGCGACAAGGTCGTCCGGGATCACGGTATCCCGGTAAGAAGAAGCTACCGCCAAAACCACAGGCAGGTCAGCTCCCGGCTCGTCCAGCTGTAAACCGCCGATCACGTTGATATAAGCGTCAAACATACTCAGCTTCATGCCGCCCCGCTTTTCTGCTACAGCCAGCAGGAGCGCAGCACGGTTAAAATCAAAACCGTCAGCGGTGCGCCGGGGAACGTTAAAAGACGTCTTGGATACCAGCGCCTGCACCTCTGCCAAAACCGGCCGTGTGCCCTCCATAACGCAGGCAACACAGGTGCCGGATGCGCCTTCCGGTCTGCCCTCCAGCAGCATTTGCGAAGGATTGGGGACTTCCGTCAGACCGCTGTCGCCCATTTCGAATACGCCGATCTCGTTGGTAGAGCCAAAACGGTTTTTCACAGCCCGGAGCAACCGATAAGAGGAATTGGGATCGCCCTCGAAATACAGCACGCAGTCCACCATGTGCTCCAGCACCTTAGGGCCGGCAATGTTGCCGTCTTTATTGATATGGCCAACCACAAACACCGTGATTCCCTGCTGCTTGCTCAGCTGCATCAGCGCCATGGTGCAATCCTTCACCTGAGAAACGCTGCCGGGTGCAGACTCGTTTTCTTCCCGGTACAGCGTTTGAATGGAATCGACGATGAGAATGTCCGGCTGGGTCTCCTCAACGGCGTTCAGCACGTCGGAAAGCCGTGTTTCAGAAAGGATCAGCAGCTCCTGGCTTTCCACGTTCAGCCGCTGGGCACGGAGCTTCAGCTGGCGCTCGCTTTCCTCGCCGGAGATGTAAAGAACGCTGCGCTGCAGGCAAAGCTGCTGGCAGATTTGCAGCAGAAGTGTGGATTTGCCGATACCGGGCGCACCGCCCACAAGGACCAGGCTGCCCGCTACAGCGCCGCCGCCCAGAACACGGTCAAGTTCACCCATTCCGGTGAAAAAGCGGATCTCCCGGTCGGTGGCGACCTCATGGAGCCGCTGGGGCTTGCGGCTCAAACCAACCGGCGCAGAAACCGCACGTCCGGACGGGGTTGGCTTTTCAATATGCTCCTGCATGGTGTTGAATGCACCGCATCCCGGACAACGACCCATCCATTTCAGGGTCTCATTGCCGCATTCGGTGCAGAAAAAGACGGTCTTTGTCTTTGCCATGGTAGTTCTCCTTGGTAATTCTTTTATACAATTATACCAATCATTTGTTTGGCGGTCAAGTATTCAATTGGGTGCTGACAGCCGAGGCGATAACGCAGCACAGATTCTTTTGGTATTCCTCGCTGCGAAGCTTTGCTTCCTCCTCCGGATTTGAAAGAAAACCGCATTCGATCAGCACACCGGGTTTTTCAATATGCTCCATTAAATACACGCCGCTTGCTTTTTTGCTGATACGGTTGCTGCCGGGATTCAAGGTGGATTTTAGGCTGTCTTGCAATGCTTTTGCCAGTTCCCCACTCCCCTGCGTGCCGGCATAAAACACCTGAGCGCCGCCGTAACGGCTGTCGGAAAAGGTGTTTTGGTGAATGCTGATCAAAATGCCGTTTTCCGTTTCATTCACGATCCGCACCCGTTCTTTCAGATCCGAAAGCTTTTGTGCGGCAATGGAATTTCCCTCTGTGTAGATGGAAGTGTCTGTTGTGCGGATCATGAGGGTATCATACCCCATCAACCGGAGCAGATCGTTCAACCGAATGGCGATCTGCAGGTTGATCGTGCTTTCCAGAACGCCGGTGCAGGAGGTGGCTCCGCCGTCAATTCCACCATGCCCTGCGTCGATTATGAACGTCTGGCATCGCTGCACCGGCCTTACTTGCGCAGATGTGGTAACGGCACCGTTAAACCAATTCACTACGCCGATAAATCCAATGATCACCAGTAAATAAAATGGAACGATGCCAATGAAATTTTTCCGAGACATGGACAACACCTCCCTGCATGATATGTTGGGAGGAATATTTGTATGAACGAACATTGCCCTTTCGGCATAGAATGTTCCGGAACGACAGTTTCAAACAAATCTTGATCAGGAGGAATGACCTTGGAACGTAAAAGAAATCGTACAAGGGAGCATTACTACGGCAATTTGCCGGCAAGAGCGCCGCTGGCAAACCCTTATGTTCCCTTCCAGAATGACGATCCGCCCAAGTATGAGCCCCGGAAGGCGCTTGTGCGGGGCACTCTGTATCCCGGATTGGACCTGCCCTTTAAGGGAATGGTCAACAATCGGGAAAAGCCGGTAACGCCGAAAACGGAGCTTCAGGTGGCTGGCTTTGCATTGCAGGAACTGGCGCTGTATCTGGATACCCATCCCCACGATAAACAGGCGCTGGAAGCTTACCGGCACTATCAAAACCTCTACCATCAATGCATGATGCGCTATAACGAAAAGATTATGCCGCTGAATCATGCAATGCCTGTAGACGACAAGGAATACAGCTGGCTGCGGGATCCCTGGCCCTGGGAATTTGCCGCAAATAAGGAGGGTTAAGCTATGTTCATGTATCAGAAAAAGCTGCAATATCCCGTAAAGATCGCACGGCCGAATCCCCGGCTTGCTTCCGTGATCATCAGCCAGTACGGCGGTCCGGACGGAGAGCTCGGCGCATCGATGCGCTACCTTTCCCAGCGGTACAGTATGCCCTTTGACGAGCAAAAGGGCCTTCTTACGGACATCGGCGTGGAAGAATTGGGTCACCTGGAGATGGTGGCTGCCATTATTCATCAGCTGACGAGAAATCTCAAGGATAAGGACATTGAGAATACTCCTCTGGAGCAGTATTTTGTTGACCACACAGCAGGCGTGTTTCCCACGGCAGCTTCCGGCTTCCCCTGGACAGCAGCCAGTATGCAGGTCAAGGGTGATCCCATTGCCGATCTGACAGAGGATATGGGCGCCGAGCAGAAAGCCCGGGTCACCTACGACAACATCCTGCGGCTCAGCGATGACCCGGATGTCAACGACGTGATCAAGTTCCTCAGAGAGCGAGAGGTCGTACACTTCCAGCGTTTTGGTGAATCCATGGAGCAGCTCCGCCAGAAGCTGAATCAGAAGAATGTGTATTATATGAACCCTGCTTTTGATATGTAACGGAAAATGCCGGAAGGCGTTTGCTTTCCGGCATACTTTATTGTTCGATCAGGTAGGCATCCACGATCTGGGCGTAGTAGGCGGTGTGGTAATCCGCTTCCCCGCTTTCATCCAGCGGATAATACCGTGCGACGGCATCCTTGGGTAGCAACTCGTAGGGCTGATCCTGCTTGTAGATGACCTTACATTCCAATGTCAGGGGCAGCTGACGGATTCCGGGGACGCTGATCACATTGGGCGATTCACAAACGAGGCCCAGTTCCTTGATTTTGTCCATATCCCGGCCGGATTTGCTGCCGCAAACGCCCAGAATGTTCTTATCCACATTACCGATAGGCACGTTGACGGTAAATTCTCCGTTTTGATCCAGCATCTGCTTTGTGTAACGGCTTTGGCGCACATATGCGATGAACAATGGCTTTCCCCATTCAATGCCCAGCATGCCCCAGCCAATGGTCATGGTGTTTACCTTGCCGTCGCAGGCGGTGGTAAGCAGCACGCCTTTGCTGAGTGCGCCGCAAATTTCGTTTGCATAGTCAAAAACGTTAATTTTCTTTTTCATAAGGCCCTCCAATGCGCTATTGATACAATTATTTTATTACATAAGTTTATGAAAAGCAAGGAAAATCCAGAACATGTGCCTTTGACATTTTTACGGCATCATGGTATAGTTTAATCAGAAACAAGTAAAGGGAGGATACTACCATGAAAAACATCATTACCATCAGCCGTCAGTTTGGCAGCGGCGGACGCACAGTTGGTCACCTGGTGGCCGAGAAGCTTGGCATCCCCTTTTACGATAAGGAGCTTGTTGAGCATATTGCGCTGGAATCCGGCTTTGCTCCCAAATTTGTAGAGGAGCACGGTGAGCTTTCCCCGGGCAAAAGCTTCCTTTCCTATGCCTTTGCCCACCAAAGCGTACCCGGCGTAATGAATGGTTTGTCCACAGCGGATTTCCTCTGGAATATCCAATGCGGTGTGATCTTGCAGCTGGCTGATCAGGGGCCCTGTGTGATTGTGGGCAGGAATGCTGACTATATCCTGAAGGATCGGAAGGATTGTCTCCACACCTTTATCCATGCAGACAAGGAATTCCGTGCAGAGCGGATCGTCCGGCTCTACGGCGAATCGGAGAAGAGTCCCTTTGCCCGCCTGGCTGAGAAAGACAAACGCCGCAGCGTCAACTACCAGCACTATACAGGCAGAGTCTGGGGCGCAGCAGAAAACTATGACATCAGTTTGAATACCGGCATTATTGGCGTTGAAAAGGCTGCAGAAATCATCATTGACCTGGCAAAAGGCTAAGAATAACATATAATCGAAAGTCCCTTGCATAGAGCAAGGGACTTTTCCGTTATTATTTAGGTTTTCTGTGGAGCAGAGTGTAAGGAAGGCAGGCAAGGGACGCCAAAGCGCTCAACTCACAAAGCTCGGTACTCCAGCCCATCAGCCCTTCCCTATCGAGCAGCAGCAAAACGATTCGAAAAGCGATGGGCAGAACGAAGAACAGGCAGGAAAGCAGCCTGCCAGGCACATAGCCACATACCATGGCAAGCAATATCAGCGCAGCGGCAGGATACCATGGGATCGACAGGATGATCCGCATAATATTGCCGGACGTAAGGCCGCCGATCAACGCCAGAAGGCAAAAAATGCAGCCCAGTATGCCGTAAATACCGGGAGCGTTCCAACGCAGGCATTTCAGTAGGACGATATAGGCAATGGATGCGGCAATGGGCAGGAAAACACAGAAAATGGCTGTGCCGATGCTGTAAGAAGAAAGACTGTAAAAGCCAAGATAATGCAGCATCCGCATGAACAGGGAAAGTCCCATAAATGCGCAGGATGCGGTCACAGATTTGGCGTTAAAGTTCATTTGATATTGGGCGTACTGCTTTAATTGCACTTTGGTTCACCTCGTATAGGGTATTATGCTTTGCCGGGCATGCCCTGGCAGGTACTGAGCGGAGAAAGCCATTACAGGGTTGCAGCTTCCTGCTCGCCGATGTGAATACGCACACCGTTTACTTCCACATCTTCATCAGCGTTGATCAAGATGTACTTCACGCCGCCGATGACCCGGGTTTCAATCAGGTCTGCCCTGTCTGGCGCAATCTTGATAGATACGTCCGGGAGCTTGATCTCAAGACGTTTCTTGTCGATGATATTTTCCGGGTGGAGATCGGCTTCAAAGCCAAAAGCTTCATCATAATCCACGCTGAACTTGGCAATGTGGGGCTCAGAGACGCCGCAGGAGGACAGAACGTCCTTGACCTCGTCCTTACTCACAAGAAGCGTATCAGCCACCCTGCTCTCTTTGTGCAGCTCGATACGCTGACAAATCTCACTGTGCACGGTCTGCACAAGATCCATGCTGCAATCTTCCTGCAGGCTGTTGCTCAAGAGAGCCTCAAAGGACTTCTTCTGTTCAAAGGCAGGCTTGGGAATTGGTGCATGAAATAGCGTGTCAGCTACCGCTTCGTGGCTTTCCTTGGGACTGTGGGTGTAATAAAGGGCATTGTAGATGTTTGTTGCCCGGTTGTCAAACGCAGGAAACAGAAAACCGATCTCCGGCGCGCAGACTACGTTGAGAATACCACCGTCATGAAATTCCTTACTTTCCGGTTTGTAATTCAGCGTGGGCTTTGTCTGCTTTACCGGACAGATGGCGCACAGCAAAAAGCGGTAGCTCTCCCCTGCCGCATCATTTTGAGTGTCACCATCTTTAGAGCGGAACGGTACATCGTATGTATCGCAGCCGATCAGGATCAAATAATTCTCTTTTAAGGAAACGGATTCGATCACCTTACGGTAAAACTGCTGTAAAATCTCATCGTTACCAAGTCCGGTTTCCCGCAGCTGCATTAAAAGCTTATGCTCCTCGCTGCCGGCAACCTGCGCAGTTTTGAAGGTGATGTCAATCAGATTTTTACCGATCCGACCGGAAAGGGCCCGTTTTAAAATGGTGAAATACTTTTCACCCTCGTTTTCAGACATCATGCCGGTACTCTGCCGGAACTGAGAGATGATCTCTCGGTTTTCGTTGACATAGCAGCCGTAAATTGCTGTCATATTGCTTCTGTCACGGCGGATATGCCGCCGGATTTCACTGATTTCCTTGATATTCATGCCAGACCTCAATATTTTTCATAAAAGTGCGCTGCTTCGAAACACGTCGCAGCGCACATGGTTTATTTCCAAAGGCATTTCCAGTTTTGAACGAAATATTCAACACCGGAATATACGGTTGTAATTACGATCACGGCTGTCACGGTAATGCCGATCCAGCACACAGCAGGAAACGCCATCCAAACACACAGACCGATCATAGTGCAGGCGGTTTTGACCTTGCCGCTCCAGCCGGCTGCGATGACTGTGCCTTTACCCACTGCAACAAGACGAAGGCCGGTAACAGCAAATTCTCTTGTCAGTACGATCATCAGCGCCCATGCGGGGAAAAGACCCCATTGGCAGAACATGGTCATGGCTGCGATGGTCAGCAGCTTGTCAGCAAGGGGATCCAAAAATTTGCCGAAATCGCTTACCTGGCCACGCTTCCGGGCGATGTTTCCGTCAATATAATCTGTAAGGCTTGCGATGATAAATACCGCCAAAGCAAGCCACAGCCAAAGGCCGGGTTGGCCGCCGCTTAAGTACATGAAAACCATGTAAACCGGAATAAGCGCAACACGCAGCAGCGTGATTTTACTTGCCAATGTCATAGCGATTCCTCCACTACATAGCCTGCAAGGTCACCGTCGATCAATGCGTCGATCTGTACCTGTACAAAGCTGCCTTCCGAAAGGTCCTCGTCGGATGCAATCCAAACCTTTCCGTCGATCTCCGGAGAGTCAGCAAAGCTGCGGCCGAAATATTGCTCGGTTTCTTCGTCGTAGCCGTCCACCAAAATCTCCAGCTGTTTGCCAATCATTTGCTGATGATACGCATCCATGATGGCAGATTGGATGGTTTCGATCATTTCCGCACGGGCCAACGCCACATCGCTGTCCGGATGCTCCATTTGTGCAGCAGGAGTCCCCTCCTCCGGTGAGAAAGGAAATGCGCCGACTCGCTCCAGTTTTTGTTCCTTCAAAAATTCGCACAACTGGGCAAATTCTGCTTCCCCTTCTCCGGGAAGACCGGTGATCACGCTGGTGCGCAGCACGATTCCGGGAATCCGCTGGCGCAGCTTGAAAAACAGCTCATTAAGGTATGCGCTGTCACCACGGCGATTCATTTTCTGAAGGATCGTATCATTACAATGCTGAATGGGAATATCCAGATATTTGACGATCTTGGGCTCAGAAGCGATGGTATCGACCAGCTCATCGTCGATCTCGTCGGGATAGACATAGTGTATACGAATCCAATGAAAACCGTCGATCCGGCAAAGCTGCCGCAAAAGCTCCGAAAGCTGCCGTTTGTGGCCGGGTAGATCAGTGCCGTAGCGGCTGGTATCCTGAGCTACCACAATCAGTTCCTTCACGCCACTGGCAGCAAGGAGTCTGGCTTCGTACAGCACATCGTCCATCTGGCGGCTGCGGAACCTACCACGCAAATAAGGAATGATACAGTAGGCGCAGCGGTTGTCGCAGCCTTCAGCGATCTTCAAATATGCATAATGCTCCGGCGTAGTCAGAATGCGGCCGGTTTCTACTTCCGGTGCATCGATAGAGCCGAAAATACGGACAGTATCGCCCTCCAACAAGCTTTCCACAGCCTGGACAACGTCTGTATAGCTGCCTGTGCCGAGAATACCGTCAACCTCTGGCAGCTGCTCCAGAATCTCGTCCTGATATCGCTGGGAAAGGCAGCCGGTCACAAGAATCTTGCCAACCATGCCATCTGCTTTCAGCGCTGCTGTCTGCAGAATGAAGTCAATGGCTTCTGACTTGGCAGAGTCGATAAAGCCGCAGGTATTGATAATGACAACATCGCAACCGACGATACCGGGACATACCGTATGCCCGGCTTCCTGGATGCGAAACATCATTCGCTCACAATCCACTTGGTTTTTGGCGCAGCCAAGGGATATAAAACCGATATTAGCCATGATTATTCCTCCGGGAGTTGATCCGTGTCCAAGGAAAGACGCTCAAGTCCCCGCTTGATTTGTCCATAGCTGTGTCCACGGCGCAGCAGCGCATCGATACAGCGTTTGATTTCTCGCATATCCGCATCGTCGGACAGACGGGAACGTAAGAATTTAAAAATGCTTTCACTTTGATCCGGGTAGTCAGTCAGGACCTCGTCCCAAAGCTCTTTGGGAATACGCTTTTCGTAAAGTGCCTGCTTGGCTCTTGCCTTGCCGTACCCTTTGCGGGCGCAGGAAGACACGATCTGCTCGGCGGTTTTTCTGTCGTCCAGCAGATTCAGTTCCTCCATCCAATTAACGGCGGCCTCGGCCTGCTTAGGGCTTTCCCCTTTTCGGATCAGCCGCTGCTGCAGATCGCTTTTGGAAACATTGGACGCCGCAACGATCCGGACAGCCCGCATTTTTGCGGACATCTCCCCTGCTGCCTGGCGCAGCCTGGCAAGCTGCGCATCATCCATTTCCATGCCGGCGTAAAGGGAAAAATCCTCCACAGTCTGCCGGTAAAGACGCATAGTGGTATCATCCTCAAAACGGACAAGGTACCTGCCGGCACGGTCTGGAGATGCTGAAAGCTGCTTAATCCTCATCGTCAAAGTCGTCAGCGCTTACGGCAACAGGCTTTTCTGCAGCTTTGGCAGCAGCCTTTGCCGGTGCGGAACTGGTCTTCAGCAGGTTCTCACGCACCTGTGCTTCCACCTGCTCGGCGATCTCGGGATTGGCCTGCAGGAAGGTTTTTACGCTGTCCTTGCCCTGGCCGATGCGTTCTTCGCCCATGCTAAACCAGCTGCCGCTCTTCTGGATAATGTCCATTTCGATAGCCAGATCAACGAGTTCGCCCCACTTGCTGATGCCCTGGCCGTACATAATGTCAAAATAAGCCTCACGGAAAGGAGGAGCGACCTTGTTCTTCACGACCTTGACTCTGGTCTTGTTGCCGATGACGTTGCCGCCGTCCTTAATGGACTCGGTGCGGCGGACGTCCAAACGGACTGATGAATAGAACTTCAGCGCATTGCCGCCGGTGGTAGTCTCGGGATTGCCGTACATAACGCCGATCTTCATACGCAGCTGGTTGATAAAAATGACCACGCAGTTTGTCTTGGCGATGGTGCCGGCCAGCTTACGCAGAGCCTGGCTCATCAGACGTGCCTGCAGACCCACGAAGGTGTCACCCATTTCACCCTCGATCTCCTGCTTGGGAACAAGAGCCGCAACAGAGTCGACCACAACGGCATCCACTGCACCGGAGCGTACCAGCGCGTCGGTGATCTCAAGAGCCTGCTCGCCGGTATCCGGCTGAGAAACCAGCATATTGTCGGTGTCTACGCCCAGAGCTGCTGCGTAAACAGGGTCAAGGGCATGCTCGGCGTCCACAAATGCCACTTCGCCGCCCATTTTCTGCGCTTCAGCCAGAATGTGCAACGCCAGCGTGGTCTTACCGGAGGATTCCGGTCCGTAGATCTCAATAATTCTTCCCTTGGGAACACCGCCGATACCCAGGGCAGCATCCAGCGCAAGGCTTCCGGTGGGAATGGCGTCCACGTTCATCTCAGGCTTGTCGCCCAAACGCATAACGGTTCCCTTGCCGAAATTCTTCTCGATCTGCGCAAGGGCGGTCTGCAGGGCCTTTTTCTTATCGGATGCGGGGGTGGGTGCTTCATACATTGTTTTCTTTGTAGCCATGTCAATCATCCTTCCTGCCGTATTGGGCGATGACAGAGCGTTCTCTGTCATTATAATCTCTGGAACGCTCCAGAATTGTATATCCTTTATCTATCAGGAGGCTGCACACGGCATCCCCCTGCCCGAAGCCAAACTCAAAACACAGATAGCCGCCGGGTTTCAGCGAATCCGTGTAGTTTTCGATAATTGTCCGGTAAAACTGCAAGCCGTCATTGCCGCCGTGGAGAGCAAGATGGGGCTCATAGTCGGCAACACTGCCGGGGAGCTCCTGCATCTCCTGGGTGGTGATATAGGGCGGATTGGAAATGATCATGTCGAATTTTCCCATAAATGCAGAGGGTTTGCTCAGCGCATCCGCCTGAATGCAGGTCACTCTGCCGGACAGACGGTTTAATGTGATGTTCTGTTTCGCAACAGCCAGAGCTTCTTTGGAAATGTCAGCAAGAGTCACACGGGCATCCTTGATCCTGCTGGCCACCGCCAGACCGATGCAACCGGAGCCGGTGCAAAGATCCAGTATCCGTGGGTTTTGCTCCAGATGAGGGCCCTGCTTGATGGCCAGTGCAGTCACAGCGCAGGTATCGTCTCTGGGGATCAAGACATTTCTGTCGACGATCAGCGGCAGACCGTAAAACTCCCATTGACCGAGAATGTAAGCCAGTGGCTCGCCTGCAAGCGCTCTGTCAACAGCAGCAACCATTTGTCGGCATATTTCTTCCGAGGCATACATTTCCCTGTCTGCAAGGATTTGTTCCTGGGTCTTGCCGGAAACATGACACAGAAGCTGACGTGCCAGGATCCCGGCGCTTTGGGTTTCCTCTGTTGCCAGTAATGCACGGCGGGCATCCAGATACAACTGGGAATAGGTTTTTACCAACGGTCCGTCCCCTCTTCCTCCGGAACAACAGCTTCCAACGCAGCGATGGCGACCTCAATCATGGAATCGTCAGGCTCGTTGGTGGTAAAATTCTGCATCATCATTCCGGGATATGTGAGAAAACGGGTGAAGGCATTGTCATGCCGACCGGCCCAGCGATTGATCTCATAGGTAATGGCGACTACCAGGGGCAGCAAAAGCAGCTTATAAGCCACCATGATCAGCCGGAACAGGAAGCCGCCCCGCATAGCTTCCAGCGCAGGAACAAGCGTCAGCAGCAAGCTGGAAGCAACAGAAAAGACCAAAATGGAGATTACCATGACAACCAGCAAAAAGCTTGTGCCGCATCGGGGATGAAGACGTGTTTGCTGCCGCACGTTTTCAACGGTCAGCGGCAGGCCGGCTTCGTAGCAGCGGATCGTCTTATGCTCTGCGCCGTGGTAGGAAAATACACGCCGCATATCCTTCATTCGGGAAACCAGTAGCATATACGCCAGAAAAATGAGAATACGAATAAGGCCTTCCACCAGATTCAGCAGCAGATTGCTTTGGATCCATTGGTCAAAGAAATTGCCGATGATCATGGGAAGCAGGAAGAAAAGCACGATAGACAGGCCCAGACCCATGAATACGCCCAAGCCGACGATCACCTTCTGCAGCGTTTCGTTGCCCAGCTTCTTTTCCAGCCAAAGATCGAATTTGGAGGGTTGCTCCTGCTCGGCATCGTCCGTTGCAAAGTCGGCAGAACGCATCAGCGCCTTCACGCCGGCCACCTGGGAATTAAAGAAATTATATGCGCCACGAATGATGGGCCATGTGGCAATGGATTTCTTTTTCGGCACTTTCCGGGTTGTGACCTCCAGCTTCAGCTCGCCACCGGAGCGCACAACGATAGCGTCCTTTTCCGGTCCGCGCATCATGATGCCTTCGATCAGCGCCTGACCGCCGATCATTGTCTTGAATTTCTCGCAGCAGGGCTGCGTATCTTTTTTAGCCATAGTTAACCTTCCTTATTGAGAAACGGGTATTCTAACAGTAACAAGGGTGCCTCCACCATGGGCATTCTCCAAAACCAGCTCGCCGTTGTGCATTTGAACGATCTCATCGCAAACAGCAAGGCCGATACCGGTTCCACGGGCTTTGGAGCTTCCCTTGTAAAATTTCTTTTTGACCAGAGGCAGTTCGTCCTCTGGGATGCCGGGACCGAAATCCCGGATACGGACGACCACAAAATCGTCTTCACAGCATATGGATGCTTCGATCTTCTTGCCCTCAGCTCCGTATTTTGCCGCATTATCCAGAATGTTGAGAAATACCTGACGCAGCCGCTTGGGGTCACAGGTGACCTCCGGGATCATATCGTCGTTGTCCAGGTATTCCAGCTGGATTCCCTCTTGAGAAAGCCTGCTGCTGTACATAAACACAGTATCTTCAAACTCGGCACGGATATCTGCCTGCTCGATGTTTAGGGTCATATTTCCGCCCTGAATGCGGTTGAAATCCAGAAGGTCTTCCACCATTTCCGTCAATCGGCGACCTTCCCGGAGAATGATCTTCATTCCTCTTGTGGTTTCGGCATCCAGCTGATCGCTGGTTAGCAGCGTTTCGCTCCAGCCGGTAATAGCGGTCAGCGGCGTACGCAGTTCATGGGAAAGAGAGGAAATGAAATCTCTTTGCACGATCTCATTTTGGTTGATCTGGAAGGACATATCATTGATGGTTTCTGCCAGCTCACCGATCTCGTCATCGTATTTTGCCTGGATCTGAATGCCGTAGCTGCCGCCGGAGATCCGCTTTGCCTTATCGGTGATCTCACGGACCGGTACAAGGATAGAGCGGATATAGTAGTTGGTACTGAACAAAACCACCAACACCACCACAGCCAGCGCTGCCAGGCTGATGACAGCGATCATAGCGATCTGCCGGTTGACAAGGCGGGTGGATGTTACATATCGCAGCACACCGATGACCTCGCCGTTGCTGTAGATCATGGGGCTGGAAACGGCAAAGATGTGCTCCCCTGTCAGCGGATCTTTGCCGATAAACTTTTTGATCTGCTTGCTGGCAATGGCGTCACGGATATCCGATGTGCCGGGTGATTCGCCGGGCCAGATACCGTAGGAAGAAGCGATGATATCGCCGTCTTTATTGATAAACTGAAGCTCCAGAGAGTTTTTTCCTGTGTAGCTTTTGGTGTAGTTGATGCAGGACTGGTAATAGTCCTTATAATTCTGGCTGGTGTATTCAGCAAAGAAATCGGTGGTGGTCTGCGCTCTGTAATAAAGGTCCGATTCCATGTTGGAATAGTAATAGGCCGAAAAAACGATGGTGATGACCAGCACACAGATCAGACCCAGGGCGCAAACAACGCCGACAGTATTGATTATCCAGCGCTTTCGCAATCCTCCGGTTCGTTTCATAGCCAACCCTCACTTTTCAGCCGATTACAGTCCCCACTTGTAGCCGTAGCCCCACACAGTTGTGATGTATGTAGGACTTGTGGCATCGTCTTCAATCTTGATACGCAGGCGGCGGATGTTCACATCCACGATCTTCAGCTCACCGTCATAATCCTTGCCCCAAACGGCAGACAGAATGTCCTCACGGGACAGCGCTCTGCCGGGATTTTGCATAAACAGCTTCATAATGGCGTATTCCACCTGGGTCAGGCGGATACGGCTGCCCTTTTTCTCCAGTGTGTGGTTGCGGGTGTTCATTACGAATGCGCCCTGGCGCAGCAGCTCGCTGGCAGCGGTACTGTCACCGCCCAGACGGCGAAACAGCGCATCAATCCGGGCCGTCAGCTCTGCAGGAGAGAAAGGCTTTGTGACATAGTCGTCAGCGCCGGTCATAAGGCCGGTGATTTTGTCCATTTCCTGGGTGCGTGCGGTGAGCATGATCACACCGATCTGGGTATTGCCGGCACGGATCTGGCGGCAGACCTCAAAGCCGTCAATATCCGGCAGCATAATATCCAGGATCGCCACGCCGATATCCGGGTACTGCTGCAGCTTGTTCAGCGCTTCCTGTCCGGTTCCGGCTTCAATCACTTCATAGCCGGCACGCTTCAGGTTGATCACAACAAAGCTGCGGATATTCTGTTCATCTTCGAGAATCAAAACTTTCTTCATATTCTTCCTCCTAGGTTACTCCCGTTTTCCAATCCTGAAGGATCAGATGGAAGCTGCGGAGCATTTTATCTTTTGTGATGCCGTAGGCGGCGGACACTGCTTCTAGTTTTACGGAGTAGATGGTCGCTTCACCACGGTATACGATGAAGCGGTTTGCGGTGACAGCCTGCTCCTCCCGATTCTGTCCTGTAAGGACATATACGGTGTAAAGCTTTTCGTAGCTGCTGAAATTCTCATCCCAAATGCATACGTCATAGCTGTTACCCATGGGAGTCACAAAGATCCGCTGGATGCTTATAATATCCAGGTCCAAATACCAGCCGCCGATGGTGTTGTGATAGGTGTTCTTTTTGTATACCTGCTGCCCTTGTGAGGTCAGCGAATACCAGCTGATGAGATAGCTTTCCTGTGCGCTGCTGTCGGCATCTGCCGGCTTCATAGGGATCAGCTGGGGTAGCTCCAGAATGCCGTCGCCGTCGATATCATCGGCATAGACATTATAATCACGTTGGGTCTCCACCACGGTTTCGGCGGAGCCTGTCTTGCAGATGTTGGCAAAAACGCCATCAACCAAGGTGAATACGTCGGTCACCAGCATGCTGCCGCCGATATTGCTCGCTACAAACACTGCTGTCGGACCGTCTTCCAGATCTCCAAGGATCATGCGCTTGATATTGGCGGTGGATTCAGACATAGAGGCTTCACCCCGCCGCTCAACAACGCCGTTTTTCATGGTGTAGAGCTCCGCAATGCCGTCATTTGTGTCAGCTTCGCCGGGACGGAGGATGAAAAGATCCAGCCTGCCATCGTTCGTCAGATCGCCACACAGGAATTTGCTGCAGCTTACGCTCAATACCTGCTCCAGCTTCTGATCGAAGACGGAATAAACACTGACAGAACGCAGGACCTGGTCACTTACCTTTCTGCCGACCACCAGCTCGTAGCCGGGGCGCTCATCCATGCGAATGTATTCCACCTGCTCAAAGGCTGTGCCTGTGCTGTTGATCCTGTCCAGCAGAACAAAATCGCCGCCGGACTTGGTAAAGATCAGAATTTGCAGCGGCTTTTCGTCAGTGCCTTTTGCAAAGACAAGGTATTCAGCCACACCGTCGCCCGTCAGGTCAGCGGCCTGTACAGATTGCTGGTGCTCACCGGCAATGGGTGCGCTGTATTCAAGGCCGTTCATAGCCTCATCGATGGCAGATTGGAGATCGGAAAAAACCTCCGGACGTTTGGGAAGACAGTAAAGCTCGTCCACGGTAAGCATATTGCAGCCGGACAAGGCCAAAATGACCAAAAGCAGTACAATGATAAAAACCGCTTTTGAACGCATACCGTTTCCCTCCCAATCTAATTCATTATAGCATAAAACAGGCGAAATGAAAAGCTATTTCACGACCACATTTTCGCCGCCAAGCACATTTTTAAGCTCTGCAAGCATAGCCGCATCCAGAGCGCAGCTGCTGCCGCGGCGCAGCTTTGTATCCGTGAAATACAGTACAACCTTGCTGCTGCCCGGGAACATGTTCACAATGGCCTTCACCTTGCGATACAGCGGGTCGCTTTCGCCGGGAAGGCGCAGATATAGTGTTTTGCCGGGGTCTTCCTGCACCGGCTGCTGCGGAATCTCTTCCCGTGTCAGATTATCGGAATAATCAGAAATGGGCCGCGCCCGATTGACCACGATCTGAGGCTCTTTTTCGTCACGGATGGACAGCCTGCCGGTGATCACAACTGCGCTGTTTTCCCGCAGGTAGCTGCCGTACTGGTTCAGCACATTGGAAAAAGCCAGTAGCTCGATGGCAGCGGTATCATCCTCCACGGTGACATAGGCCATCATGGAGTTGTTGCGGGTGCTCTTCATCTTCACGCTTTGCACGATGCCGGCAACGCTGACGATCTGATCGTCCTGCACACTACTTTCTTCGTCCATCAGCGAAGCGATGCTCATAACGTGCGTGCCTTTCAGGTACTGACGGTAATCGTCCATGGGGTGACCGGAAAGGTAAATGCCGGTGGTTTCCTTCTCCATGGTCATGAGGTCAGCCTTTTTCAGCTCAGCAAGCTTCGGAATGGGGATCTTTGCAGAGGCATCATCTTCCTCCAGTATACCGAAAAGGCCCATCTGCCCCTCCAGATTCTGCTTTCTGGTAGAAGAAACGCTGTCCATCATGGATTCATATACTGCCAGCAGCTCGCTGCGGTGATAGCCGAAGCAATCCATAGCGCCGCACTTGATCAAATTTTCCACAGCCCGCTTGTTCAGCTCACCCTCGCCCATTCGCTCAAGGAAATCCTCCAGAGATTTGAACGGGCCATCCGCATTGCGCTTTGCCACAATGTTGCGGATCAGTCCTCGACCGATATTTTTCACAGCACCGAGGCCAAAACGGATGCTCTCCCCTTCTACGGTAAACGGGTCATCAGACCGATTGATATCCGGAGGCAGGGTTTTAATGCCCAGTCCCTTACACTCGTTGATATAGCCGGAAACCTTTGTTGCGGAATCCAGCACAGAGGTCATCAGCGCCGCCATATACTCACGGGGGTAATGACACTTGAGATAAGCTGTCTGGTATGCAACAACGGCGTAGCACACGGCGTGGGCCTTGTTAAAGGCATAGTTTGCGAAATCGACTATTTCATCATAAATCGACTGCGCCACATTCTCGGGAATGCCTTTGGAGATACATCCGCCGATGTTCTGCTCAGGATCGCCGTAAACGAAAGTCTTGCGCTCCGCTTCGATGATCTTGGCCTTCTTTTTGGAGATGGCACGGCGGATGTTGTCCGCCTGGCCCATGGTATAGCCGCCCAGAGAGCGGAATATCTCAATAACCTGCTCCTGGTAGACGATACAGCCGTAGGTAACCTTCAAAATGGGCTCCAAAAGCGGCGTTTTGTAGGTGATTTTTCTGGAATCCAGCTTATTTGCAATGAATCTGGGAATGGAGTCCATAGGACCGGGCCGGTACAGCGCAACGATAGCGGTGATGTCTTCAATGGAGCTTGCTTTCATATTGACGCAAACACCGGTCATACCGGCGGACTCCAGCTGGAACACGCCCTGGGTCTTTCCCTCGGTGAGCATACGGAAGGTTTCCGGGTCACTGTCGGAGACTTTATCAATGGAAAAGTCCGGATCTGTTTTGCGGACCTGTTCCTCTGTGTCACGAATGACAGTCAGATTTCGAAGGCCCAAAAAGTCCATTTTCAGCAGACCCAGCTCTTCGATGGTGGTCATGGTATACTGTGTGACGATGGTATCGTCATTTCTGGAAAGCGGGACATAGCTACACACGGGATCGGCGGTGATCACAACGCCGGCTGCATGGGTAGAGGTATTTCTGGGCATACCTTCCAGGCTTCGGGCGGTGTCGATCAACGTTTTCACCCGGGGATCTTTGTCATACATTGCCTTCAGCTGCGGGGATACTTCCAGTGCTTCGTTTAAGGTAATGTGCGGCGTGTTGGGTACAAGCTTTGCCACAACGTCCGTCTCCGCATAGGTAAAGTTCAATGCTCGGCCAACGTCACGAATGGCGCCTCTGGCTGCCATGGTGCCGAAGGTTGCGATCTGCGCAACGTGGTCACTGCCGTATTTGCGCATAACGTACTCAATAACTTCACCACGGCGCTCCTGGCAGAAGTCCGTATCAAAGTCAGGCATGCTGACACGTTCGGGATTTAAAAAGCGCTCGAAAATGAGGGAATACTTCATGGGGTCGACTTCCGTGATGTGCATGCAATATGCAACGATGGAAGCGGCGCCGGAGCCTCTGCCGGGACCGACAGGAATGCCGGATTCCTTGGCATAGCGGATAAAATCCCAAACGATGAGATAATAGTTGACATAGCCCATGCGGCTGATAACACCAATCTCATATTCCAGGCGGTCTTTGTACTCCTGAGGCGGGTCGGGATAGCGCTCTGCAAAGCCGTCATAGCACAGCTTGCGGAAGTATTCCTCGTTTGTGTAGCCTTCCGGCACGGGGAATGAGGGCAAATGGTACTCATGGAATGTAAAGTCCAGATTGCACATATCGGCGATCTTGATTGTGTTTTCGAAGGCTTCGTCGCAATTTGGGAAAATTTGACGCAGCTCTTCCTCGCTTTTCAGGTAAAACTCGTCGGTTTTGAATTCAAATTTTCGGTTGGGGTCGTCAAGTGTTGTGCCGGTCTGGATGCAAAGCATCACATCCTGTGTCTGGGCATCTTCCTTGCGGATATAGTGGGCATCGTTGGTAATGACCAGCGGCAGACCAGTCTCACGGGCAAGGCGCAAAATGCCCTGATTGACCATGGTCTGCTCTTCAATGCCGTGATCCTGCATTTCAAGGTAAAAGCTGTCCGGTCCGAAAATCTCGGAAAGCTGCAGCGCATAATCCTTGGCGGCGTCGTAGTCATTATTCATGAGCCGCTTGGGGATCTCGCCGGCAAGGCAGGCAGACAGTGCGATCAGACCGTCACTATACTGCCTGAGTAGCTCCAGGTCGATTCTCGGTCTGCCGTAAAATCCGCGAATGTGCGCTTCGGAAACCAGATAGCAGAGATTTTCGTAGCCTTTACGGTTTTTGCACAGCAGCACAAGATGGCGATTCTGATCGTCGACTTTATGGACACGGTCCTCCATCCGACGGGGCGCAACATATACTTCGCAACCGATAATGGGTTTAATGCCTGCGGCCTTGGCTGCCTTGTAAAAGTCGATACAGCCGTACATAACACCATGGTCCGTAATGGCAACTGCTGTTTGGCCCATCTCTTTGACACGGTCCATCATACCGCCAATGCGGCATGCTCCGTCAAGGAGGCTGTATTCAGTATGAACATGTAGATGTACAAAGCTCATGGTGTTTCCTCCTTGGCCAGCTGAACAAGCTTTTTCAGCCGGTGATTCATGGCAGGTTTCGAAATAGGCGGTTCCATCATGGAGGCCAGCTCCGTCAGTGTGGATTCCGGGTTCATTTCCCGGGCAATAAGCGCCTGCTGCAGCTTGTGGGGCAGCTTGTCGGCAACTCCACGCTCCCGCAGGACACGAATGGCCGCAAGCTGTTCCTGAGAAGCTTCGACAACCTTGGAGGTGTTAGCTTCATCGCAGTTGCAGCGGCGGTTTACTTTGTTGTTCAGCTCTTTCTCCAGCTTCGCTTCTATGATCCGCATAGCGGATATAGGAGCGCCGAGGAATGTGAGAAAATCGGAAATAAGATCGCTTTGCTTTAGATACAGAACATGGGAGCCTGCCCGATTTGCGATCTTGGGATAAAAGCCGAGAGATTCCTGCAGCAGCGTGTACGTTTCTCTGGATACGCTGCCATGGGTGGTACTCAGCTCTAAATGATAGCCTTTGGCGGGGTCGGTGACGGAGCCGCCGGCAAGAAAAGCGCCACGCATAAAGGCAGTTTTGCAGCAATCGTCCTCCACAATCGGCAAATTGACATGAAGGGAAACCGTTCCGTCGATGCCAAAGCCATAAGCGCTCATAATGGTGCTGATTTTTGTTAAATCAGAGATCTGGAAGACCATTTTGCCACTGACATCCGGCTCAGGGAGCAGATCGAAGTCAACTGAGAAGGCTCTGTGAAACAGCTTGGGAAGCTGAGAAGCAAATTCCTTGCTCTCTGTGATAATGCGAATGCCATCTGCGCCGAAGCTGTTGCAGTAAAGCAAAATGCCGAAGCATTCAGCCAATGCGCAGCAACGTTTTTGGGGAGCCACACGGCAGATTTCTGCCTTTACGCCACCGGAAAACGACACAGCCATATTGGGTCTCCCCCTTTCGTAGATTTACCAGATACGCACCTCCGGCTCTAACCGGATGCCGGAATTCTCGAATACGATATCAGATACATTTTGCAGCAATGCTTTTACGTCCGCTGCGCTTGCCTCACCAAGATTGACGGCGAAGCCTGCATGTTTTGTGGAAATGGCTGCGCCGCCCACTTGATAGCCTTTCAGACCTGCCTGGTCAATGAGGGCTGCCGCATAACCACCCACAGGACGCTTAAACGCTGAGCCGGCTGAGGGCAGATCCAGCGGCTGGGAGGCGCTGCGCTTTGCCATCAGCTCCTTCATGACCCCACGGATCTCGTCGGGACGCTTCTTGGCAAGAGAGAATACTGCGCTGATCACGATACCGCCCCGTTCTTCCAGAATGCTATGGCGGTAGGAAAATGCCATTTCTTCATTGCTGAGGGTGCGGATGTTGCCACACTCGTCCATAACCTCCACCTCACGGCAGATTTGGCACAGCTCACCGCCGTAAGCGCCGGCATTCATGTAAATGCCGCCGCCTACCGTTCCGGGAATGCCATGGGCAAATTCCATGCCGGAAAGTCCCCTGTTTGCGGCAAAAACTGCCGCCCTGGTCATGGTTACGCCGGCCATAACACGAATTGTGGTATCGTCAACGGCTTCTATCCCGTCGAGTGCATCCTTCAGGCAGATCACAAGTCCGGTGATTCCCTCATCCGGCGCCAGAACGTTTGTACCTGCGCCAAGTATAATGGGTTTGATGTCCAACAAACGGGACACTTTCATGATTTGAGAAAGTTCATCCGCAGTTTTCGGAAATGCCATGACCTCTGCAGGTCCGCCGATCCGAAACGAGGTGTGGCTGCGCATGGGCTCTGAAAACCGCAAGTCGCTACCCGGCAAATTTTCTGCCAATCGCTGCTGTAAAACTGTCATACCGGACATAAACACCTCCGCTTATATTATATCTTTTATACTATATCATAAAAGTTACAAATATGCAATTATCATTTCAGCCCCAATGGAAATAAAAAGGTGCCACCCCTGCTAGAGGGGGTGGCACAGATATGTTATTCACTCTTGGCCGCTTCTTCGAAAATTCTGTCGAATTCGGCATCTACAGCAGCTTCGTCAAAGGTGTGGAATGTGATGGTGATATTCATGTAAATATCGTCACCAACCTCGTCGGGGCTGTATGTATTTTGGTATTGACCACGTATGAGAAGCTCGGTAAGCTTACCGTTTTCGTCAAAGGTAAATGTAAGCCATGTATTCTTTGACTTGTTGTCCGGGTTTGCGGTCAGGGGTGCAACGAAATCATAACTTGATTTGCAGGTTATCTTTGTTTTGTTGTCTGCGGTATCCTTGCTTTCAAAGTCCAGAACCAATTCGCCGCCAACGTCCAGATTCCAAGGGAACGTATAATCCATAATGTTGCTACTTGTAATCCATGTACCGTCCTTCTTATGCTTGGTAAATTGCTCAGTTCCTATTTTAACAGATCGATATGGCATGTTATCGTTAAAGTGCGAATATATACGGTCACCATCCCGGAACCAACATTCGTAGCTAAATTGATCCCAATCATAAGTTTTTTCATTCACTTGACCGGTCCATTGCACCGTGATGTGACCGATCTTTGTGCTTCTTAAATCTTCGTAGGCATTGAGACACTGCTCTACCAGAGGCTTATTTGCATCTGAGCATGCTGAAATAATAATCGAAAGTATTATAAGCAGAATGCCGAACGTGTTCGTACGTCTGAAAAAGCTGTGTTTCATGTTGATACCCTCCTGTTCTCTTTTATAACTACTTGTCAAGATACCTCCTGCAATTTAATACTATCATATATGGAAACTGATATCAAGAAATAAATGAAAGAAAATGGAAAAAGGTGCCACCCCCTGCTTGAGGGGGTGGCAAAGAAAGTATGTATACGCAGAAAATTATTTCTCTACGATCTCGAGAACTTCCATGGGGCAAACTTTCACGCAAATGCCGCAGGCGATGCACTTGGAAGCGGGGCTTTCGGGCTTCAGCACCATGACCTTCATGGGACATGCTTCCACGCACTTGCCGCAGGAAACGCAGTTTTTCTTGTTGATCATATAAACGCCGGTCTTGGGGTTCTGGGTAATTGCGTCATGCTCACAGGCTTTCATGCACTTACCGCACTGAATGCAGGTCATGGGCTTGGCACCCACGCCCTTTGCGACGATCTGGATGCAGGAAAGATCCTGGTGAAACTCTTTATAGAAGGCTTCGGAGCAAGCGCGCACACACTCCAGACAAGCCATGCATTCCACATTCTTTTTAACTGCGAGTCTCTTCATTTCGGGATAATCTCCTTATATGTATTTTAGCCTATTATAATCACAAATTACAAAAATAGCAATGGTGAATTTTCATTTTTCCTCGAATTTACTGGCTAAATTGCGCCTTGGCGGCAATACTAAGGGCGAAACTTGAAATACAGGAGGAATGAAAATGAAAAAGTTTGCCGTTTTGGCGCTGGTACTTGTCCTTACCGTGAGCGTTCTGGCAGGCTGTCGGCGGGGCGACGGCGACGTGTCCACCAGTCCTATGGCAAGTGAGGAAATGACGCTTCCCATCGTGCCGCCCACGGTCATCACGCCAACAGAAAGCACCCGGCCTACTGACGCTACGGAGCAACCCGGTAATGACACCATGCCCAGAGGAATGCTTAACTAAGCCACAGTCAGGAGCGATCCTGACTACATAGCGTTACAAAATGGCAAAGTAGCGCAGCAGATTCTTACGAATGCGATCTGCAGCCTGCACAGCTGCTTCTGCAGCCTCTCCGCTCCCCTCTTCTTTCCAGGCTTCTGTAATGGAAACGCCGACACATACCGCTGCGCCGTAACCGAAACGGTCAAAGGCAGCGCTGCAGTTTTTGGCGTTGCCGCTGGGATAATCCAAGCCGTCTACAAGCAGGAAGGTATATTTGTATTTTGCACGGAGATTGCGAATGCTTTCCGGTGCGCCGGCGCTGACAAGGGCGCCGATCTGGCTGTATGCGCATTTTCCCAGCAAAGGCTCGCCATGGCGGCTGACAATGTCAGCAGCTGCGCCGTGAACAAGCCGGGAGCCGGTCATAAGATCCTGCAGCTCCGCTGCGGATTTGTTTGGAGAACGGACGATCAAAAACAGTTCCTTCTGCGCCTTCTTGCAGTAGGACACAAAGGGTTTTACTGCGTCACTGCCGATGTAAGGAGAAGCAATAACGGCATCACAGGGAAACTGACTTCCCTCTCCCATCAAGGCTTCAGCGGCCAGCTCTGCGCCCCAGGGAGAGAAGATCTCCGGAGCGTCTAAAAAAACGTAATAGCCCAGCTCTTTTGCCTTGGCGAGCAGCGCAGACAGGGTATCCAGACCCTCTGCGCCCAAGAGAGAAAATGCGCCAAAAGAAAAACGCACGCCGGCCACATTGCCCTTTAAGGCTTCCAGAAGCGTATCGCAGTAGGCTTTATAGGCCGCTGCAGCGCTTGCGCCTTCTAAGTATTGCTGCGGAATGCTCTTGGTTGTCATTCCGAGATCCACGATCACCGGAGTTTTCAATTTGCGTATTTTTTCCTGGAGAGAATCGATTGCCATATTCTCCACTCCCTTGCTGCTTTTTCTTTATCATAGCAAAAAAATGCACTAAAAACAATAGGAAAACTGTAAAATACCGTCGAATAATTCCAATATCGACAGCTTGACGAAAACCTTTCCAGACGGCAGCTGCCGACGCAGGGGCATACTAATGTCGAAAGGAGGGGAATTTATGAAAGGTTTGGCGATCTCCATGGGATTGGGCGTTGCTGTTGGTGCGATTGCGGTCATGATGCTTCCCAGACAAAGCTCCGCAAGAAAGCTTGTAAACAAAGCGGCAAATGCCACACAGGATGCCGTACAGCGAGTGACAAACAAAATCAGCGATGCCGTGGATATGTAACGAATAACGGGAAGCTCAGCTTCCCGTTTTCTTATTTTGTTGTTTTAACGATGATCTCCTCATCTTTGACCTTGATCTGCACGCAGCTGATTGGCGTTTCGAAGGAATCGATGATCCGTTCGGAGATAGGATCTTCCAAATCCTTTTGGATGGTGCGGCGCAGGTTTCTTGCACCGTAGGTCATGGAATATGCCTTCTTTACCAGATAATCGATCAATTCTTCGTCCCATTTCAGACTCAGACCACGGGCAGCCAGGCTGTCACACAGTTCAGCGAGCATGATCTGTGCAATTCCGCGGAAATTGTCCTCTGTCAAATGGTTGAAGGTGATGATCTCGTCCACACGGTTGATAAACTCGGGACGCAGGAAATCAGACAGCGCCTTCATAGTCTTTTCTTTGACCATATCGTGATCAGATTTGCCGAAACCCATTGAGCCTACCCTGCCCTCAGAACCGGCATTGGAGGTCATAACGATGATGGTATTTCCAAAATTGACAGTTCTGCCCTGTGCATCGGTGATACGTCCATCATCCAGCACCTGTAAAAGTACATTCAGCACGTCGGGATGGGCCTTTTCAATCTCATCAAACAAAATGACGCTGTAGGGCTTGCGGCGGATCTTCTCCGTCAGCTGACCCGCTTCATCATAGCCAACATAACCGGGAGGCGAGCCGATCAGCTTGGAAACCGTGTGCTTTTCCATATACTCAGACATATCAAGACGGATCAGAGATTCAACGCTGTCAAACAGCTCATTTGCAAGCCGCTTTACAAGCTCGGTCTTGCCCACACCGGTGGGACCGACGAAAATAAAGGAAACCGGACGTTTCTTGGGAGAAATGCCAACACGGTTGCGGCGGATGGCACGAAATACTGCATCTACAGCATGATCCTGGCCAACAATGTGATTCTTCAGCCGATCCTTCAGGGAGCGAAGCTGTTCATATTCCTGGGCTTTGATCTTGGATGCAGGGATTTTTGTCCAAAGTTCAATGATCCGTGCCAGATTTTCCATGGTCACAGCAGGTGCGGGGATCTTATCCAGCTCCTCGATGCGAGATGCGATCTGGCACAGCTTGCTACGGATCAGCGCAAGACGTTCAAAATGCTCGTTTTCTGTGTCATCGGTGAGCATACGAAGCTCCAGCTCGTAATCGTCTCGCTCCTTCTTCAGCTCTGCCAGTTCGGAAATTTCTTTGCATCGCAGATTTACGTCGGAGCAGGCTTCGTCCAGCAGGTCGATGGCCTTATCCGGAAGGAAACGGTCGGTAATATACCGCTCGGAAAGCACAACGCATTGCCGTGCGATCTCCGGTGAAATAGTCACACCGTGGAACTGGGCATAGCTGGGAGCGATGCCCTGCATGATCTGGAATGCCTCTTCCAGCGTAGGCTCTTCCACCGTTACAGGCTGGAAACGGCGCTCCAGTGCGGCATCCTTTTCGATGTGTTTGCGGTATTCATTGAAGGTAGTGGCGCCGATCACCTGGATCTCACCTCTGGAAAGAGCAGGCTTGAGGATATTGGCTGCGTTCATAGAGCCTTCTGCATCGCCGGCGCCCACAAGGTTGTGTACTTCGTCAATCACCAGGATAATATTGCCGCATTCCTTGATCTCAGCGATCAGGGCTTTCATGCGGCTTTCAAACTGACCACGGAACTGAGTGCCGGCTACAAGGGCGGTCAGATCCAGCAGAAAAACCTCTTTGTCACGAAGTTTGAAGGGCACATCACCGTTGACGATCCGCTGTGCAAGACCCTCTGCGATAGCTGTCTTGCCAACGCCGGGCTCGCCGATCAGGCAGGGATTGTTCTTCTGACGGCGGTTGAGGATCTGGACGACACGTTCGGTTTCAACATCACGGCCGATGACCTTATCCAGCTTCCCTTCCCTTGCACGTCCGGTCAAATTCATGCAGTAGCTGTCAAGAAACTTATGCTTCTTGGCTTTTTTCTTGGGATGCTCCCCTTCTTCTTTGTTTTCCTGGGGCTGCTCTTTTCTGGGAGCAGGTGGATTGGTTCCCGGATTCACAGCGCCGAAAAGCTGATTGAGCATGGGGAAAGTGGCGGTTTGGCTATCCACCTCGTCTTCGTCTTCGCCCGGCTCATTCTGGCTGAACATACTGCTCATTTCGTCGCTGAGGGTGTCCAGATCATCGTCGGAAAAGCCCATCTGCTTCACAGCCTGCTCGATCTGGGGAATGCCCAGACTTCTGGCACATTTCAAGCAGTAGCCTTCGTTCATAGTCGTGCCGTTTTCCACCTTGGTGATGAAAACGACAGCAATATTCTTTTTGCACTTTGTGCACAGTTTCGGTTGCATAATTCATTACTCCGTTTCTACGGGATTTGCGCTACGTGTGGCAGTATACCACAATTTCAGCGGAAAAATGAGAACAATTTCTAAACAATAGGACGCTCCGGCACACACTCAAAGGAAGCGATGCCATCATCATACCACAAGTGGGTCATGTACAGACCGCCGGGCGGGACAGTAGGGCCAGCGGCTGTGCGGTTGCCGGAATCCAAAATATCGCCGATCTCTTCCGGTTTGATCTTCCCTTCTGCGGCATAAACCACGGTGCCGGCCATAGCCCGTGCCATATTGTAGAGAAAACCGTTGGCGCATACACGCAAAATGATCAGATCGCCGTCCCGCTCCACGTTATAATAATATACGGTTCGAACGGTGGATTTGACATCCGTTCCGACGCTGCGTACTGCAGCAAAATCGTGGGTGCCAACAAATTGATCGGCAGCCGCCTGCATGACCTTTTCGTCCAGGTGCTTGGGGTAAAACCAGGCACGGTTCACATAGAACGGGTCACGGACACGGGAATTATAGATCAGGTAAGTATATTCCTTTTTTACGCAGGAGCCGATGGAATTAAAGCTGTCATGAACTTCCATGGCCTGGGTAATCACGATGTCTGCAGGCAAATGCGTGTTCAGCGCATAGGGAATACGTTCCACGGGAATGGTGGAGCTAGTGCGGAAATTGGCAACATAGCATTTGGCGTGGACACCGGCGTCAGTGCGGCCGCAGCCGGTGACATGGACGGTGTGGCCGACCACCATTGCGATTGCCTTTTCAACGGTTTCGGCAACAGTTGGCAGGTTTTTTTGAACCTGCCAACCGTGATAGTCCGTGCCTAAATAGGTAAGAAACAATGCGATATTGCGCATAGGCGCCTCACAGTCCGAAGCTGCGCAATGCACAAACGGCGGCGACTGTTAGCAGAAGCACGACGAATGTGAGATAGTCACGGCGCTTGTAGCGCAGCAGCTTCATTTTTGTACGTCCCTCGCCGCCTTGGTAGCACCGGCACTCCATTGCGGTTGCCAGCTCATCGGCACGGCGGAAGGCGCTGATAAACAAAGGTACTAAAATGGGGATCAATGCCTTGACACGCTGCATCAGCTTACCACTTTCAAAATCGGCGCCTCTTGCCTTTTGGGCAGACATGATCTTGTCCGTCTCCTCAATCAGCGTGGGGATGAAACGCAGCGCGATGCACATCATCATGGAAAGCTCATGCACAGGCACACGGATCAGCTTCAGCGGTCCAAGCAGTGATTCAAGACCGTCTGTCAGAGAAATGGGAGATGTGGTATAAGTCAGCAGGAATGTAGCGGTCACCAGCAGCATGATGCGGATCAGCATGAATACGGCACGGATCAGACCCTCAAGGGTGATGGTAATGACCCAAAAGGATACTAAAACCGTTTCACCCGCTGTGAAGAAGATATTCAAAAGCCCGGTAAAGACCAGAATAAATATCAGCGGTTTTAAGCCTTTGACGAAGGCCTTCAGCGCAATACGGGAAATGGCAATGCAAACGGCCAAGAATACGAATGCAACGGTGTAGGATGTCCAGTTGACCGCCAAAAACAATGCAACGATATAGCCAACCAGACCGATCAGCTTCGTTCTGGGGTCAAGGCGGTGAAGGACAGAATTACCCGGGAAATACTGGCCCAGCGTAATGTCTTTAAGCATGCTCACCGCCTCCTTTCAAAGCCACCAATGCGGCAACAGCCTGCTCCATTGTGTATACAGGCTCAAGAGGCAGACCCATCTGCCGCAGCTTCAAAAAGATATTGGTAATGACAGGAACATCGAGGCCCATGGCGATCAGCTCATCGGCACGCTGGAAAACCTCTGCAGGAGCAGCATCCATGGCCAGCCGGGCATGGTCCATAACCAGCATTCTGTCGGTCAATCGGGCTACGTCATTCATGGAATGGCTGACCATCATAATGGTGGCATTTTTCGCCTTGCGGTAACCCTGGATGTTGGCAAGGATCTCTTCCCTGCCCTCCGGGTCGAGGCCGGCGGTAGGCTCATCAAGGATCAGTACCTCCGGCTCCATAGCGATCACACCGGCAATGGCCACCCTCCGTTTCTGTCCGCCGGACAGATCAAACGGCGACATTTCCAGCTGTTCGTCCGTAATTCCGACAAAACCGGCAGCCTCTTTTACACGCCGATCGATCTCATCGGCGGAAAGACCCATATTTTTCGGGCCAAAGGCAATATCTTTATACACCGTTTCTTCAAACAGCTGGTATTCCGGGTACTGAAAAACAAGCCCCACACGAAAACGTGCCTGACGTGTCAATGCCTTGGAAGACCAGATGTCCTCACTGTCCAGCAGAATCTGTCCGGAGGTGGGCTTCAGCAGCCCGTTCAGGTGCTGCATCAAGGTGGATTTTCCGGAGCCTGTATGCCCGATAACGCCGATAAACTCCCCTCGTTCCACACAAAAGCTGACATCATCCAATGCCTTGTGCTCAAAGGGCGTACCGGCGCTATAGATATGATTTAGATTTTTGATCTGTAAAATAGGCGCCAAATCTCTTTCCTCCCGCGGGTCAGACCTTCAATGCTTCATAAAGTGTCTGCGCGCATTTTTCCGGATCAAGCTGATCCAAAGGTAAGTCAAAGCCGTGCTTATTCAGCTCCCAGCAAAGCTCGGCAGTTTCCGGGGCTGCCAGACGAATGCTGTGAAGCAACTCTACTTGAGAAAATACCGCTTCCGGGGTACCATCGGCAGCAACTGCGCCATCGGACAGCACCACAACACGCTGCGCCAAGGCAGCTTCGTCCATGTGGTGGGTGATGAGCACCACTGTGATCCCCTTTTCACGGTTCAGCCGTGTCACAGTTTCCATGACTTCACGGCGTCCTCTGGGGTCCAGCATGGCCGTAGGCTCGTCGAGCACGACGCACTTGGGCTCCATGGCGATAATGCCGGCAATGGCCACACGCTGCTTCTGGCCGCCGGACAGAAGATGGGGCGCACGCTCACGGTATTCATACATTCCCACCTGTTTCAGAGCGTTATCCACCCTTCTGCGGATCTCCGGGCTGGAAATGCCCAGATTCTCGGGGCCGAAAGCCACATCTTCCTCTACCACATTGGCAACGATCTGGTTGTCCGGGTTTTGGAAGACCATGCCCACAGATCTGCGAACAGCAATGAGCTTCTCCTCGTCAGAGGTGTCCATGCCGCAAACATAGACCTTGCCGCCGCATGGAAGCAATATGGAATTAAAATGCTTTGCCATAGTGGATTTGCCGCAGCCGTTTCCGCCGAGAACAGCAACAAAGCTGCCCTGGTCGATCTGCAGCGACAGATCCTCGAATACCTTCACATCAGGCGAGCCGTCCGCGCCGGGATAGCTGTATGATAAGTGCTCAACGCAAATCGCAGCGTCCATTGATTTCCTCCAATTACGGTGTCCACCTACCGGTAGAGCCGCAGGGCAGGATCATGCCTGTGGATTTAACAGGCAATCCCAACTCCCCTACTTCTGTCTTTCCGCCGTGGTCTGCACCGAAAACAACATCGGAAGCGTAGCCAACCGCAGAAGGTGCAAGACCGGTGGTATAAGAATTGATGATCACAAAAAGCGGATTGTCGGTCAAAAGCTTGGCTGTTTCCAGCAGGAACGGATAGAAGCTGGTTTCCATCTTCCAAACCTCGCCGCTGGGTCCTCTGCCATAGCTGGGCGGGTCCATGATGATGCCGTCGTAGCGGCGACCTCTGCGGATCTCCCGCTGCACAAACTTGGCGCAATCGTCCACGATCCAATGGATAGGACGGTCTGCAAGACCGGAAGCGGCGGCATTTTCCTTTGCCCAGGCAACCATCCCCTTGGATGCGTCTACATGATAGACCTCTGCGCCGCCGGAAGCCGCAGCGAGCGTAGCGCCACCGGAATAGGCAAACAGATTCAAAACCCGCACCGGTCTGCCGGCAGAGGCCACCTTATCACGGATGAAATCCCAGTTAGCAGCCTGCTCCGGAAATACGCCGGTGTGCTTAAAGTTCATGGGTTTAATATTGAAGGTCAAATAGTCTTTATAGCGGATCTGCCAGCGCTCCGGCAGATCGTGGTCAGACCAATGACCGCCTCCGGTATTGGAGCGGATATAACGGGCGTCATAGCGCTTCCAGCCGGGATCAACATGGGGCGTATCCCAAATCACCTGGGGGTCAGGTCTGACCAGCAGGTATTTGCCCCAGCGTTCCAGACGCTCACCGTTTGAGGTGTCCAGAACTTCATAATCCTTCCATTCATCGGATAACCAGATCATGGTATCCTCCTTAATTCTCTGTGTTTTCTGTGCTTTCTGTGGGATCCGTTTCTTCGCCTGGCTGCGAGCTCATATAGGCATCCCAAGCTTGCTTTGTGTGGGTCGTACAGATGCAGTACGGATGATCGACGCCTTCATTTGCCTCACCGTCAATGCCGTGGAAGCTGGCGGGTCTGCCGCTTTCGTCCACAAGATAGACATAGTCATCACGCAGATAGATTTCACCAAGGCCGCATTCCGTTGCTGCAAAAATGGCATCAACTTCCTTCTGTGTTATTTTCAAGAGAGAATGCTTGACGATCGTAGTCTTACCAACCGCAGCAAAGTTGCGGCAATACTCGGTTGCGCCATGCTCACCGGCAGTGCACCAATCTACCATAACGTGCTGGTTGCAAACCTGTCTGGGAGCGTCCTCGGAAGCGCAGAATGCGCTGGTGGCCCGGTTGCCTCTGGCATCCTGGCGGCAAGCATCCGTTGCCAGCAGACCGGAGTCAAGGCAAATAATATATTCCTTGAGCATAGTGCTGTTGTACATGGGCTGGCTGGTCAAGCCGGTGTGAAGAGGCTTCATGACCTTCTTCCAAAGACGGCAGGCAGGATTGGAGTAATCGCCAACCAGGTTGATGACCTCGGGATTGTCGTAGCCACACCAGACAGCTGCGGTGTAGTAGTTTGTAAAGCCGCAGAACCAGCGGTCTTTCATGCTGGCAGTAGTACCCGTCTTGCCGCAAACGTCAATACCGATCTCCCGCATATCAGCGGCTGTGCCGGTACCCCATGCAGCAGCGCAGTCAAGGCAGTAGTTCATATAGTTCACGGTCTTTGCGCTGATGATCTGACGAGAATCCTGATCATTGTGCAGGACCACTTCGCCATCGCTGTTATAGATCTTTGTGAAGGTTCGTGCCTCACGGTAAACGCCATTATTGGCGAAAGTAGCATAAGCAGCAGACATTGCCCGAACAGAAACGCCCAGAGTCGGTGCGCCCATGCCAAGGGGCGACCAGTCGATATCGGTAAAGACTTTGCCGCTGGAATTGGTGTATTTGTCCACCAAGGTAGTAAGACCGAACTGATCACGGGCAAAATTAAAGCTGTAGCCGGTACCGATGCTGGAAAGTGTGCTGATAGCAATGCCGTTAACGGAGGATACGACACCGTCACGGATGGTGCGGCTGTAGGAATAGGTCCGGCCGTCGTTCTTGGGGAACGGGTTGGGATCCTCGTCTTCCTCGTTCAGATATTTCATGGGCATGTCCTTCATGACCGTCGCCGGGGTTACAATGCCCAGCTCAAAGGCAGGTGCATAAATGGTCAAAGGCTTGATGGAAGAACCGGGCTGCAGATTGGCTTCCGCCCGGTTATAAGCATCGAAGGTATCCTTCTCGCCTACGCCGCCGGACATGGCAACAATATCGCCGGTAGCATTGTCCACAACAACGATACTGGACTGCAACTGCTGACCGCTTCGGTCTTCGGGGATCTCATCCAGATTGGTATAGATCTTATCAACCTGTTCCTGGACTTTCATATTCAGCGTGGAATAGATGTGATAGCCGGCTTTGCTGATGAGATTCATATAAATCTCTCTGGTAGCGTCATTCCATGCAAGACCGTCACGCTCGGCCAGCGCCTTGCCCACATCTTCCAGGACGGTATCCACAAACCAGGAATAAACATTCTGGGAGGCATCGATACCGATGGTAGTAGCGCTGCCGCAGACGGGGCAATAGTAAATGCCGTCCTCCCGCTTGTCAAAGGTGGGGATCTTTCCATGGTAGCCGCAGCTCTCTTCGGTGCAGTCAGCAACCTTATCTTCTTCATCAATGCCGTCTTTCAAGACGATCTGGTAGTTAAGTGCTTCCTGATATGCCTCTTCGGTCAGGTAACCTTCATTACGCATGACCCAAAGGGTGTTGATGCGGCGGACGTCATTTTGCTCCATGCCGGTCTTGCCTTCGCTGTCCGGCATCGTGCGGTAGGGATTGAATTTGGAGGGGTTATTGGTGATACTGATCAGGCAGGCGCTCTCTGCTGGGGTCAGGAACTCCAGTTCCTTGCCAAAATACTTGGCTGCAGCTGTCTTTACACCTGTACAGCGGTTGCCCAGGAAGATATTATTGAGATACCATTCCATGATCACGGTCTTGTCATACCGTTTTTCAAGCTCAGTAGCACGGAATATCTCAAGCACCTTACGCTGAACGGTCACGTCGTCAGCGTCCTCCTGTCCGTCAACCAACAATACGTTTTTGACAAGCTGCTGGGTAATACTGGAGCCGCCGAACTGGGAGTTTCCGCCCATGAACATATTCAGACAGGCGCTGACCGTCCTGATCCAGTCAACACCCTGGTGCTTAAAGAAACGCTTATCCTCGATGGCAACGGTTGCGTGGACCAAATGCTCGGGAATATCTTCATAATCCACCCATTGGCTGCTGGTTTCGGCGTAGATCTTCTGGAGCGTCTGGATATTTCCCTGCTCATCAACGTAGTAGATATACGAATCCTTATCCAGATCCATACCTTCCAGCTGCATGCTTGCCTGGGGCAGAATGTCGCTTTCCAGATAGTCAGCGAGAATGCCAACAAATACAACCAGGCACACGCCGGCAATCACTGCAACGGTTGCCAATGCGCCCAGAATAATCTTCAAAACAGAGTATATACCGATCCACGCACCGTGAAGGGTACCAACAACTTTATTGGGCTTCCAGTTTTGTCTGGCTACCCTTTTCTTGCCGTTGTTGCTTTCGTTTGTCATGCCGATACCTCCAAAACAGCAAAAGAAAAAGGAATTTTTCAGTGGCTGTCTGCATAATCAAATAGTATAAGTCATACTATTATAGCATACCCGATTGCAAAACGAAAGACCCAAATTTGTTAATTTTATTTTGTCGTGTTATGAACGAAAAGAATTGCTGTTATGTGAAATTCTGGTACTTGATTTTGCGCAGAAGCCATAGTAAAATAGACATAAAGAAGCAAGGAGGTTTTTACATGGCCGACGAATACGGTTCTGATTTCATAACCATTTCCGACGAGGACGGCACGGAATATGAGCTTGAGGTCCTCACAACCATCGAGTTTAACGGATATTCGTATCTGGCGGTGATCCCGGCCGACGATCATAACGGCGAACTTTCTCAGCTGGATGTGTGCATCCTTAAGACCGTGGAAGAAGACGGCGAGGAAATTCTGTGCGCAGTTGAAGATGAGGAGGAGCTAGACTCTGTCAATGCCCTCATCATGGAGCAGCTTTTCGAAGAAGATTAATTTTCAATTTCATATCCTGCTTGGTGCGTGATGTGCTTTTTGGACCCACATTTTATCATTGGGATGTTTGATTTCACGATCGGTTTGCAGACCTCCCGCCCCCGCTTTGACGACGGGCGGATGTTGGGAGCAGTAAAGATTCGGAGCGACGACCCACCTGCCTTTTCGTGCAGGTCATAAACGGCGCACACGGCCAAAGCGGGTTTTTAAAAACATGGAAAGCGATTGCTTTTCATGTTTTTTTCTATTTCAGCGACAGAAGATTGTAAACTTTTTTGGGAAAAGTCAACGAAACACTTGAAACCGGAACAAAAATCAGTTATAATACCATAGCTTGTGCACAAATTCGAATTGTGTCACAAAAGGAACAACGAGAGGAATTGATTAAATGAGCGCTTCCAGCAAGAAGAAACTCCGCAAGGAGCAAAATGCCGCGGCTATGACCGAGCGGCAAATTAAGGAGCAGCGTGAGGCTAAGAAACTGGCCCGCAACACCACGATCTTTATTGTGGTCATGGCCTTGCTTGTTACGGCAGGTATCGGCGTATTGCTCCGCAACCCCATCAACACCCTGATCAACCGCAATACGGATGCCATTACTATCGGCGAATATACCCTCAACGCTGTTGAGTTTAACTATTACTACGCCGATGCTGTGCAGGATTTCTACAGCGAACTGAAATCTACTTATGGAAATCAGACTTCTATCTACGCACAGCTCTACTATGGTGTTAACTTCTCTGCTCCCCTGGATGAGCAGGCCTACGGTACTTCCGATCAGACCTGGGGCGACTACTTCGTACAGATCGCCAAGGCAAATGCCCGCAGCGTTTATGCGCTGTACCACAAGGCTATCGCTGAGAACCACAAGGTTTCTGAGAAGGAGCAGGACAACATCGACATTACCGAGATGTCCCTGGACTTTGCAGCTCAGTCCCTTGGTTACAGCAGCACCGACGCATATGTCGCTGCTCTGTACGGCCCCGGCGCTGATGTGGAGTCCTATGCCCGGTACTTTGAGATGAACACCGTCGCTTCTTCCTATTTCGCAGCATACGGCGATTCTTTGACCTACGTCGACAAGGATTACCGTGACTACGAAACCGATAAGTACCATGACTTCTCCTCTGTTAGCTATCACTCCTACACCATCGGTATGGGCACCTATCTTACCGGCGGAACTCCTGACGCAAACGGTAATAAGGTCTATTCCGATGAAGAGCGTGCTGCTGCTCTGAAGGCTGCAAAGGCTGATGCTGATGCTCTGCTGGCTGCAAAGATCGAAAGCATTGAGGATTTCGACAAGGCTATCGCTGCCCTGGAGATCAACAAGGACAAGAAGGATGTAAAGAGCACCGAAAACAAGAACGTTCTTCTGAGCAAGGTCTCCAATGAAGATGCAGTGACCTGGCTCACCGATCCCGAGCGCAAGGACGGCGATATGACCATCATTGAGGTGAAGAACACCACTACCGACGCAGACGGCAAGGAAACCAGCGAGGTCACCGGCTACTACGTGCTCTATTTCCAGAATCTCCGTGATAACACCCAGAAGCTTGCCAACGTTCGCCACCTGCTGGTAAAGTTCACCGGCGGCACTAAGGATAAGGATGGCAACACCATCTACTCCGATGAAGACAAGGCAGCTGCTGAAAAGAAGGCAAGAGATCTTCTGGCCCAGTGGCAGGCCGGTGAAAAAGTTGACGAGGAAAGCTTTATCGCCCTTGTCAAGGAGAAGACCGATGATACCGGCACAAAGAGCAACGGCGGTCTGATCGAAGACATCCATCCTGACTCCAACCTGGTGGAGAACTTCCTGAACTGGTGTATTGAAGAGCACCTGACCGGCGATGTAGACGTGGTTGAAAGCGAATACGGTTTCCATATCATGTACTACGTAGGTAATGACGAATTGAGCTACCGTGACATTTTGATCAAGGATGCGCTCATTGAAAGAGACATGGAAAACTGGATCACCGAGCTTGAAAAGCCCTACACAGTTACCGATGCAAACCTGTCTCGTGTTTACTACGATTTTATGCCCTCTTAATTGCATAGCGAAAGGCTGTCGGCGTTTGCCGGCAGCCTTTTTGTATATTATCGAAAGTTCGTGAGAAAATCAAAACAGGTGATGATTTTTGAAAAAAGGTGCTATGGTACGGATCGCCATTTGCGGTGCGGCAGCCGGTATCGTCAATGGACTCATCGGTACAGGTGGCGGCATGATCCTGGTTCCTCTTCTTGCGGGCTTTACCGATCTGGATGATGATCAGGTCTTCCCTGCTTCGGTTTCCATTATTATGCCGATTTGCGTGATTTCTTTGGCAGTATCCGGATTTCGCAGCGGCGGACTTCCCTTTTTGGAGGCAGCGCCGTATCTCCTGGGCAGCCTTGCAGGCGGTGTGCTGGCAGGAATAACAGACCGCAGGATCCCCGTGAAATGGCTGCACCGTGGTCTGGGTATTCTGATTCTTTGGGGCGGAGTGCGGTATTTATGCTAGATTCATTTATTGTAGCCACGGTCGCCGGATTGGTACTGGGATATTTGGCTGGGCTGGGTGTCGGCGGCGGGTCGCTGCTGATGCTGTGGCTGACCATTGCACTGCAGATGGATTACGTCCAGGCAAGAGCCATCAATCTCATGTTCTTTCTGGCAGCAGCCGGCGCAGTCAGTTTTTTCCGATGGAGGCGTGGTACGTTATCCTTTATGCAGATCCTGCCGGCAGTGGTCGCCGGATGCGTCAGCACAGCTGCTGCCACGTGGCTCAGCGAATTCATCGATAAAGAACTGGTGCGCAAGCTCTTTGGGGCTCTGCTGCTCATCACAGGCGTCAGAGAGCTGTTTTACCGCCCACGAAAAGCCAGATAACCCTCAAGGATCAAGGAAGCGGCAACGGCGTCTACGGTATTTTTGCGCTTTTGGCCGTGATAGTTATGGGCGGACAATATGTTGTGGGCCTCCACGGTGGTGCGGCGCTCGTCCCACAAAACCACTTCCAGGCAAGTAGCCTCCTGAAGCTGCTTTGCAAATTCACGACACAGCTCTGCACGGGGACCCTCTGTGCCGTCCATGTTTCTTGGCAGACCCACCACAATGGTGGTAACGTCCTGCTCTTTCGCAAGGCGCACAAGATCAGCAAGCAGTTTTTCTTTGTTTCTGCTGGGGATCACCGCTGTTGAGCCGACGATGCTGCACAGCAGATCGGAAAAAGCAACGCCCGTACGGGCGTCGCCGTAATCAACTCCCATAATTCGCATGGCAAAAATCCTTTCTGTAACAAGCTGCAGTTTTCGGTATAGAAAACTGCAGCTCAATTTTATTTATTCTCCTTGATCTGCGCTTGCAGATGGACGCTGAGAACAGCCAAAGATGTAGCCATGTTTTCGTTCTGGACCAGAATATTCGCAGGCACTTCCAAATGGGTGGGCGCAAAATTCCAGATTGCCTTAATGCCGCAGGCGATCAGCTTGTTGCAGACCTCTTGTGCATATTGGGCAGGAACAGTGATGATGCCCATACGCACCATATTGGAGCTGCAGAAGCGCTCCAGCTCCGACATGGGATAAATGGGGGTACCCTCGCTGGTGCGGTCGGCGGACGGCGCAGCATCAAAGGCAGCAAGAATATTGAGGCCGTAGGCTTCAAAGCCGCTGTAGCCGCACAGGGCCTGTCCCAGCTTGCCTGCTCCAACCAAAATGGCGTCGGTTGTATTGTCATAACCGAGGAACTGCTCGATATCTTCGATCAGGCTTTCCCGCAAATAGCCGATCTTGGGTCTGCCGCCGTCGGAGACCATGGCAAGGTCCTTGCGCACCTGCACCTCGCCCATTCCCAGGGCGTTGGCAAGAGCGGTTGCGGAAATGTAAGGCGTAGCGCTGTCTTTGATATTTTTCAAATAAGACAGATATCCCGGCAAACGCTTTAATACTGCTTTGGAGATCTCCTTCTGTTTCATACTGCACCTCACTGAATCAATACAGATTTATATCGATACAGAATCGAATCGATATAATTTTGTATCGATTATAACAAGGTTCTCTCTAAAATGCAAGCTTTTTATGCACAGCCGGTCTGGCGTATCATTTCCCGCTTCAGCCGCCCCATTATTTTCTTTTCCAGCCTTGAAATGTAGGATTGCGAGATCCCCATCTTGCAGGCGACCTCTTTTTGCGTCAGTTCTTTTCTTCCGTAAAGACCGTAGCGCATCAAAATGATCTCTCGTTCCCTTTCCGGCAGTTCAGAAAGCGCTTGCCGCAGAACGCGAAGATCCACATCATCCTCCAGCGGCCGCAGGATCATATCTTCATCCGTTCCCAGAATATCGGAGAGTAGTAATTCATTGCCCTCATAGTCCATATTGATAGGTTCGTCCAGAGAAACCTCGGTCCTCTGCCCTGCTATTTTACGAATATGCATCAGGATCTCGTTTTCGATACATCTGGATGCGTATGTAGCCAGCTTGATATTCTTTTCCCGGCGGTATGTTCCGATGGCTTTAATCAGACCGATGGTACCGATAGAGATTAAATCCTCCAGATTGACGCCGGTATTTTCAAACCGCCGGGCGATATAGACCACAAGCCGCAGATTGTGTTCGATCAGAAGTTGCTTTGCGTCGTAATCACCGTCTTCAAGCGCTTCCAGAGCCGCTTGCTCCGCATCTCCTTTTAGCGGCGGCGGTAAAATGTCTGCACCGCCGATGTAGTATACCTCCGGCTGCGGCAACAACCCCAACCACACCAAAATATCCATCAATTTCATTTTCATCGTTACCCTCCTGTCAGCGCCTGATATATTTCCCCATTTCCAATCTCCACCGGCGAAAAAGCCACAAGTGAATTCCCTTTTAAACCGTCGATCAGCACTCTGTCCATTCGCAGCGCCAGCAGCATGCCGGATAACTGACCAACGGTGCGGTACGGTATCAGTCTCAGGCCGCTGATGGGCTGCTGCGCTACAGTTTCAACCGGCTGCGATAATTGCTGCTGACTAAGTCCCACAAGCTCCCGGGCAATGTCTGCGCCTGCGATCAGCACCTGCTGTCCTGTAATCGGGTCTGATAGCTGGTTTCCGGTATCACGCAGGGCCGTCAGCTTCCTGACCTGTCCCCGCCAGAAAATTTCAACGGTAACAAACTCCTTATGACCCACGTTTCCCCGTGAGGAAAAAGCGCACAGTGCCACCACAAGCCCTGCTGCGCACAAAACAGCCGCAAAGCCACCATTTCCGATCCCCATTGCGATGCCGCCCAACGCCATATTAAGCAGCACAAACAAAGCGCACCGGCGGACAGTATTTTTATCGTAGCCGAATGATATGACGCTGATCACAATCAGAAATACAATTCGCCAAAACCAGCTGCCGAGAAACTGAAAGCCGGACAGCATACACACGCCGCTGTATATCCCCCCGATGGCACCACCAATGGCTGCTCTTTTGATCCCGTTTGGGCAGCCGGTAAAACGGTTAACACCCAAAATCAGCAGAAAATCAACCAAAAAATTCAGCAACATAACGAGGTCAAGGTATACGATCATGGTGTCACCGCCCGTCCCTGATTTGCATTCAGTATACATGGCTGCCGGAAAAAAGATGGTCGTTTCACGACTTTGGATCGTCGATAAATTGATGCTGTATTTTCCCATTAACGTGCGACTTGTCCTCGGTAAACAAAAATACGGCAGCTGATTTTCTCAGCTGCCGCTTTTTTCTGTCGATTCATTTTCCTGTCGAATTACATTGCGAATACTCTTCTCTGCCTTGGATCTTGGGGTCATCACTTCGTGACCGCAGCCCAGGCACCGAAGCCGAAAGTCTGCGCCTGTACGCAGCACAAGCCAGCGCTTTTCGCCGCAGGGATGCTCTTTCTTCATTACAAGAATGTCGTTTAAGCAAATATCCATTAAGCGCACCGTCACTTTCCGGATTTCAACGCGTCCCAGTATTGTTTCGCTGCCTGCTCCAGCTTATTCGGGCCGTAAGTATAGTACTTTGCGTCCGCAATATCGTCCGGCAGATACTGCTGTTTGACCCAATGTCCCGGGTAGTCGTGGGGATAGCGGTAGCCCTGCTCCCGCTCCATGGTGTAGGTATCTGCGTGTACATTCTGCAGATGCCGGGGGAAGCCTCTGCCTTTGCCGTTACGCACATCTGCCAGCGCAGCATCCAAAGCAATGTGGCCGGAGTTGGACTTCGGCGATGTTGCCATCAGCACAGCGGCATCCCCAAGCGGGATACGAGCCTCCGGCATGCCAAGCTTCAGCGCCATATCCACGCAGGCGTTGACAATGGGAATGATCTGAGGATATGCCAGACCAACATCCTCGCTGGCGATCACCATCAACCGTCGGCAGGCCGCTTGCATCTGTCCTGCTTCCAGCAGGCGGGCAAGATAGTGTACGGCTGCATCGGGATCTGAGCCGCGAATAGATTTTTGCAGTGCAGAAAGCAGATCGTAGAAATTGTCGCCGTCCCGGTCTGCACGCAAGGCGCTTTTTTGAGAAACTGATTTGGCATCCTCAAGGGTCAGCGTAAGTACGCCGTCTTTCGGCTGGGTTGCGGAAAACAGTACCTCAACGGCATTCATTGCCTTCCGAATGTCACCGCCGCAGGAGCCGGCAATATATTCAAGCGCCCCATCTTCTGGCTGCGCCGTTAAGGCGGTGCGCTGCTCCAGGTAGGAAACGGCACGTTTCACAGCCTGCAAGGCAGCTGCCGCAGAGATCTGCTTGAACTCAAAAACGGTGGATCGGCTCAGAATTGCGTTAAACACATAGAAATACGGATTCTCCGTAGTGGAGGCAATCAAGGTGATCTTGCCGTTTTCAATATGCTCCAGCAGGGATTGCTGCTGTTTTTTATTAAATGACTGGATCTCATCCAGGTACAGCAGCACGCCGTTGGGCGCCATGAAGGTATCCAGCTGCGCAACGATCTCCTTTATGTCGGCTGTGGAGGCCGTGGTAGCGTTTAGTTTGTAAAGGGTACGGTTTGTCTGCTTTGCAATAATATTGGCGACTGTGGTCTTTCCGGTGCCGCTGGGGCCGTAAAAGATCATGTTGGGAATGTTTCCGGAATTGATCAGGCGGCGCAGAATGGCATTTTCGCCCAAAATATGCTCTTGTCCGAAAACTTCATTCAGACTCTGGGGTCTTAAAAGGTCTGCTAAGGGCTGATACATACTGCCACCTCCTTATCGTCTCTTACGGAGTCACAACATCCGGATTTGCCGGCTCAGCGTCCGTCACTTCAACAGCGGTCAGAATCGGACCGAATTCGCCCTGGTAAAGTGGGTGCTTTTCAGCAGAAACTGTGGCCGTGACCATGACCCAGCTTCTGGATTTCAGCTCTTTTGATTTTGCGTACTTGCAGGGAATTCCGCAGAACTGAATGTCATCTACGCAGCAGGTCATAACAAACCGGCCGGGGGCAAACATGGCGTCCCGATCCCGACGAAGCATAGCGACCTGACCTTTAAAACGGACGGTCTTACCCTGGTACTTCCCTGCTTCTTCCGTTACGTCACGGTACCAAAGGGCGAAATCATCGTCCTGGATCTCAATTACAGGGGCGTAAATGTCAAAGGGCAGCGGGTCTTCAACGTCGTCAAAGGCCGTTGTTCCGTCGGTATAATCGTAGAGTATATCGATGCGGCGGTTTGCGGCACGGGCAAGCTTGTGAAGGGGCATGGTGTCTTCCCCGGGAGTCAGCCGGTTAAAAACAACCATTTGCGCGCCAATCAGTTTGTCCATGACCAGATTGCGCATGTTGGCGTTGTACGCCATAAAGGTTGTGGCATCGGCAAACATAACCTCTTGAGCCACAGCCCAATCCTCGGGGAATCTGGCATAGATATCGCCTGCCAACTGCATGCCGTTCAGCTCAGCTACAACACGCTCCGCCTTGTACTTTTTGGCAAGGGTTTGCAGCTGTTTTGTGGTGACGGTGGTTTGATCCAAAACCTCAAGATAGACATTCTGATGCGGGTATGCGGAAATATCGTATTCCTCTTCACCCTCTTCGAATACAAGAAGCAGCGTCCGTTCGCCTGCGTTGAAGCGAGGATCTTCCAGGGTTTCCTGGATGAATTTTGTCTTACCGGAATCCAAAAAGCCAGTAAATACGTAAACAGGGATCTGTTGCATAGCAGACTCCTTTACACGCCAAACAGAGTGGCAATACCCGCTTCGTCAACATCGCAGCCGATAACGCAAAGCTTGCCGATCACATCGGCGCTGCCTGTACGGACGTTCATCTCTTCCGGGACATAGTCAAAATGGATCCAGCTTCCGTCCACACCGGCAACGATGCCCTTTGCACGCAGGATCGTGCCAAACTTGCCGGCTTCAAGCTGATACAGCGCATTGCGGATGTCATCAGCGGTAAACTTCTTTGTGGTTTCAACGCCCCAGGAGGTAAAGACCTCATCTGCGTGATGATGGTGTTCGTCGTGATGATGACCGCAGCAATGGTGCTCATCGTGGTCGTGGTGATGCTCCTCATCATGATGGTGGCCGCAGCAATGGTGCTCATCGTGGTCGTGGTGATGCTCCTCATCATGATGATGACCGCAGCAACAATGTTCATCGTGATCATGATGATGGTGTTCCTCTTCCAGCCGGGCAAGCTCAGAAGCCAATGTTGCCGCACCGTTCATGGCATCGAGAAGCAGCTGACCGGTCAATGCGTTCCAGGGTGTGGTAACAAGAACAGCTGCATCGTTATGCTCACGGATCAATGCAACAGAAGCATCCAGCTTTTCCTGGCTGATCGCATCCGTTCTGGAAAGGACGATGGCACCGGCGGTCTCGATCTGGTTATTGTAGAACTCGCCGAAGTTCTTCATATAAACTTTGACCTTGCTGGCATCCGCAACGGCAACGGTAAAGCCGAGGGAAACATTTGCATTTGTAACCTTCTCCACGGCAGCGACCACATCGGAGAGCTTGCCAACGCCGGAGGGTTCAATGATGATCCGGTCGGGAGCATATTCCGCAATGACCTGTGTCAGGGCCTTGCCAAAATCACCCACCAGAGTGCAGCAAATGCAGCCGTAGTTCATCTCGGTAATGTTAATACCGGAATCCTGCAGGAAACCGCCGTCAATGCCGATTTCGCCGAATTCATTCTCGATCAGCACCAGTTTTTCGCCCTTGTAGGCCTCGGAGATCATTTTTTTGATCAGTGTTGTCTTGCCGGCACCCAGAAAGCCGGAGTAAATGTCGATTTTTGTCATAAAGCACACCTTCGTTTATATAATATAAAGCCATTATATCACGCCGCTTTCGAAAAATCTACCCATTTCTTCCTTTGATTAACCTAGAAAACTCCCAGACCGTTTTCGGTCTGGGAGTTTGCAAAAAATATCTGTATGATTCGACAAAATATTATTGATTGCTACACAGTTACTGGGTTAACTTAGTTGCAGGCGGAAAAATGCATTCCCCAAAGCGACAACCGCCATATGACGGCCCGGCTCTCCCCCGGACCGTCATTTGTTTTAGGGTATAGGAATCAGCAACAGCTTATCGGCATCCGGATCTGCCGTCAATGCATTCGCCTTTTTGATCGCATCCACCGTGGAGCCATACTTCTTGGCGATATCCCAAAGGCGATCACCGTTCATTCTCCGCAGGATCAGGGTCGGTCTGTCGGGATCCACAGCCATACACTCCCCTGTCTTGAGTCCTGTGACCATGCTGAAAGCCTTTGCGGACGTGACGATCACATGGGCGTCAAGAGCGCATTCCGCTTCCATTGCTTCCCCGGCAGGAATGGCTTTCGGTCTGTCAGCCGGATGCGGACAGATACACAGGCTGTTTTCGGGGTCAGACAGCATCGCAGATTTTCCCTCTGCTCTTGCGGTGGTATTTTGCAAATTCCCCTCTTCATCGTAGTAAAGGATCTGGAATTGCCCCACAGTTGTCATTTCCAGGCTGTCTGCCAACTGGTTCAGTTCCGGGTGATCCATGCTCCAGCTTACGTCGGCAATACGTTGCGTCGCAACGGGTATAGTTTGACTGATGTTGGTTTCAACCGTACTGACGTCCAGCTTTACCGGCAGAATAAGATCTTCTCTCTCGATCTCCACCGCCCTGTCGGTACTGTAAGCATCCTCTGCGATGTCCAGCATTGTCCGGTCATAAATAACATACTGCGCTGCAATGGCGGCGTTCAGCGCAAGCTTACTCTCTTCTGATCTGGTAACCTCAAGTGAAGTCAGGATCGGCAGCACCCAAGCCGTTGCATTCGGTCCGTAGTCGTTATCAAGGTCCGTATACTGGGAAAACGGGATCTCATGTTCCCAGGTGTAAAGATTCCCGTCTGTACCCGCATACAAAAGGTGCAGCGCTGCGTTCCCACGAAAAACAAGACGATTTGCCATCACCTTTTGATCCAGAATCATCGGTGTCAGCTCATAACGGATGATCTTCTCCGCCGCAGGCAAATTCGACGGTAGCGCAAGGGTTTCATCCAGCTGAAGCAGCTTTTCTCCCGCCTCCTCCGGAAGCTCCACAGGGTATGTCCTGGAAAGCACCTGAATATCCTCCGGCAGGCCCTCCGGCTTGCAGATCTCTGCCTCAAAAGGCTCAAAGGCATCGCCTTTCAGCGAAACACAGGCACGGACCATCAGCTTTCTGGCGGATGTAGATCTGGCATCCATGCTTTTCAGCAAAGGCATAATGAAAATAGAGCCGTCACGGTCCGTTTCCGGAAGATCCCATTTCAGCTGGAACGGGATCCAGGTTTCCACGCTGCGCACACCGGAGCCATCCTCCGGTGCGTAAGCCACCCATGCCATAACCCCGCCGCTTACACGCATCTCGTTTGAGCGCCATTCTTTCCCACGTGTCAACACCTGTCCCCAACAACCCAAAACTCTGCCGATGTCCGGGAAGGAATCTGACAGCCGCACCTCTTGGGTTTCCTCTTTTGTCTGGACGCCGCTGGCAACAGTACGAAGACAGCGGCAGGTGGATCTACTGAATTGCAGTTCCATAAAGATTCACTCCTTATCCCACGTTGCTACTTCATTCTATTCACGCGGGGACAAGTATATTCCAATTATTTTTTCCTGGCGCACCAAAATCCCAAAAAGATGAAGCCCAAACCAATGCAAGAGGCAATAAAGCCGGACTCCAGACAAATGCCGACCAAAAGTCCGAAACCAAAAGCGATCAGCGAACATCCGCACAGTTCGTTCTTACGGCACATAAAAACACCCCCTGCACAAAGTGTATGCAGAGGGTGTTGTAATTTTAACCGCCGAGATATGCTTTGCGCACCTCGTCGCTCTGGGAAAGCTCTGCGCCGGTACCAGACAGCGTCACGCTGCCGGTTTCGAGAACGTATGCGCGGTCGGCGATCTCCAGCGCCTTGCTGGCGTTTTGCTCCACCAGCAGGATCGTTGTTCCTGCGGCGTGAAGCTCTTTGATGATGGAAAATATCTGGTCCACCAGGATTGGAGCCAGGCCCATGGACGGTTCGTCCAGCATCATCAGCTTGGGATGGCTCATAAGGGCACGGCTCATGGCAAGCATCTGCTGCTCGCCACCGGACAGCGTACCGGCGATCTGCTTGCGCCGCTCCTTCAGGCGTGGAAACAGATCAAAGACCATGTCCAGATCCGCCTTGGAGACCTCTTTATGGATAAATGCGCCCATATCCAGATTTTCCTGAACAGTCATCTGCAGGAAGATGCGCCGTCCTTCGGGAACGTGGGCAAGTCCGTGACGCAAGAGCTTATAGGCATCCTTATGGGTGATGTCCTCATCCATAAAGGTGATCTTGCCGCTTCTGGGGTGCATCAGACCGGAAACGGTTTTCAGTATCGTACTCTTACCTGCGCCGTTTGCGCCGATCAGCGCCACGATCTCGCCCTCTTTGACCTCAAAGGAAACACCCTTGATGGCATGGATCGCACCATAATAGACATGAATATCGTCGATTTTCAGCATCGCGGTGTTCACTCTCCTTTTTTGCCGAGGTAAGCCTCGATGACGGCAGGATTGGTTTTGATCTCCTCGGGTGTGCCTTTTGCAATAATACGGCCGTAGTTAACAACGGCGATCGCCTCGCAGACGTTCATCACGAGATTCATATCGTGCTCGATCAGGAAGATGGCGATATGGAACGTATCACGGATCTTGCGGATCTGGTGCATCAGTTCGGTAGTTTCGCTGGGATTCATGCCGGCAGCGGGTTCGTCAAGCAAAATGATGGACGGATTCGTAGCCAACGCACGAACAATCTCAAGGCGGCGCTGCACGCCGTAAGGCAGCGAGCCGGCCTTCTGATCAGCAACGTCTGCAAGGCCCATGAAGTCAAGCAGCTCCATTGCCTTTTGATTTGCGGCTTTTTCTGCCTTAAAGTAAGGCGGCAGACGAAGCAGCGAGGAAATAAACGAGCATTTAATATCCTTGTGCATGCCGACCTTAACATTATCAAGTGCGGTCATATCGTTGAACAAACGGATATTTTGAAACGTACGGGCAATGCCCATGCGGTTGACCTTTGCGGTGGACATGCCTTTGGTATCGATACCTTTGAGCAGAATCGAACCACGGGTAGGCTGATACACACTGGTCAACAGGTTGAAGATGGTGGTCTTACCGGCACCGTTGGGGCCGATCAGACCGGAGATCTCGGTAGGACCGATGGTGATGTTAAATTCATCAACAGCGGTCAGACCGCCGAAGTCGATGCCCAGATTTCGAACGTCCAGAACAGGCAGCTTGCCGGCATCCTGCTCACGGAACAGGTTATAGGTGGGCACCCGCATCATCTTTCTGGAATAATCACTCATCGCTGCTCACCTCCTTACCATCCGGTTTGGCTTTCTTTTTCACAAACAGCTTCTTCAACTTCTCACTGATATTGGATTTCAGCACCTGAATCGCACCCTTAACCTTGGGAGACCAGGTGCAAAGCATAACAACGATCAAAACAACGGCGTAAATGATCATGCGGTAGTCATCCAGACCACGCATCATTTCCGGCAGCACATAAAGCGCAGCAGCCGAGATCACAGAGCCGAGAACATTGCCCATGCCGCCCAGAACAACGAATACGAGAATGTTGATGGACGTGGTAAAGCCAAAGGTGGTGGACTTTGTAGCGGAATAGTTCAGTCCGTAGAGCGCACCGGCCATACCGGCCAAAAATGCAGAAACCACAAATGCTTTCATGCGAAAAGCGGTGACATTGATACCCACTGATTCTGCGGCGATCCGGTTGTCACGGATTGCCTTGATCGCTCTGCCCTCTTTGGAGTTGATCAGATTCATCACCACAAACAACGTAAACAGGATCAAAGCAAAACCCACCGCAAAGGTAGATATCCGGGTAACGCCGGTGGCACCCATTGCGCCGTTGATAAACAGGTCTGCACTCTTATTAAGATCAGGCTTTGTAGCGGAGAGAATGAAGAAAAACTTGCCGTTGTCAGTACCTACATAGAGATTGCTGATAATGTTTTTCATGATCTCACCGAAGGCCAAGGTAACGATGGCAAGGTAGTCGCCACGCAGACGCAGGACGGGAATACCGATCAAGAATCCAATGATACCTGCCAGAATACCGCCGCCGATCAAAGCAGCGATCAAGCGCACCGTGGTATTCTCTACAGCGCCGCTGAGAAGACTTGCAACAACAACACCTGTGAATGCGCCGATGCCCATAAAACCGGCATGGCCAAGACTCAGCTCGCCGCAAACACCAACCAGCAGGTTCAGGGAAACTGCAAGAACAATATAGCAGCAGACAGGGATCAAATAGCCCTGTACGGAATAGCTCAGCTGTCCCATGGAGGACATGGTCTGCATAATGGCAAAGGCAGCGATCACCACAAGATAGGTGATCAGATTTGTGCGGGTTGTCTTATTCTTTAAAATATTTTTCATACCGCCACCTCACACCTTCTCCTGGATCCGTTTACCAAGCAGACCGGCAGGCTTGACCAGCAGAATGATGATCAACACGCTGAACACAATGGCGTCGCTGAACTGGGTGGACAAAAAAGCCTTCGCAAAGGTCTCGATAATACCAAGCAAAACGCCGCCCAGCATAGCGCCGGGAATGGAGCCGATACCGCCAAGGACAGCAGCGGTGAAGGCACGGATGCCGGGCATAGAGCCGGTGGTGGGCTGCAAAGTATGCAAGGAAGAGCACATCAGAATACCTGCAACAGCAGCAAGAGCGGAGCCGATGGCAAAGGTAACGGAGATGGTACGGTTAACATTGATGCCCATGAGCTGCGCAGCGTCTCTGTCCTCGGAAACAGCACGCATAGACTTACCGATCCGGGTCTTTCCTGTAAACCAGGTCAGTAGCAGCATGATCACAACTGCCACAATGATGTTGACGATCACTTCTCCGGTGATGGTAAGCTGACCGCCGAACAGTGCAATGGGTGTCATGCTGATGATGCTGGTAAAGCTCTTTGCATTTGAGCTCCAAATAAGCTGCGCCGCATTCTGTACAAAATAGCTGACACCGATGGCCGTGATTAAAACAGCAAGGCTGGCTGCGCCCCGCAGAGGACGGTATGCCAGGGCTTCAATGATGACACCCAGCAGTGTACAGACAATGATAGCTGCCAAAACCGCTGCACCCACCGGAAGCCCCAGGTAATTGGTAACACAGAAGGAAATGTACGCACCAACCATGATAACGTCGCCGTGGGCAAAGTTCAGCATCTTGGCAATGCCGTAAACCATCGTGTATCCCAGCGCAATGATGGCATAGATCGAACCGATACTGATGCCGTTTATTAAGTATTGCAATATAAACATAGTCTACCTCTCTTTCGCAACGGCCTGTGAAAATGTCAGGTGCATGGCGCTTTCACAGACCGTCGACGCATGATTGGGATGGGAAGGTCTTCCCTTCCCATCCCAATAGTAATCAGCTCAGAGGAACGTAAATGCCACCCTGGATCTTAACTGCAGCAGGAGTCTTGGAGATCATGCCGTTCTCGTCCCAGCTCATGCCGGAACCGGTCAGACCGTCAAACTTCATGCTTGCAAACTGAGCTTGCAGAGCAGTGCACATATCCTTGTAGCTGGTGCTTGCAGTGACACCGGCATCGGTGCAAGCCTTATAAAGAGCATAGATCACATCGTATGCGTCGGCAGCAAACTGATTGGGAACAGCACCGGTCTTAGCCTTGTACTTCTCAACGAAGGACTTGGTAGCGGCGTCGTCGGCGTTGGCATCAAAGGGAGTCATGAGGATCAGACCCTCAGCAATGCTGGTGTCGAAGCCGTCAACTGCCAGAATACCATCCATGCCGTCGCAGCCAAAGAAGGTGGGCTTGTAGCCCATGGTGTTGGCGCTGATCAGGATATTGGAAGCCACGGTGTAGTAAATAGGCAGGAAGACCAGGTCTGCGCCTGCATCCTTGCACTGGGTGACCTGGGTAGACAGGTCAGCGTTGGTATCGGAAGTGAAAGAGGTCTCCTTAACGATGTTCAGGCCCAGCTCCTGTGCTTTTTCCTTAAAGCCTTCGAAAATGCCGGTGGAATACTCGTCAGAGGAGTCATAAATAACAGCAATCTTGGATCCCAGATTCTTTAACTTCATCAGCTCAGCGGCGCTGGCGCCCTGGTTGGGGTCGGTGAAGCACATCTGGTAAACGTTCTTGCCGGCCTTGACCAGATCAACAGCAGAGCCGGAGGGGGTGAACATGAAAATGCCGTCCTGTGCTGCCTTGGGCGCAACGCTCAGGCCTGCGCCGGAGGTAACAGTACCGGCAAAGATCTGCATGCCCCAGTCCATCAGGTTGTTGTATGCACTTTCGGCCTTTTCGCCGATTGCCTGGTCGTCCTGGGCGTTCATTTCGAACTGCAGGCCACCCTTTGCGTTGATCTCTTCAATAGCGATCTCCATACCGGCCTTAACTGCAATGCCGTACTCAGCGGCATCGCCGGTCAGAGGGCCGGACATACCGATCTTAATCTTGCCGCTGGAAGCGCTGCTCTGGCAGCCGGTGAACATGGCAGCGACCATAGCTGCTGCCAACATGATGGCAAATAACTTTTTCATAATGATTCTTCCTTTCAAATTTTGGATGAATATAAAAAGCGGTTGTCCGGAACAACCGCTTTCTTAACAAAAGAAAACGGCGCTTACCCAATAATCAGTACAACAAGAATGGACACCGCCGCAATGGCAGTGTCCAGTACACGGGCGATATGAGCAGAGGTAGACACTGCCGCAAAAAAGCTGCAGTTAGTATGCATTGTAGAGCATGTATAAGCTGTCATGACTGTCTGCCTCCTTGAAGAATGTATCCATATTGTACACCTATCGCGGACAAATGTCAACAAACAGAGGAAACAATCATCATGTCTTCTGCAAAATATTTTTTGTGCAATGCGTACAATAAACAGTCAATCAGCTGTCTAAAGCAGCTCTACAGGCCGCCAGCACCTTGGAAAGAATAGGAATACATACGGTTTGTCCGTAGCCCGCATCCTCCACGGCAACAATAAACGCCAAAGGATATGCTTCATCCGCTACAAAACCTGTAAACATGGCGTTCGGCCGCTTGGTGTCGCCTACCTCAGCTGTTCCGGATTTGGCGCAAACATTCAGCCCTGGGAAATTACTGTCTCCATAGTAAGCGGAAACGTTGTTTCGCATAAACTGGCGCAGGATCGCTGCGGTTTCTTCAGACATGATCCGCCCTGCGGAAGTCGCTTTCGCTTTGTAGGTCGTTTTTCCACCGGATGCGATCTTTGACACAAAATATGGCGCAACGCCCTCTCCCCCAGCAGCCACAGCGCCGACGAACGTCAGATAAGTGCAGGGGTTGATCAGGTCCTTGTGCTGACCGATAGCGCTCCAGGCCACAAGCACATCGGCTGCATTCTCCGCTTCCATGCTGCCAGCAGCGGTGGTTAGGCCGTCAAAGCTTAGGCTGCCGGTAACGCCGAATTTCTGAGCATATTGCTGCAGTGTTTCTCCTCCCAGCTCACCGGCAATTTGGGCAAAGGCACAGTTGCAGGACCTGGCGAAGGCATCTTTCAGGGATACCTCGCCATGGACACGCTCGCAGGTGACCGTATCGATGCCGTAGGCAAGTGTGCCTGCGCAGGTATACGTTTTTTGCTGAATGTCCGGAATGGTTTCCAGTGCAGCTGCTGCGGTTACGATCTTGAAGATAGATCCGGGCGTATAGGTGGATTGCACAAAGCGGTTCATGTACACACCTTCGTATTCAGAGGCGTTTTCCTCTGTGATCGTGGGTGGGTTGTCCGGGTCGAAGGTGGGCGTTGATACAGCGCAAAGGATCTCGCCGGTCTTGTAGTTATACACGGCTAAAGTGCCTTTGTAGCTTCCCATCGCTTCCAGGGCAGCCATCTGCACCCCGGATGACAAGGTAAGGGTCACCTGCCCGCCTGTGCCGCCGTAGGCATAAACGCCGTTAAAGATATCATAGCCAAGAATTTCGTTGGAATAATGAGAAAATGCCGGCGCGCTGATGTTGCCCTGTCTGTCTCCGACCCAATGGACGGTGCTTTTGCGAAGCTCGGCAAGCTGAGAATAGGTGCGCTGCCCTGTCATATCCAGTATCAATGCGCCGTTTCTATCTGTGATCACGCCACTGATGCTATTGCCGGAGGGGTAAACATGGGGCGAGCCGGGCTTCATGATCCAGGTGTGGGACTTTGTAAAATACTCAAAGCAGAAAAAGCCGGTGCCACAGGCAAGGACAAGGATCAAAGCGATGGTAGCTTTGGCTCTGGAAATGACTCTATTCAATGTCCTTCCTCCCTCCTTTTGACTGGCGAACGGCGAAGCTGGCGTTCTGTCTGGTGTCCGCTGCCTTCACAAAGGCGAGCAATCCCCAGGCACCGATCATACTGGAGCCGCCGTTGGACACAAACGGGAACGTAACACCTGTCAGCGGCAACACGTCCACGGTGCCAAGGGCATTGAGTATGGCCTGAATGACCAGGATCCCCGCAGCGGTACAGGCACCAATGATATAAAAGCTGCTGCGCTCCACAGCTGCGCTGCGAATAGCAAACAGGCCCAGGGCAATGATAGCAATGATCAGCATGACGCACAGCAGGAGGCCCCATTCTTCAGCAAGGGTGGCAAAGACAACATCAGAATCGGCTGCAAAAATATTCTTCATCCAACCATTGCCGGCACCGATGCCAAGGAAGCCGCCGGAGGCAATACACATCAATGCACGGGTCTGCTGGTAACCGGTGGTCAGCGGATTCTCCCAGATATGCCGCCAGCTTGTGAAACGCCGCAAAGCGTGCGGTGCGATCTTCAATGCGATCACGCTGGCAAAGCCCAGGGACGTGCAAGCCAACGCAATCGTGCCGATACTGCCGCTGCGCAGATATGCGATCAGCAGGAAGGCGGTAAAAAAGATCAAGGCAGTGCCGAAGTCGTTCATCACCGCAAGGCATGCGCAGATCGCCAGAGTGTATGCGATAAACAAGATCAGGTTTCGCTTGTTGATGATCCGGTCCATGGTTGACGCGCCCACAAAAACGAAACAAACCTTACTCAGCTCAGATGGCTGCAAGGAAAGACCGCCGATCACAAGCCAGTTTTTTGCGCCATGATATTCCTTACCAAACAGCAAGGTGATCAGCAAAAAAGCGACACCGGCAGCTGCGGCGATATACCGCATTTTCTTGGCACGCTCCAGATCCCGCAGTGACCAGCCGATGACAAGAAATACACCCATGCCCATCAGCATTGCGATCAGCTGTTTCACGGTCTCTGCGGGCCTTACAGCGCATATTGCGGCCATACCCATGGTGCAAAGGAAAAATGCGATTGTTTCGATCTCAAAAGACGGTTTTCCGATAAACAGATAGAATAAAAGAAGTACCCATTGCGCCAGAACGATCCCACCGAAGCCGCTTATAAAGCTGCCTGCGGTAACGACTTCGCTGCCCAGGGCATAAGACATGCACATAAGCAGCTGAAAAACAGTCAGCAGCACCACATTTATGATACTGGCAAAGGGATGTGTGGCCTTGGTGCGCAGCTGGGCCAGCTTCTTTTCCTGCTTTTTGGTGATAGGCAGCAAGGTCATCTCCACGCCGCCAATGCTTAACACATCCTCCGGTGTCAAAACGGCAATGTCAACCCGTTCGCCGTTAACGAGAATACCCGACTCAGAGTCGGTGTCTGTAATAGTCCAGCTGCCGTCATCGTATCTGGTCAAAACCGCATGGTTGCGGGAAACGGCAGGCTCGTCAATGACCACGTCGCTTTTTTTGTGGCGACCGATCACGTTTTCCCAATGGACAATGGGTATCCTACGGTCATTACCAAGACAAAGCCAGGCCCAGATCTCCGGCTCTCTGCGAAATGTAAGCAATGGCTTGATGCAGCGCCAGAGAATGATCCCGGCCAAAACAGGAGCCAGATACCGCAGTGCAGCCTGGAACACACGAATATATGTGTCGCTCATGGCGGCAAGATTGCTTAAAAGCATGTCCATGTTCTTCTGACTCCCTTCTTACGTATTTTAAAGGCTTCGCAGCAAGGTGATCTCCTTTGCGTAGCCGGGCAATTCATTTGGTGTTTCCAGAATCATCGGCAGATGGGAAAGCGCCTTGTGCTTTAGAATATTGCGAAAGGTTTCTGTCCCCAGATGGCCTTGACCGATACATTCGTGGCGGTCTTTTCGGCTGCCGATGGGATTTTTTGAATCATTTAGGTGCAGCGCCTTCAGCCTGTCAAGACCGATGATCTCATCAAATTCACGCAAAACACCGTCCAGATCGGAAACAATATCATAGCCTGCATCCCAGACGTGACAAGTGTCCAGACACACACCAATCCGTTCACTTCCCACACCATCGATAATATCACGGAGCTGGCGGAAATCTCCGCCGATCTCGCTTCCCTTACCTGCCATGGTCTCCAGAAGAACGGTTACCGGATAATCCGGCTGTAGTGCCAATTTCAGCGCATCCACGATCTGGCTGATGCCGATCTCACTTCCCTGGCCAACATGGCTGCCCGGATGAAAATTATAATAGTTGCCGGGAAGGAGGGCCATTCGGCGCAGGTCATCGCAAAGCAGCTGCGCCGCAAAATCACGTGCGTCCTTTTCTGCGGTACACAGGTTCATGGTGTAGGCGCCGTGAGCCACAAGCTTGCCGAATCCCAACTCCTTCAGGGCATTCATGCAGGCCGCAGCATCCGCAGGGTCTTCTGTTTTTGCCTTTGAGCCTCTGGGATTGCGGGTAAAGAAGGCAAATGTATCTGCGCTGATGGAACTGGCCGTGTTAACCGCAGCCAGAAAACCTTTTGGCGTTGACAAGTGACAACCCAAATATGCCATAACATCTCCTCCTTTTTTAGTAGAATACCACAGTCAAAATAAAAAAGCAAATAACCAAATGTAAACATATAAGGGAAAAGAAAGAATCTATTGTTTTTTTAAAAATTTATGGTATTATTTTAAAGATAATGCAATACGGTTCTGGAGGTGTTACGGATGAATACACGGCTAAAGGTCTATATCGGTGTTGTTGCATTTATGATCTTGTTGATCATTCTGTCCATTGTTTTCGCAAATCCATACAAAGTATACCTCTTGGCAAATAACGAAACAGCGCAGTTTTTCTCCCCAAAGGCGGAAACATCCGATTTGCTTCGGGATGAATCCACATCTCAGCCTGCCGCCCCTTCTGCGCAAAGAGAGCTGCAGTTTGATGGGCAGACCATCACATTGCAGTACAATCAGATTCTGTCCAACGAAATGAATGCCTACACCACTGAAGATCACAAGGTTACCTGTTGGTATGCAGGCGCAGACACCCTGCGTCTAATCTCCGCCGAAAGTTGGTTTACCATTCCTGAGCGGACGGCCGCAACAGAAGATGATTACCTGAACTGGATCTATCAGCAGGTCGGCAGCTACTACACGGAAAACTGGGAGGTCTACACCAAATCCTGCACGACCACCGTCCTCAGCACCGCATCCGGTGTACCAGAGCAGATCGAACGTGACGGTTTTGTCACAGCCGGCCAGCAGGAAACCGTTGCAGCTTATGTGTTTACCTTTACCAAATACCTGGGACAGTACGAAACCTCTGATATGATCCAGGCTTACATTCGTCCGGATAACGGCTTTGTCGCCCTGGGCTTCAGCGCCCACAATTTTGACGATGCGCAGCCTTTGGAAATCAACATGGGCCAGCTGGAAACCGCCGTTAAGGACTTCCTGCGCAAATCCATTGATAAGAGCAAATACAGTTACATCAGCCATGAACTGCTGCAGCCCACGCTTTCTTATGTGGAAGGCAAGCTCTGCTGCGTTTGTACGGTTTCGTTGCAGCTTGAAGCAGGTGAAGAAACGATGACGGTCCGGCAGCAGCTGGCAGTCACCTGGTAATTCTTATCTATGCGTTATGAAATGAGGCTCTGATTTATGAGCAAGCACCACTTGTTTTCCAATATGGGCGGCTTTGTGAAGAAAAATGTTGTAATGATCGTCGCTATGATCGCTGCAGCAGTTACCTGCTTCTTTGTGCCGCCGGATGCGGCATATTTGGATTACTTTGATTTGAAGACACTGACCTGCCTGTTTTGCGTGCTGGCGGTAGTCTGTGCCTTAAAGAATATCCATTTCTTCTACATGCTGGCAAAGCGTATCGTTCGGCTGTTCAAAAATGCCAGAATGAGCATTTTGGCGCTGGTATATATCACGTTTATCGGCTCCATGCTCATCGCCAACGATATGGCACTGCTGACCTTCCTTCCTTTGGGTCTGCTGGTGCTGCGCTCCACCGGGAAAACAAAATATATGGCATTTACCTTCATTATGCAGAATATTGCCGCCAATCTCGGCGGCATGCTGACTCCCTTTGGCAATCCCCAAAACCTGTTCCTTTACAGCAAGTTTAACATACCAAATCTGGAATTTATGGCGATTATGGCGCCGCCGTTTGTTGTCTCAGTTCTGCTGATCACTGTCTGCTGCTTGGTTTTTGTCAAGCCCGATCCTCTGGAACTGAAAGACGAACCGACCACCATGCCGAAATGCCGAACTGCTGTTTATCTGGCGCTGTTTGCTTTGGCAATCGCCATCGTCTTCCGGGGAATTCCCTACTGGATCGGTCTGATCATCATTCCTGCCGTGCTGATTTTTATGGATCGGCAGGCGCTGAAAATGGTGGACTATCCACTGCTGCTTACCTTTGTCTTTTTCTTCATTTTTTCCGGGAACATGGCCCGGATAGATACTGTCCGGCAGTTGTTTTCCTGGCTACTGAGCAAAAGCACCCTTCTCTTTTCCGTCCTTTCCTGCCAAGTCATCAGCAATGTTCCCTCGGCGATCCTGCTGTCGCAGTTTACGGACAATTATAAGGAGCTTCTTCTGGGCGTAAACATTGGCGGCGTAGGCACCCTGATCGCATCCCTTGCAAGCTTGATCACCTTCCGGGAATATACCAAGCAGGACTCCGGTCACACCTCCCGGTATATGCTGCTGTTCAGCGCTTTCAATTTTGCTTTTCTTGTGATACTTGCGGTGTTTGTACTGCTGTTTGAGATTTAATATTACAAAAAGGAGCTACAGGTATGCCGAAATCCGACAACCAAAAGCTGAAGATCCTCTATATTTTGGATTACTTACAGAAAAACTCCCACGAGGATCACCCCGTGAGAGCTTCTGAACTGATTGAAATGCTGGATCGTCAGCATAATATTTCCTGTGACCGGAAAACGGTCTATTCTGATGTAGCCGCCCTGATCGATTACGGCGTGGACATCATTTCTCTGCCCGGAAAAAACGGCGGTTACTATGTTGCTTCCCGCAATTTTGAGCTGCCGGAGCTGAAGCTTTTGATCGACGCTGTGCTTTCCAGCCGCTATCTGACGGAGAAAAAGTCCAGACAGCTTATTGAAAAGCTTTGTAGCCAATGCAATGAAGACGATGCAAAGCTGATGCGCCGTGACGTGTATGTTTCCGGCCGCGTCAAAAGCATGAATGAGACAATCTACTACAGCGTGGATACCATTCAGGAAGCCATTGCGGACAATAAGCAGATTTCCTTCCGTTATTTTGATTGGGGCATTGATGGCAAGCGTCATTACCGTGACCGCACCTACGAAGCCAGTCCCTACGGTCTGTGCCAGGACAACGAAAACTGCTATTTACTTGCCTTGTCTGAGCGCCACGGAATCACGTCGTACCGACTTGACCGCATGTGTGACATCACAGTTTTAAACAAAAAACGTACGCCATGCCCGGAGCTGACCGGCAACGCATTGACAGAGCATGCCAACAGGCTGTTCCAAATGTTTTCCGGCGATGCGGTCAACGTGAAGATGCGATTTCACATGGATCTTTGCAACGTGGTCATCGACCGCTTCGGACAGGATACCATGCTGATCCCGGACGGCGACGAGCACTTTACCTTCACCGTCAAGGTTGCAGTTTCCCCCATGTTCTTATCGTGGGTCATCGGTTTCGGAAATATGGCGCAGGTGCTGTATCCCGAATCTGTGGTACAGCAATGCCGCCAGCTGTGCTTGGAGTGTCTGTCGGTACATCAGTCCAATCCGTAAGATTGGAATATCTCCTGCCAGACCCCTTGCAGCTTCCCGGCGTCCTTTGCGCTGGCCATGACCGTAAGGCAGTAGTGATAGCTGCCGTCGTCCAGCACAGCTGCCCGGGCAACAATGTCCCCAGCCTCCCCCGCCGCTGTCCACACGCATTCGTAGCGTGCGGCATCTGTAAGGCCGGTTTCAATGATGGAAAGTCTGTCCTTTTCGTAGCCGGTAAGCTCCAGCAAAGTGGCGCCCAGATCGCCGGACTGCAGCACCTGCCGGATCACCTCATAACCGTCGCATAGATACAGCGTGCCGCTGTCACCGCTAAGTACCTGCGCGGCCGCATCCTCAGGTAGTGTCAGCCGCACCTGCCGCTGCTCAGGAGTCTGTGGGCTGTATACATCTGTGATGCTTTCAAATGTCTGCGCTGCATTGCATCCTGTCAGCAGAAGCATGACAAGAATCAAGATACCGATTCGTTTCAAAATACTACCTCCTATTATGCTTGTCTGATAACATTGAATGCAGCATGACCCGTTTATATGCATGAAAAACCCTCACAGTAAAGTGAGGGTTTTTCTTATAACTCCAGAGATTTGATCACAGCTTCAGCGGACAGGATCCCATCGATGGCTGCGGACATGATCCCGCCTGCATAACCGGCACCTTCACCGGTTGGATACAGACCGCGAACAGCCGATTGTCGGCTCTCATCCCGCAGGATACGAACAGGAGAAGAGCTTCTGGTTTCCGGTCCGGTGAGAACCGCATCGGAAGCAGAAAAGCCTTTCAGGTTTTCATCAAGCTGCGGCAGCGCCGTTTCCAGGGCCCTGGTGACCTTTTCCGGAAGAACATCATGCAGGTCACACCATGTGACACTAGGCCGGTACGTGGGCGTTACAGCCCCCTTCGCTACGCTTGGTCTGCCTGCAAGGAAATCGCCCACCAACTGCGCAGGTGCACGGTAGCTTCCGGACAGCGCATAGGCTCTCTGCTCTATCTGCCGCTGCCATTTCATGCCGCCCAAGACACCGTCAAAAGGAAAATCCTCCGGGTTTACAGATACCAAAAGTGCAGCATTGGCATTATCGCCGTCACGGTCAGCAAGGCTCATGCCGTTGGTGACAATGCCGCCCTCTTCAGAGGCAGCAGCCACCACATATCCGCCGGGGCACATGCAAAACGTGTACACGGTTTCGTTTTCCAAATGCTTTACCAGCTTATAATCCGCCGGTGGCAGAGGCAGCGAATCGCTTCCATACTGAGAAATGTCAATCAGATTCTGCGGATGTTCGATCCGGACACCCATGGCAAAGGGCTTGGCCTCCATGGGGATCTCGAGATCATGGAGCATGGTGAAGGTATCACGGGCGCTGTGACCGATGGCCAAAATCAAATTGTCACACGGAATCACATCACCTTGATTGGTTTCCACAGCCGAAACTTTTCCGTTTGTCATGCGCAATGCGGTCATCTGGGTGGAAAAACGGACTTCGCCGCCCAGATCGATGATCCGCTTCCGCAGATTCTGAACAACAGTCAGCAAAACATCCGTACCAATGTGGGGTTTTGCGTCGAACAGAATATCTTCTCTTGCGCCGGCTTTTACGAATTGTTCCAAAATCCAGCCGCTGCGCATGTTATTCACGCCGGTATTCAGCTTGCCGTCTGAAAAAGTACCTGCGCCGCCCTCGCCAAACTGAACATTGCTTACAGTATCCAGTTCGCCGGTCTCAAAGAACTTCTCCACTTTTTCATGCCGTGCTGCAGCATCCTCGCCACGCTCCAGCACCAAAGGCTGGAGCCCGGCCATCGCCAGCACCAGGGCAGCAAACATGCCGGCAGGACCGAAGCCCACAACGATGGGCCGGTTGACGGGCGCCGCGGCTGCTTTTGGCACTTTGTAGTATTCCTGTGTATGGATCGACGCCTTTTTGCAGCCGCTTCGGGAAAGTATCTTCTTCTCATTCCCCTCGATCCAGACGTCAATGGTGTAAACGATCCGTACATCCGGTTTCTTCCGGGCATCAACAGAGCGCCTGGCAATGGCGATCCTGCGGATCTTGGAGCCGGAGATCTTCAGCATTCTGGCTGATTCAAACAAAAGCTGATTGTGATCATGGGCAGGCGGAAAAGAAATATCACGAATTCTGATCATTTTGTGAGTCCTCCTGCGTGAAGACCCGCCATGCGGCCGGAGCTCCAGGCCCATTGCAGATTAAAGCCGCCGCAGTCGCCATCGATGTCCAGCACCTCACCGCATGCATAAAGGCCGGGTACGAGGCGGCTTTCCATGGTGTTTGGGGAAAATTCGTCGGTAGTGATGCCACCAGCCGTGACCTGTGCGCTGTCCATGCCCAAAGGCTCTGTAAGCGCAACGTCAAATGACTTGATCACACGGCAAAGGGCCTGAATGTCATCGTTTGTCAACTCCGCCGTATTCTTATGGTTACGAATGCCGGCTGCCTGAGTCAAAACTCTGCCCAGACGGTTGTGAAGCATACCGGTCAGCAGCTCATCCAGCGGCAAGCTCCGTGCTTTTCTGCGAAGCAGCTCTTTTTCAAGCATTTTCGCATCTTCCTGGGGCAGCAGGTCCAGGCGGCAAAACCACTGCCCTGCTGTCTGGCAAACATCACGGGATATTTCAAAGATCACCGGGCCGGAAAGGCCGTATTCGGTAAACTGCAGTTCACCTCTGCTTTCTGCACAGGGCTGTCCTTCGTGCATGATCGCTGCGTGACAGTTTGCGCGTACGCCTTTTAGCGCATTACAGCCGCTCCAGCTGCTCTTCAGCTGCACAAGAGAGGGCCGCAGCTTTGTTATCTTGTGACCGAAGCTTTGCAGTAACTTATATCCGGAAAGCGAGCCTCCCAGCTTTGTGCCTGCGATACCACCGCACGCAATAATCAGCTTATCGCAGCCACAACTTTCCTCTTTGCTGCTGACAATAAAGCCATCAGCGGTTTTCTTTACTTTTGTGACCTCAAAGCCTGTTTTCAGACAAATATTTTCTTTTTCCAGAGCAAAACGCAGCACATCCACCACGGAATTTGCCTGGTCGGAATAAGGATAGACACGTCCGGATTCCTCAGACACCGTGTAAAGGCCCAAACTGCGAAACCAATCCAGCGTCTCCTGCACCGGAAAGCGTTCCAGCGCCGGCAGAGCAAATTCTGCCATTTCGCCATGATAGTACCTGGCAGCTGCGTTCAGATTTGTAAGGTTGCATCGACCGTTGCCGGTTGCCTGCAATTTTCGTCCTACACGTGCCTGTCGCTCAAATACGACAACCTGGTTTTCCCCGCATTGTGCTGCGGAAATTGCGGCAGCCATACCGGAGGCGCCGGCGCCAATAATACCAATGATCATGCTATCACCTGCTTTCTTCCCATATTATACGACAAATCCCTGGCATAGACAAGGAAAATTTCCCTTGAAATTGCAAATGCCTATGGTATAATGATCCCGGTGATTATTTTGGATCGAGGAAACATCGAAAAAATCGCACAAACGCCGGAAGATCGGCTGCTGCTTGCAAAGATTTTTGACAAGATCAGCGCCGGTATTCGACGAAATGTGATCGCTTCCACGCCTTTTCTGACACCCAGAGAGCTGGAAATGTGCCGGTATCTCTTTGGTGACGAGCCGGGTCTTGTCAGTTTTGGCGGCTATGCCGAGGCCGAACGGAAAATGCTTGTCTATCTTCCGGAGTATCTGGATGAATCTGCTTTGACCGACGAAGACTCTCCTGTCGTCTGTCTGCGTGCGGAGTTTTATGAGGGCGACGGACCAACCCACCGTGACTTTCTGGGTGCGCTGATGGGCGCCGGCATCGCTCGGGAGACCGTTGGCGATATCTGCATCGGCGATAGATCCTGCGACCTCTTGGTAACTGCGCTGATTGCCGAGTATGTGCTGCAAAACCTCTGCTCTGCCGGCAAAGCAAAACTTAGGATCCAGCGGATTCCCCTGTCGGAGCTAAAGCTCCCGCAACCGCAGATCAAGGAAATCAAGGATACACTGGCTTCCTTGCGGCTGGACAGCGTGGTTTCCTCCGGCTTTCGCATCGGACGTAGCCTCGCTGCGCAGCATATCGCCGCCGGTAAAGTAGCGATTGATGGTCTGCCCTGTGAAAAGTCGGATAAGACCGTGCCGGAAGGTGCAAAAATATCCCTGCGTGGCGCAGGAAAGATCAAACTGGTCAGCGCAAGCGGACTAACCAAAAAGAATCGAATTCCGGTGGTCATCCACCGTTATGTGTGAGGAATTGCAATGAAAATGGATGATGTCATCGCCAGAATCAATGAGCTGGCAAAAAAAGCAAAGACGGAGGGTCTTACCGAAGAAGAGCTGCAGGAACGGGACAAGCTTCGCAGGATCTATATTGATTCCGTAAAAGCAAGTCTTGTTGGGCAGCTGGACAATACCTATATCGTCTCCCCCGACGGCACCAAGCGCAAGCTTGGCAAAAATGAGAAAACTGAACAGTAATAACTGGAGGAAATACAAATGGACTACAAGAAGCTTCAAAACGGCAGCGATATCCGTGGTGTTGCGCTGGAAGGCATTGCAGGTCAAAGCGTCAATTTAACTGAGGAAGTCTGCCGCAATATCGGCCGTGGCTTTGCCCTGTGGCTGGTCAAGAAAACCGGCAAGACCACTCTGCGTGTCAGCGTGGGACGTGATTCCCGTCTTTCCGGTGAAACGCTGTGCGGCTGGATCTGCGACGCTATGGTGCAGCAGGGTCTTCAGGTCACCGATTTTGGTCTTGCCAGCACCCCTGCCATGTTCATGTCTACCGTTACCGAGGGTTACGAGTTTGACGGCGCTATAATGATCACCGCAAGTCACCTGCCCTTTAACCGCAATGGTTTTAAGTTTTTTACCGCAGGCGGCGGTCTTGAGAAAGAGGACATCAAGCAGATCCTTACATATGCCGAAGGCAACGATCAAACCGGTCTGGGCGCAGGAAGCCTGGCAGCAGGCACTTTCATGGACACCTATGCCGAGATCCTTGCGGGCAAGATCCGTGCCGCAGCAGGCTGCGACAAGCCTCTGAACGGCTTCCGCATCGTTGTTGATGCCGGCAACGGCGCTGGCGGCTTCTATGCCGACAAGGTTTTGAAGCCTCTGGGTGCAAATACAGATGGCAGCCGCTATTTGGATCCCGACGGCAGCTTCCCCAACCACATTCCCAACCCGGAAGACAAGGAAGCCATGGAGTCCATCATTGAAGCGGTCAAGGAAACCAATGCTGATCTTGGCATTATTTTCGATACTGATGTGGACCGTGCAGGCGCTGTTCTTTCCGATGGCAGCGAGCTGAACAGAAACCGTATCATTGCCATGCTGGCAGCAATCCTGCTGCGGGAGCATCCCGGTACCACCATTGTTACCGACTCCATCACCTCCACCGGTCTTGCCAAGTTCATCGAAGCCAAGGGCGGTGTGCATCATCGCTTTAAACGTGGTTACCGCAATGTTATCAACGAGTCCATTCGTCTGAATAACCTCGGTCAGGACAGCCAGCTGGCCATCGAGACCTCCGGTCACGGTGCGTTTAAAGAAAACTATTTCCTGGATGACGGTGCATATATCGTTACAAAGCTGCTCATTGAGCTTGCCCGCAGTAAGCAGGAAGGATATAGTCTGGAAGCTCTCATTGCCGAGCTGGAGGAGCCTGCCGAAAGCAAGGAATTCCGCATGAATATTCTTCTGGATGACTTTAAGCCTTACGGCCAAATGGTCATTGACGAGCTGACAGCCTATGCTGCTACCCAGCCCGGTTGGTCTGTTGCACCCAGCAACTACGAAGGCATCCGTGTAAATCTGGATGAAGATCACGGCAACGGCTGGTTCTTGCTGCGGCTTTCTCTCCACGATCCTCTGCTGCCTCTGAACATCGAAAGCAATGATGCGGGCGGCGTCAAGCAGATTGCATCTGAACTGGCAGCGTTCCTGGAAAAGTACGATAAGCTGGATACTGCAGCTTTTGTTGCCTTTACAAAATAATATTAACCAAGCCCACCACCATTGGTGGGCTTGACTTTTATCCGTTGAAATGGTATAGTTTCGGCGTATGGAGAGATGTCCGAGCGGTTTAAGGAGCTAGTCTTGAAAACTAGTGATGCGGCAACGCACCGTGGGTTCGAATCCCACTCTCTCCGCCAAAAAAGTAACCACCTTTTGGTGGTTACTTTTTTTGATGCGCATTTGTAGAGAGCGGGATTCGAAAGGCCGTTAATAAAACATGCCGGTGGCATGTTTTTAGGCCGTGGGAGAATCCCACTCTCTCCGCCAAAAAAGCACCCCTGATGGGGTGCTTTTTTCATTCCATAGCGACTTATGCAGGAAAGGTATTGATCAGCAGAATGATCACCGGCAGTGCCAGAGAAACGATGCTGACGAACCAGGGTGTCAGCGTTCTGCGGGAACAGAACATCAGTAGCAGGCACACCGCCGTCACAGCGATGGGGCCAAGCACAGCCAGCTCTCTGACGATCTCGAAATCGAACGTGCCGTTTGCTTGCAGGACCAGACCCACTCTGTCCGGAAGCTTCTGCATATTTTGCAGAGCAAGAACGATGGCAGCCCAGCCAACAGGCACAGAAAGCAAAACCTTCCGCCATTTCGCGATATATTTCCAAACCACCGACAGCGCCTTACTGACCTCGGAGAAAATGTGTCCAAGCTTATCGATCACCGGCTGCGCTTTCACGCAAAACTCGCTCCACATATTCATAAGTTTGCTAAAGAAATGCATACGCCACCTCCGGCACTCATCATTACACTTAAGACATCATATCATATTTTATCCCGCTATGCAAGTTAAAACCGTTCGAAAATTTGTACGATAAAACGGAGCATCAGTCCTCTTTATTGGACTGAATAGGTTTTATACTGTGGTTGTAAACAATGCAAGGAGGAATAAAATATGAAACACACAGCACAATCCGGAAAAGTCATCTCTTACCGCAAGTTCTATGCCGCAAGATACCCCAACGCAGCAAAGCCCGGCTATCTATTCCAAAAGGCGTTGGATCTGGCCCTTGCCGCTGCCATCAGCCTAGGCACTGTAACGACACTCTTTTTCATGTTCACACTGCTGTGATCAGCGCTTGTTGTCGTTATACAGCGCCGCAAGGCCCTTGACGATCAGGTCCTTATCGTAGATGATGGGAGTCTTGCACATGGGAATAATGAATCTGGCGATTCCACCGGTTGCCACCACTGTTGTCTTGCAGCCAAGCTCACCTTCCATACGCTCGATCATACCGTCCAGCATGCAGGCATTTCCCATCATAATGCCGCTGCGCATGCAATCAATGGTGTTGCGGCCGATAGCTTTTTTCGGCTGATCCAGCTGCAGACCGGGAAGCAATGCGGTTCGTTCTGTCAGCGCATCCATAGAGACCTTGACACCGGGACTGATGCAGCCGCCGATCAAAGCGCCGGACTCGTCCAGGACCACCATTGTGGTTGCTGTGCCCATATCGATGACGATCAGCGGGGGCTTATGCTCCCGCAGCGCAGCAACGCTGCCGACCACCAAATCGGCGCCGGTTTGGGACGGATTTTCAATTTTAATGTTCAGACCGGTCTTGAGTCCAGGGCCAACCACAAGGCTCGTCTTGCCCGTAAGCTTTTTGATTGCGGTCTGCATGGAGTTCAAAACCTGGGGCACGACAGAAGCAATAATAGCGCCTTCAATGGCTTCGGCATTGATTTTGTAGACATCCAAAAGCATTTTCAGGTCAACGCAATACTCGTCGGAGGTTTTGGTGGAATCTGTCCGCAGACGTGCCTCAAAGGCAATAGTCTCCCCTTCCACGCCTCCAAGGACGATGTTGGAATTTCCGATATCAACAGTTAAAATCATAATATTCCCTCCAATTCGCTCACCCCCAGGACACGGCATTTGTGTATCTTGCCGTCCTGGGTTTCAATTAAGCCGACACTACCGCCAAAGGAGCGGCAGCTGCCGGGATTCAGCACCCAAAGTCCATCATCCGTTCTTTCACAGAACGAATCATGGGTATGTCCGAAAAGCGCCGCCTGCGCTCCTATTCGTCTGGCATCCTCCAGAAGGCTGTAGAGGCCGCCCTCTTTCACATGATGCACATGCCCATGGGTCATATAGAGCATCACGCCGCAGACGGGATAACAGACCGTTTCCGGTACAGGGCGCAGCAAATAGCCACGGTCACAATTTCCCGGAACAAGGCTAAAACGGATATTGGGAAACTCTTCCTGCATCGCTTCACCGTCATCATAATAATCGCCGAGATGAACAACCGCATCCGGCGAGAGCTTGCGGATCGCCATGCGCATGAAGCTAAGTCCGGAATGAGAATCCGAAAGCACCAGTATTTTCATGATTCACCTTCCTGTCCCAGCATGCATATAGTATAGCAGTATCTGTGCTTATTATAGCAGGAATTTTGATCGGAGGCAATCAAATGGTGAATAAAAATGGAAAATTTCATAACTTTTCCATGGATGATGCGGCTCGTCTGGCGGAAAGTGATGCAGCAAAACAGCTTTTTGCTCATTTGCAGCAGCAAAACAGCGACATTTTGCAGCAAGCAATGCAGCAAGCATCAGCAGGAAATCTGGATGCAGTAAAGCAAGCGGTTTCGCAGCTTCTTGCCGATCCGCAAACGGCAGCGCTGCTTGGGAAATTGAAGGAGTAACGTATGGAAGGTATGGAAGAAAAGCTGAACTCCATTCTCAGCAACCCGCAAATGATGGCGCAGATCATGTCTATGGCCCAGGCCTTTGGCAGCAATCAGGAAGCACCGCCGAAAGCGGGGCCTCCAGCACCTCCACCGGCGCAGCCCCTTAGCTTTGATCCGGCGGTTTTACAAAAGGTGGTCGGCATGGCGCAGCAAACCGGGATCGACCGCAATCAGCAGAACCTATTGAAAGCACTGGGCCCATACTTGACCGGAGAACGTATCACACGGTTGGAAAATGCAATGCGCGCTGCAAAGATCGCAGCCCTTGCATCCAATTTCTTCGGTGCCAATGGCGCATTATTCTCTTCAGGCAGGTGATCAACACATGTATAATCGATACATCCCACAAGACGACGGGACATACCGCAAAAACCAGATGCCAGAATCAGCACCGGCAGCACGGCCGCAGCAAGCGCCGCCCAGAAGACCGCAACAGCCGGCACATGAGCCGGAGAAGCAGCATTTTGAAGAAAAGTCTCAGCCCTGCGAAGAATCTGAGCCCGTCTGCCGTCAAAATATAAACGCCGGCTCCTTTTTGCGGCAGCTTTTGCCGAAAAACATCGACACCGGCGATTTGATGATCATTTTATTGTTGCTGCTCATGTCAGGCGACTGCGCTGAAGACAAGAATACGGCGCTTTTGACCCTTGCGCTTTATCTATTCATGTAAAAACCCGCCTGCAGATCTGCAGGCTGTTTCTGTTATCTTTGAACAAAGCCGATCTTCTTATAGACCTTGCGCAGGGTCTTCTCTGCAACGTAGGATGCCTTTTCAGCACCGTCACGGTAAACGCTTTCCAGATATGCCTTGTCCTTCATGATCCTGGTAGCTTCCTCACGAATGGGCCGCAGCGCCTCGACAACAGCTTCTCCCACAGCAGGCTTAAACTTGCCATAGCCGCAGCCGGCAAATTCAGCTTCGATCTGCTCATAGGTTTTACCGGTGATGGAAGAATAGATGGTCATGAGATTGGCAACGCCGGGCTTGTTCTCCCGGTCATAACGAACGCAATTTTCCGTATCGGAATCGGTGATGGCACGCTTGAACTGCTTCATGATCACCTCGGGAGGATCCATCAGCAGGACACGGCCGGTGTCCTCATTCTCGGACTTGGACATCTTTGCGGTGGGATTGGTCAGGCTCATGATCCGGGCACCCACCTTGGGAACGTAGGGCTCCGGGATCTTAAACACATCACCGTAAATGCCGTTAAATCGCCGTGCGATGGTGTGTGTCAGCTCAACGTGCTGCTTCTGATCCTCGCCCACCGGCACAAGATCGGGCTGATACAGCAAAATGTCACCGGCCATCAGGCTGGGATAAGTAAACAGGCCGCCGTTGATGTTATCTGCGTTCTTTGCGGATTTGTCCTTAAACTGAGTCATACGGCTCAGTTCGCCAAACATGGAATAGCAGCTCATGATCCAGCCAAGCTCCGCATGCTGGCGAACATGGCTCTGGATGAAGAGAGTATTCTTCTCCGGATCAAGTCCGCAGGCAATATACTGGGCCAGCTGCTCCAAAGTGCGGCGCCGCAAATCGGCAGGATTCTGCCGCACAGTAATGGCATGGAGGTCAGCCATGAAATAAAAGCAATCAAATTCATCAGACCGGGCGCCCCAGTTCTTGATAGCACCCAGATAAGAGCCCAAAGTCAAATCGCCGGAAGGCTTGATTCCGGACAGCATTCTTTTCTTAACTACGGTTTCTTCCACAATGACACGCCTCGTTTCAAATAGTTTTCAAACATTCTACCACAACCATAAGAAAAACGCAATGATAAATTGACAATATCTCCCCAAGATGATATATTGTAAAAAAGAAATCTATGTACAAAAGAGGTACCGACTATGGATTATCAAGCATTGGCGCAGTTGCTGTTTCCCAACGTAACCGAGACCGTTGATCAGGTTGAGGCACGTTTTCCTGCCCGCACTCTGCCCGAAGGCGCCATCGTATCCCGAATGGCTCCCTCACCTACCGGCTTTGTCCATCTTGGCAATCTGGTACAGGGCACGATTTCAGAAAGAATGAGCCATCAGAGCGGCGGCGTGCTGTTTCTTCGTGTGGAAGATACCGACGCAAAGCGGGAAGTTCCCGGCGCTGTTGAGGTGCTCATCGATACGCTGAAGCACTACGGGATCCTGTTTGACGAGGGTGCGACTCACGATGGTGACAGCGGCGCTTACGGACCTTACCGTCAGCGACAGAGAGCGTCCATTTACCATGTATACGCAAAGAAGCTGGTCAGCGAGGGCAAGGCATACCCCTGTTTCTGCAGTGAAGAAGAACTGTCTGCCATGCGTGAGCAGCAGGAAGCCGCAAAGGTCAATTTCGGTTACTATGGCACTTACGCTGTTTGGCGTGACCGTTCTATCGAGGATATTCAGTCGCAGCTGGATGCCGGCAATCCCTGGGTGCTTCGCTTCCGCAGCACCGGCAGCATTGAAAACCAATTCAAGTTTGACGATGTAGTCAAGGGCAAGCTGACCATTACGGAAAATGATATTGACCATGTGCTTCTGAAATCCGACGGTATTCCCACTTATCACTTTGCCCATGCTGTGGATGACCATTTGATGCACACCACCCATGTTGTCCGTGGCGACGAATGGATGGCCACACTCCCCTTCCATATTCAGTTGTTCCAGGCTTTGGGCTTTAAGCTTCCCAAGTATGTCCACATTGGACCGCTGATGAAGATGGACGGCACCTCCAAGCGCAAGCTCTCCAAACGGAAAGACCCGGAGCTGGCGCTGACTTTCTACAAGGCCGAGGGCTTCCCCATCGCCGCGGTGCGTGAATACATTATGACAATCCTCAACTCCAATTTTGAGGATTGGCGCCGTGCAAATCCCGATGCAGACCTAGACAGTTTCCAGTTCAGTCCCAAGAAGCTGAACCCTGCAGGCAGCCTGTTTGACTATGCAAAGCTGGTGGACGTATCCAAGAACGTGATCAGCCGCATGGATGCAGAGACTGTGTATGGTCTGCTGCTGGAATGGGCGCTGGAGTTTGATCCTGTATTTGGTGAAAAGCTGGCTGCTGACAAGGAATTTGCCGTTTCTATTCTCGCCATTGGCCGTGGCGGCAAAAAACCCAGAAAGGACATCGCCACCTGGAAGGAAGCCAAGCCTTATATGGGCTTCTTCTATGACGATTATCTGGAAACGCCCGTTTTCGACGATAAGTTTGACCGCAAGGTGATCAAGTCCGTTTTGGAGAAATTCCTGACAGCCTTTGATCCTGCTGATGACTCCGGCGTATGGTTTGAAAAGGTCAAGGTCATCACCGAAGAGATCGGCTTTACCACCGATATGAAGGCATACAAGGCGGATCCCGATGCCTTCCCCGGTACGGTTGCAGATGTTTCCACCTTTATCCGCCAGGCCGTCACCGGCAAGACCAACTCCCCTGACCTTTACACTGTAATGCAAATTCTGGGTGAAAAACGCAGCAGAAGTCGCATTGAAACGGTAATGAACGAACTCTAAAAGAAAGAGCCCCTTCCCGACGGAAGGGGCTCTTTTATGTATTAATACTTAACGCTTATTCTGCCAACAACTGATCCAGCAGGTCCAGATAACCTTCTACAAGGCGTTCAGCCGTTCCTCTGGCATAACTGGTAGCGCCGACTTCGTATTCGTCGTCAGCAGTAGCCTCAGTCGGCATGTAGCCGTAATGACTGTCAGCACAGGTCACAATAAATGTTTGATCAAACTGAGAGTAAGCCTTGATTTCCTTTGCGCTGGAGCTGAACATCTCATAGGGAACAATGACAAACGCAATGGATTTACCAATAGCAATGGTAGAAAGCAGGACATTTTCCGTCTTGCCGCCGGTTTTATAGTCAACCTCAACCTTGGTGGTCACTTTTCTGATGACACCATCTTCTACTTCCTTAAAGTTGGGGGCAGCTTTTACTGCATAGCCAGACAGGAGTTTGCCGTGAATGACATAGGTCTGAGAAGAAGCAATGTTATTGACGTTACCGGAAGCGCCCAGGAAGAATGCAAAGTGACAATCCAGAGCAGGCTCGATGCATCTGCGGATCGCATCTACATCAGACAAAATCGCATTCATCGCATCCTTACTGTCACCGTGGCCTCTGGGGTGGCCCTGCCAGTTCATCAAAACGATGTCCTTGCCGCCTTCGCGGGTGAACTTGATCAGTTCCATGGTTGCGTCAAGCTCGTCTTCAAAGTTGGAGGACACACCGATAGATCTGATTCCGTTCATATTATCGACATCGATTTCGGTGGTATACGCTTTAGCCGGCTTCAGATCGGCAATCGCATCCTCTGCTGCCTTCACAAGTGCCTTTCTGACACTCTGCGCATAGTCAACGGTGAGAGAGGAATCTGTATCATCCAGACCAGGTGCGGAATGGTTGTGGGTAGTGGCGATCATGATGTTTTCGACGGGCACGTTGGCAGCCGCAGCAATTTGTCTTTTGGACATATTCAGGGTCACGTAGGCTTTCAGGAAATCGCAATGGTACAGCAGGAATGTGTTGCCGTCCTCGTCCTTAAGGGCGACACAGGTAATGTACAGCGGATCCCAAACTGCAATAGAAAAACGGTCATAGCCATGGCCTGCAAGGTTCATGGAGTTTTTCTCATCGGGTGTAACATCCACACGGCCGTAACCGGCCTCAAAAACGCCCTTGGGCGCAGGTGCTGCGCCGGTGGTCTCGGTACTGTTACCGGTACTTTCGCAACCGGCAAAGACAGTAACGATCATCACCAAGCTGAGTAGCAAAGCAAAAATCTTTTTCATGTGTGTACCTCCAAATTTGTAGTTTCAATAGGCAGTAATACAAGACAGTACGGTTTCTTATGCTTCAACGCTGCGGACAAACGCGGCACGGTCAGCCGCTTTATAATAGGCAGAGCCGGCGACAAGAACATCAGCGCCGTTTGCCTTACAAATTTCAGCGGTCTCAATGTCCACACCGCCGTCAACTTCCAGGTGGCAGCCGGGCTTACGCTCATCAATATACTCACGGATCTTCTTCAGCTTGGGCATCATATCCGCCATGAATTTCTGACCCCCGAAGCCGGGCTCAACCGTCATAACAAGAATCAGTTCACATTTATCCAGATAAGGCAGAATTACCTCAGCAGGCGTCTTGGGTTTTACCACGATGCCAGGTTTCACACCCAGTTCGATGATCTTGTCGATGGCTGCCATGGTGTTTTCCGGAGTATCGGCTTCCACGTGGATGGTCAGGTAGTCAGCACCGGCCTTGCAGAAATCCTCCACAAAGCGGATAGGCCGGTCGATCATCAGATGCACATCCAAAACAATGTCGGTGACCTTGCGGATCGATTTCACCGCCATATGGCCGAAAGACAAGTTAGGGACGAACTGACCGTCCATGTTATCGATATGGATCCATTTTGCGCCGGATGCAGCAGTTGCTTTGATATCCTGCTCCAGATTGACAAAATCGGCGGACAAAATGGAGGGTGATAAAATTGCCATTTTTGTTTCTCCTTTAGATCTTGTTGATTTCCAGTGCTGCGTCGTAGAGCGCACAGAAGCGGCGGAACTTCTTCTGCTTCTCCTCGGTGGGATGGGGCTCAAAGCTGGCTGTAAAGTCTACACAGTACACAACAGCTGCTTCGTAATCCGCAAATCTTCCGTCGCTGACAGCAGCGATCATCGCTGCGCCCAGACATGCCGCTTCCTTCTCACTGGGAATGCGGATGGGCAGACCGGTGATGTCGGATTGCATCTGGCACCAGATAGCACTCTTGGCACCACCGCCGGTGGCGATGATAGACTTGGGAGCAACACCCTTGGACGCAATATGGTCGCAGTTCTTTTTCAGCACGAAGGAAACGCCTTCCATAACTGCACCTGCCATATCGATGGCATCATGCTCCTGACGCAGGCCCCAGAATACACCGTTGGCCTCGCTGTGGAATTCCGGCGCATTGGTACCTACCAGGTAAGGCAGGAAAATCAGCTGGTTCTCCCCTCTTTCGGCAAGAACAGCATTCATTTCATCGTAGTTTGTGTTTGGCATGCAGCTTCTTCTGAACCATTCCAGGCTGACGCCGCCGCTTTCCGCAACAGGCAGCATCACATGGGTGTCGGGAATGAAGCCGTAGTGCATTGCAATACCGCAGCTCTTTGGTGCAGGCTTGCCGCACATGGTAGCGATCGCCATCACCGTACCGGTGGACAGTGTAATGTCACCAGGATGGATATTACCGGTGCCGATCATGCCGGCAAAGTGATCCAGCGTACCAACGTTGATCTTGGTATCCGCTGTGATCGCCATAGCCTTGGCAACCTCGGGAAGCAGTGTTCCGGCGACGGTACAGGGCTCGCACAGTGCAGGAAGCTGCGCTTCGGAAACTCCGATTGCTTCCAGCATTTCTTTCCAGTAGACCTTGTTATAAATGTCAAAGTAGAAAGAAAATGTGGCAATGGACATATCGGAAAGCTTATTGCCGGTCAGGCAATAGACGATATAGTCCTTTAGCAGCATATATGTAGCTGCGCCGGTATAGATTTCCGGTCGGTTATTCTTCAACCACAGGATCTTCGTTGCCGGCCAAGTGGGCAGCACCGCCTGCTGACCGGTGACGGCTTCGCAGGTAGCAGCATCAAATCTCTCTGCCAATACTGCACACTCATCAGTAGAGCGCTCATCCATCCAAGAGATGGCATTCATCAGCGGCTTGCCGTCGGTGCCAAGCACCACCAGGGTTTCCGCCTGGCCGGTGAAAGCGATTTCACTGACTTCTTTAATACCATGGGTCTTAACGATACTACCGACAAGCTCTACGAGCTTACCGAAATAAAGCTCGGCATCGAACTCCACAAAGCCATTTTCACGGATGTATTCCACAGGCAGGCTTTGCCGGTCGATAAGCTTCATACTGCTGTCATATACTGCAGCCTTAATATTGGTTGAACCCAAATCAACGCCAATATACATAGCAAACCTCCGTGATCACATCACAAGCTCAATGTCCATCATCTTGCAGAAGTCACGGATGGCTTCCACATAATTGCCATAGGCAACGATCACATGCTGGCAGGAAACATTCTGTGCAAACTCCTCAACGGTGCAGGAGTCCGGGAACACTTCCAGACTGGGCAGCTGCGGCGCAGGATCGTCCCAACCGTACTCGTTCCATGCCGGAGGCTCCTTGGCCTCAGCGGTGTAGACATGCATCTTGTACTTGCCTTTCAGGTAGACCAGGCGGGCGCAGGTCACATAGCCGGTCTTGACCTTGGAGACGTTCAAAAGAGATGCGTTCAGCAGGCCGAAAGCAGCGGGCAGTACGGTGACATCACCGGCGGTAACGCTCTTGGGAACAAAGTCCGGTACGCCGATGAGCATGCTCTTTTCAAAGAACTCGTAGTATTCCAGATACGGCACAGTCTGGCCGGTGATATACTTCATGATCAGCTGGGTCACAGCACCCATGACATCATTCTCGGGAACGGTGAGAATGTCACAGTAATGCTCCAGCAGCATAAAGACCATTGCCGGAGGGAAGCCCTCCAGCTTCTTCATGCCGTCCACATCGATAAGGGTAATAGCTTCCCAGCCACGCTCCCGAATCTTCTTCAGGATCGCCAGCGCATACTTAACGCCCTGCTCAATAACGCTGTCGTCACATTCTTTCTTGAATACCCAGTTTTCCTTGACAAACTTTACGCCGTCAGCAACGGCAGCAGCATCCAGCGTATCAATGGCACGGACCATTTCCAGCATTTCGTAGGGCTCGACCTCAACGCCGATCTGGCCACGCATGGAATTGCCTTCGTACTGTGTGCCGTACAGCAGCATGTCACGGTAGCCCATGGTGCCGACTCGGGCGCTGCGCAGCAGCTTCTTGGCACGGCAGGCGGAAATAAATGCGTCGATCTTCTCAAAGGGCCATTCCCTGCCGATGATATTATAGATGTACTTAAATGTGTAATCCAGCGCCTCAAACGCAGGACGCAGCGCAGTTGTACCGGCCTGCTCGGCAGTGGTGATAATACGGCCATTCTCCTTCCAACCGCACAGACCCCACAGCAGCATGGGGACATGACGGAAATGGTCGGTCACACGGATCACCGCATGGGTGGGGATCCAGCCAGCAACGCAGACGACCAGGCACTCCATGTCAAGAGGCATGATCTTTTCAGTTGCCGTATCAGCGGTTTTATACTCGGGATCGTCAATAACAATACCGCCGTCAACAATATTGTCATAACGCTCCTGCAGATATGCAAGAGCCTCATCGTGCTTCATCTGGATGCGCTCAAAGGGAGTGTTCACTTCGCCGAAGCAAACAAAGCCGATACTAGTCTTCATCATATTATCCTCCAAATCAAAGTGCCTTATTGTTCAAGCGCTCACCAACGGCTCCGCCGGGATGGATCAGCGCAAACTGCTCTGCCTGGTAGCCGGTCTGCTCAATCACCGCAGCCTGCAGAGCATGGAAGATCATGCAAAGTGCGGTAGTGCTGGTCGTGCCCTGAGCATTCCACTTATCTGTTTCACGGTTGACATGCTGCTTCAGCACAACGTCAGCAGCCTGTGCCAGAGGAGATTCCATGTTCTCAGTAACGGTGATGATGGAAACACCCTTTGCCTTGCAAATATCAACAATGGGCAGCAGTTCTTTGGTCTTGCCACCTCTGGATGCAAAGATCATCACGTCGCCTGCCTGCAAAAAGCCGGTAGCGCCGTGGACAGCCTCAGCGGGGCTGATGAAACGGGCAGGACGTTCAATGCAGCACATCAGATGCGCCATGTGCTGGCAGATAATGCCGGAATGGCCGCAGCCGGCTGTGCCGATGCGGGGAGCGCTGCTCAAAAGTTCCACAGCTTTTGCAAACTGTTCGTCATCAAAATAACCTTTCATTTCTGTAATGCATTCTGCTTCAATATCGTATGCCGCGCGTGCAGCTGCGATTGCCTCTTTGGTGACCAAAACAATCAACTCCTCATTCATTAGTTGGCAGAATATGCGCCTTTGCATACCTACCCAATTATAATAATAGAATACTACTTTTTCCCGCATTTTTCAATAGAGAATGTAAAATTTTACAGCAGTATTTCCTGAGGGAAAAAGAAGCGAAATTGTTATTGACGAGCGGATTGGAAATTGCTATAATATTTCCGGAATATTTTAGGAAGAGAGATGGCTTTTATGTCCAACTGTAAACTGAAAGCGCCGTTTTTTGAAATCGGCCCCAAGTCCTATCTGTATGGTGACGATATTCTCGCCCTTGCCAAGGCTGCAGACGCTGCCTCCAAGAAGTATGATGTGGATATTATCTTCACCTGCCCTGTGGTAGATATCCGCCGTGTTGCCGAAGCTACCACCAACATCCACGTTTTTGCTCCCCATATGGATCCCATCCCCGTGGGTCGTGGCCTGGCAGACATTCTGCCCGAGTCCCTGGTTGCTGCGGGCGCTGAGGGCGTTATGCTCAACCATGTGGAGAAGCCCCTGACCTTCGAGGTGCTTGCCGAGACCATCAAGCGCGCCGACGAAGTGGGTCTGACCACCATCGTTTGCGCCGACTCTATGGCCGATGCCAGCAAGATCGCTTCCCTGAACCCCGACATCATCGTTGCTGAGCCCTCAGAGCTCATCGGCACCGGTGTCAGCGTAGGTCCTGAGTATGTGGAAGCAGCTACCAAGTGCGTGAAAGATGTCAACCCTGAGATCCTGGTTCTGACCGCTGCCGGTATTTCCAACGGCACCGATGTCTACAATACCATCATTGCCGGCGCAGATGCTACCGGTTCTTCTTCCGGTGTTGCCAAGGCTGCTGACCGTGCTGCTATGGTCGACGAGATGATCGCCGCCGTGCGCAAGGCATGGGACGAGCGTCACGCTTAATTTCGTCAGTTAATTAATTTACATAAATGGAGGATTTTCAAATGGAATTCAAAGTAGTTCAGAAAGAAATTCAGCTGCAGTCCCGTGGTTGGATCCCCACCTTCCATGACATCTCCACCGATGTTATGAAAATTGTTGAGGAGTCCGGTGTTAAGAACGGCACTGTCGCCATCGTTTCTCACCACACCACCTGCTCTGTCATGGTTCAGGAGTGCTCCCATGACTTCGACACCTTTGATCTGGAGTACCTGCAGCACGATCTGCTGGACATCATGCGTGACCTGATCCCCGACTACACCGATGAGGGCGATTACCGTCACCCCGGCCCTGTCCATGCCCAGTTCGGCCGCTATGTCAACGAGCCCGGCAACTTCACTTCCATGAACACCGACGGTCACCTGCGCAGCGTCTTCTTCGGCCGTAGCGAGACCATGACCATCAAGGACGGCAAGCTGGACGGCGGCGAGTTCGCACACGTCTACTTCATCGACTGGGACCATGTCCGTGCACGTCCCCGTCAGTGCAACGTTACCGTTATGGGCACCACCGAGGATGTTGAATCCCGCAAGTACAATGACGGTCAGGTCGTCAACACTCTGCGTAAGTTCCCCGCTGAGGAAAAGGCTTACATGGAGCAGTACGACGAGTGGAGAAAGAGATAATCTCTCCCCTATCTGAGCAAAAAAGTGCTGGTGAAGTTTCACCAGCACTTTTTTAGTTTCTGCGATCAGTCAGCGATTTTGCAAGATCAATGAGATAATCGGCATCCTCAAATACAGACAGTTCCTCAATGGCCATTGCTGTAAATTGCTGCACCATTTCTTCACATCTGTCCATACCAAGCAGGCGAACAAATGTATTCTTCTTATCGTCAGTTCCAACAGATTTTCCCATTTCTTCCTTCGTGCCGATCACATCCAGCATATCGTCACGGATCTGGAATGCCAAGCCCAAGGCGGCGGCAAATCTACCGGAAGCATCGAATTGCGCCTCGTTTGCGCCACCGGCGACAGCACCTATAGTGCATGCAGCAGTAATAAGCAGTCCGGTCTTTTTCATGTGGATATCAAGAATTTCTTCTTCCGTCAGCTGCCGCTGTTCACTCATAACATCCAGCGCCTGACCGCCAACCATGCCAAGTGATCCGGCGCATTCCGAAAGAAGCTGCATAGCAGAAACCTTAGGCTCAGGATCCACATCAGCCGTGGACGCCACAGCAAAAGCATCCGTCAGCAGTGCATCACCTGCCAAAACTGCCATCGCTTCGCCATAGACCTTGTGGTTTGTCGGCCTGCCACGGCGGAAATCGTCGTTATCCATACAGGGAAGATCATCATGGATCAGGCTGTATGTATGGATCATTTCCACAGCTGCTGCAAATGGGACGGCTTTTTTCCAATCACCACAACAGAGCCGGCAAAATTCCAGTGTAAATATTGGTCTGAGGCGCTTGCCGCCGGCAAGAAGGCTATACTCCATAGCTTCATACAGTGCCTTTTGAGGCTCACCGTGAAACTGCTCGTACCACTGCTTCAAAAACTCTTGAACACACTCACGGTACTGAGCGCTGCGAGCATCATTGTTCATCGGTGAAAACCTCCTCTACAGGCGCACCGTCAGCGCCGGGAACGATCATTTTGATCTGCATCTGTGCATTGTCCAGAAGCTGATTGCAGCTTGTAACAAGTTCTGTGCCTTCCTGGAACAGCTTAAGAGATTCATCCAAGGAAACATCGCCACGCTCCATCGCTCGGACGATCTCCTCCAGCCGCTGGACGGACTCCTCAAAAGTTTTATTCGTCTGATTCATCAGTTATCCTCCTTCACGTGTGTAACACTGGCAGACAGCTTGCCGTCACTAAGCGTTACAGTTACGGTATCCCCCACTTTTGCCTGTTTGGTACTTCGAAGGACAGTTCCGTCTTCCGTTTGCGTCATGGCATAGCCACGGGAAAGTACCTTAAGCGGACTCATGGCATCCAGTTTGGCAGCAAGCGCTGCATACTGGAATACCTTTTTCTCTATGACCTGCTTTTGCGCAGAGGCAAGCCGCTCCTTCAGCTGTTCAACGCACAGCTGCCGCTGTTGCAGGTAGACATCCGGGCTTCGAAGCACCGGGCTTTCAGACAGAATTCGAAGATGCTTTCTTGCAGAATCCACCCGACCTGTCAAGGTGTTTACCATAGAGCTTAGCATGCTGTCCAGATTCTGGCGCAGCGCCTCCTGGTCCGGCACAGCAAGCTCCGCCGCATTGGACGGTGTTGCCGCCCGAAGGTCAGCAACATAGTCGGAAATTGTCACATCCGGCTCATGTCCCACAGCGGAAATTATGGGAATCTCGGACTCAAAAATAGCATAGGCAACTCGCTCATCATTAAATGCCCACAGATCCTCCATAGATCCGCCGCCTCTGCCCACGATCAAAAGATCTGCCAGCATAAAGCGGTTGGCATACCGAATGGCAGCAGCGATCTCCGGCGGCGCTTCCTCGCCTTGCACACGAACCGGCAACAGATATACCTTTGCCAGCGGATATCTCTTTTTCAAAATCCGCAGCATATCATGCACCGCAGCACCGGCAGAGCTGGTAACAATGCCGATCCGCTGAGGATATTTTGGTAGCGATTTCTTATGTTCTTGGTCGAACAGGCCTTGGGCAGAAAGCTTTTTCTTAAGCTGCTCAAACGCAGCATGCAGATCGCCGATACCGTCCAGCGCCAAAGCAGAGCAATATAGCTGGTAAGCGCCATCCCGGGGAAACACAGAAATTTTACCCATGGCGATGACCTTCATGCCGTTTTCCGGACGAAAACGCAGGCGGAAAGCATTGCCCTTAAACATGACGCATTTGAGTGCGCCGGTTTCATCCTTCAGAGAAAAATAATGATGACCGGAAGGATACAGCTTGTAGTTGCTGATCTCGCCACGGATCGCCACGTTGGCAAGCCGCAGGTCGCTGTCCATCATATTGCGGATATACTCATTGATTTGGGTTACAGAGAGTACTTGTTCCATTTCATCCCTCCAGAAGCCGGTATCCCAGCACGGCGACACCCAAAGCATTGTCAGTTGAATATTTAGGCTCGGCAAATATCGGCTTCAGGTATGCCGTAGAAGCACGCAGAAGCGAATTGGAAGCCACGCCGCCGGAAAAGACAACCCCCAACCCGGGATATGCCTGCAATGCATTTTCTGTGGCCTTGCAGACCGCATAGCTGACACACCGCAAGGCGTACGCAGCGGTTTCGGCAGGATCACCGTTTTGCCCATGGAATTGCTGTACCTTATTTTGCACACCGGAAAGTGAAAACTCTGTGCCCGGACACTTGACCTTAAAGAAGGACTTCCCTGTTGCTTCTGCGCTCAGATTATCCAAAGCCTTTCCGGAAGGAAACTGCAGCTGCAAAAGCTGTCCTGTACGGTCGATCAGCTGACCGGCAGAGATGTCTGTTGTGCCGCCGATCCGGTTGCATTTTACGTTTTTGCCTTCCGGCTCTACAAGTAAGAGCTCAGTAGTTCCGCCGGAGAGATGCCAGGCTAGGTGCGGCTTATCCATCAAATCCATGCGGTTTGCGCTCCAAAGGGCAGCTGCCACATGCCCCTGCTGGTGAGATACCTCAAACAAGGGAACATTCAGCAGATCCGCAAGCATTCTGGCATGGGAATAGCCCACCAGAAAACAGGGCATATAGCTGCCGTCTACCGCTCTGGGTCGGGTTGAAACGGCAACGCCGCTTATGTTGCATGTATCCAAACCGGAAAAAAGCCTGCTGGAAAGTTCCGGCAGGCTTTTGGTATGATGAAATACTGCATCGGATTGACGCAGCCCCAAATCCCCGGCCTTTACAGGCAGGAGCTTTGAACAGTTTTCGCCACTGACACCATCAAAATAAGCCACTGATGTTGTATAATTGCTGGTATCGAAACCGATCACACTCATTTTGCTTCCTCAGTATTTAAGCTTCTGGCAAAAGATCCTAAAATTCCGTTGACAAATGCGCCTGTGTCGTCGCCATCATATTTCTTGGCAAGGCGTACTGCTTCGGAAATGGCAACGCCGGTGGGCACATCCTCGACCCACAGTACCTCATATACCGCCAGCTGCATAATGGCACGGGCCAGCCGGGAGATCCGGGAAATATCCCAACCGATGGAGTATTTCTGAATGACCTCGTTCAGCTCCTCCAGGCGGTTTGCAACGCCGGAAACCACACTGTCGATATATGCACGCTGAGCGCCGCTGGGTCTGTCGGCGTAGACTTCATTTTCTTCAGCCAATTTTTTATAGTATTCCCGCTCCAGACGGATCGAAACGACTTCCTCCGGCTCGTAACCGGTAAAGGTTTGGGAATAGATCAAATGAACTGCCAGTTCTCTGGCGTTTGCTCGTGTCATTACGCTTCCCTTACTGACGGATGATGCCGCAAATATTAACATTCACAGCGGTCACCTTCACGCCTGCCATAGATTCCACAGCAGCAGAAACTGCTTCCTGCACGGTCTGGGCAATAGCAACAACGCTCTGGCCATAGCCAACAACCAAATTGCAATCAATAGCCACAGTATTGTCTTCGCTGATAACGATCTTCATGCCCTTGCCCCAGGTCTTCTTGCCGATAATGTCAGCAAGATCGGCGCCGGGCTTCACGCTCAGATTGACAACGCCCTCAACATCCTTAACGGCCTGCGCAACGATGGTAGCGATCACATCCTCAGAGATCATAATGGAGCCATTGTCCTGAACACTGGTAATATACTGCTTATTTTCAGCCATGAGAATACCTCCTGATTTATCATGCAGCGCATGGTAAGTTCTTTTGTTTAGTATAACAAAAGTAAGCTTATAAGTCAATCTGTAATGTTTCCGGTTTTTCATAGGAAAATCCCCAAGGACGGACCTTGGGGATAAAAATCACTGTACCTCCACAACTCGGATATCTTCCACAGTGTAATCGGATTGACTCAGAACAATGTCGGCGATCACGGCAACGTCGGCCTGCTGAATGCCACCCTCGGGAGCTGCCACCGCAACAGAAATACCGCTGTCTGTCATGTACGCAACGCAATCGGCATACCCTTTTGCGATGACCAAGCTTTCGATCTGGGCTTCACATAGTGCCGTCTGCACGATCTGCTCCAGTTGTGCCGAGGATGTAGATGCCTCTGCGCTGTCGCCGTACGCCATGGCCTCCTGAAGAAGGTCTACGGCACTGTCCCTGGCCTGCTGCCGGGAAAGACGAACCGCCGCAAAGTAATCTGTAAATGTGTTCGTCTCGGTATTATTCAGGTTGCCAACACCCAGTACAATGCTGTCTTCCCCCATTACCTTTTCGGCATCCAATGTGTCTGTCAAATTCTCCACGCTCTTTGCGTTGGAGTACATCCAGTTGGTATAGATTCCGGCACATACCACCAAAAGCACCGCTGCAGCCGTAAGATTTTTCTTCCAGTTCTTTTTCCAGTTTTTCATATATGCTCCTCCATTCATTTCATTTTCAAAACACTGATCCGGTCCGCACCCAAACCAGTCACTTTGGAAACTGCATCCACCACCGCAAGACAGACCGCAGCATGATCTGCACCCTCACAGACGATCACAGCGCCCTGGTATTTTGCAGGGATGACTTGCTGGATCAGGCCAGATTCATTCCGGTCGGCATCTGAGATAATCACCGTATCCTTTCGAACTGAGCCGTTTTCACCTGCTTTGGAATCCTCATCGTACTGATAAATGGTTCTCTCTCCGGATGCCACTGTAAGCATGACCTGCACTTTTCCCACGCCGCTGATCTGGCTGAGAATCTGTGTAAGCTCCTGGGTAATGCTTTCCTGCTCAATCGCCTGTGACGGCTCTGCGTTTGTCTGTGACGGTTCGGCGGAGCGTCCGGGGATCAGCATCAGTATAGCACCGGCAACCAGAATCAGGATTGCGTAGCGATACTTCTTAAAAGCATCCAGAGCTTTATTTTTAATGCCTACCCAATCCATATCTGATCCTCCTCTGCTATTCCCAGCTGCTGGGATATGACTTCCTGCAGCATCTTTTTCCCATAAGGCGAGATGCTTCCTTCAAGACGTATGCCAACCAAACTGGGCGGATCTGTCCCTTCGACGGTGATCTCCACCTCCAACTGTGCGCCGTAGGATTCCGCTTTGTCCAAGATATATGATTTTGCGGACTCTTTTATGCCAGCGATCCACGCATCCATTGCAGTATTTTTTCCTTCGCCCACTGCCGCCTGTGCGTCTTGTTCGATCTGGGGAGCAAAATTGTCGATACCATCAAAGCGTATTCCTGCGACAGGCCCCAGCACCGTAAGCGCAAGAAATACGCCGCAGATCATCTTCAGCAAAGACCCGGTCGTTTTCTTGTTTTGCACAAGACATGCCGCAATGCCACATATAAGTGCCGCCGCACATAGCCGAAGCAAGTAGTTTTTGATCTCCTCCATCAGATAAATCCTTTCATATAGCACACGGTGCTGATCAGCTGAAGCATACATACTGCGCCGGTCATGCCAAGGAGCAAGCCCATTGCGGTGGAGAACGCCTCCACCAGTCCGGATAGTTCCTTAACATCCAAAACAGCGCATACAGACGCTGTCAGTTTCAAAAGCAGATACTGCACGCCGATCCTCAAAAACGGTGAGATCAACATTGCCACAAAGGCCAAAACTCCGTATACGCCAACAGCATTTTTCATGACACCCGCTCCCACGATCACGGCTTCCGATGCATCGGAGAGTATTCCGCCCACCACCGGCACCATACCGGAAATGGTCAGCTTTGTGGCTTTGATCGCAGCTGCATCTGCGCTGCCGCTGACCACTCCGGTGATCGCCATATAGCCTGTAAAAATGTACAGGATGGTTTTCAGTAGCCAGGTCAGCAACCATTTAACAAAATCCCGAATACCTTTGAGCATATTTTCGCCTGTTGCACTGTTTGCAACAGCAAGAGCCAGAAACATATAGACCATCGGCACAAGCAAGACGGAGATCAGAGATGTCAGCACCGTATCAAATACCGCAGTTCCGGCATACAAAGCAGCGGATGCGACTCCACCTCCCTGGGCGGCCATAGCCGCTGTAAGAACGGGCAGGAGTAATTTCCCGTATTCACTGATCTGGGTTACCGTTTCTGCACCCAGATTTATAAGCGTGTTTGACTCTTTAAGCAATATTGCGCCTACAGCCACAACGCCGGCAAAGATCACCGATCTTTCCGCTTTGTCGGAAATACGACGCAAAACAGAAACCAACATAACTACTGCGATCACCGTCAAGCACGTTCGCGCTGCCGCTACCAGATCAGGGTGCAATGCAGCAAGGGCATTTTTAACGACCACAAGCAGATCCTGCCCAAAATCAGCTGTTTCAACAGGCAGCAACTCCTGTGCGCCGTCCGGTGCTGTCGGCGCTGTAAATTCCATTCCGGCTACCGGCATGACCAGGGCAGAAACCAGCATAAGCAGCAACAAAAGCTTTCTCATATTCCCTCCAGCACCTGTTCCACCAGCTCGATCAGCGCAGACATAACAGGCAGCGAAAGCCACAAAATGACTGCGCCAGCCAGTATCTGCACCGCTTTACCCATTGCGCCGTTTCCGGAATCGCAGCAAATGAGATCGGCGATCTCAGCCACAATGCCGATGCCCACAGCCTTCAGGATCGTGGTCACAGTTTCTGATTCCAAGCCACCCAGGACACGCAGCTTTTCCATAAAATCAATAACCGGCTCAAAGAATTGTGTGGCCACCACGATCACCATGGCGCAAACACCGATCCCAAGCAGCAAACCGAAATCTTTTCCCTGTTTGCTCAGCGATAGTCCCAGCACCACAGCGATCATCACGCCGCCAATCACTTGCAGAAAGCTGCTCATCAGAAGCGAAACAGGGTCTTAACAAGATCAAACAGATCGGAGATTTTCTGTGCGATCATCATCAAAACCACCACAAGTCCTGCCAATGTGGTCATGGTCGCCTGCTCATCACGACCGGAACGGGAAAGCACTTGGTTTAAAATTGCAACAATTATACCGATGGCTGCAATTTTGAATATGAGGTCGATCTCCATAAGCTAAATTAAAAGGATCGCCGCAGCTGCCCCTGCGCATAAACCCAAGGTCTGGTACTGCCGGATCCTATCCTCCTTTTGCTCGGTGAGTTTGTCCAGTTGTTTACTACAATGCTGTCTTGCAGCGGCAATTTCCCGAAGCTGTCCCTCCAGATCAAATCTACCCAGAGATCTTCCCAGCTCGGCCAGGGCTTGCTGTGCATGCTGCGGCACATCACGCCGCCTGCGCAGCACAACAGCCATACAGCATTCTGCATCCGGTGAGATCTGTTTTTCCATTTCCGCTCCCAATTCACCGAACAAAGCAGCGATACTGCCATCTGCCATGCTTGCAACTTTGTAAAACGTATCTGCAAGCGGTGACATTCGATATGTTAGTTCTCCGGTAATATGGTCCAAAACAGCGATCAATTCCTGCAGAGCGCTGACTTCCTTTCTGTAGTTTACCGCCATGAAGAAGCCAATCCCTCCGCAACCCACCAAAACCAAGATCGCACCGATCCATTTCAGGCTCACGTAATCCGCTCCCTTCGCCAGGACTTGTCCCGCTGCATAACCAGCGCGGTTTCAAACAGGCCGCAGTCAACCAGCGGACGGTAAACCGCTCTGTTTCGAAGATCAGAAATAGTGGACGCATGGGCCGTAGCGATCAGATTCACGCCGCACCAACCGGCTTGGGTCATGGCCTCGCAATCCTTGGCAGCGGTAATTTCGTCAACAGCAATCCACGCAGGACCCATTGTGCGAAGCGCTGTTTCAATTCCCACATTTTTCGGGCAACCGGTCAGGATGTCTGTGCTGCCTCCGGTATCAAAGCAATACCCTATTTCTGTTACAGGAAACAGCTCTCCGCGCTCGTCCACCACCACGATACTTCCCTGCTCGCTGCCAGACTTTTGTCGGATCAGATCTCGAAGAAGGGTCGTTTTGCCGCTCCCCGGCGGACCGATAATGAGTGTATTCCCTTTCAATGGCCCAGCCTGCAGTGCAACACCGGGAAAATCTCTGGCAACACGGATACACAGGGAGGTTGCCGAGCGAATCGTAACCATTTCGCTGTTATTTACAACTGCAGCGCCGCACAGGCCGATCCTGTGTCCGCCCCTTGCTGTAATATACCCCTGGGATACTGTTGTTGCCGACCAGGGCGAGTAACGGCTGGCAGTATTCACCACAAAACTGATATCCTGCTGTGTGATTCCACCGTTTAAACGCATGATCCCATGACTTGTCACCAGATGCGGTCTCTGTCCTTGTCGCAGCCGCAGCTCCTGCAGCGTATCTCTGCCATGCTTGTCCACATCCGCTTTCAAACCCGGCGGTAAAATGGCCAGCAGTTCACTCCACGCACACTTCATTTGCATCACTCCTGCAAAAGACTATGCGCTTCAAAGCAATTTCTTTCCCGCAAAGCAAAAAAATAAGCCGACAGCTTTCGCTGTCGGCTCATAATATGGATCATTTTTTCTGACCGATCCGGATCAACCGAACGATCACCGGCGCAAGCACGAGGTTCACGACAACCTCAATCAGGAAATTGGCGCCTGCAAGGCCAAGGAACATGTATGCAGCTGCATTTTCAAAACCAAGCGCTCTGCCCCATTCGGCAACTGTTTCCAGAAAAAACAGCCAGCAACCAATGAGAAATACACCGGTATTCACAACCGGGCAAACCAGCGCTGCTGTAAAAACAGCAACAACCTTGTTACGGGATGCCAGTAGCTTATATACAAGCCCGGCCACAAGACCGCATACCGTGCCTTTCACAAGCACAACTGCGACTGTTGCAATTGGATCGACCGCCATAAAGGGTGCTGCGTCACCCGAAAGCAAAACTGCAACGCCAAAGACGAATCCCAGCACACCTCCGGCTTTCCAGCCATAGACAGCTGCGCCTACGACGATGGGCACGAGGACCAAGGAGATGGAAAACATTGTTCCCACCTTGATGCTACCGCCCAGGAGCTGCAAAACCACAATTATGGCTGAGAAAATTGCAACGCCTACCATGTTCTTAAGATTTTTCTTCAAAATTATTCCTCCTTGCTGTCGCTCCGGCTCTCCGGATGCGATGCAAATTTACCGCTTATGCGGCTGGTTCTAAAACGGGCAAGGCCCGGAATAGATCATTCAAACGTCTCGTCTTCCTCAGTTTCCTCACCGAGATCGTCAAAGTTCATCTGGTCGCTCTGACCGGAGCGCATGGCTTCCCATTGCTCCTTAGTGACAAGGATCGCTCTGGGCTTGCTGCCCTGGAACGGACCGACAATGCCCTTATCCTCCATCTCGTCCACGATGCGTGCGGCACGGGCGTAGCCAAGCTTCAAGCGGCGCTGTAGCATGGACACGGAAGCCTGACCGGTTTCCAGGATCACGTCAACAGCGGCAGGCAGCATCTCGTCGCCGTCCATCTGCGGCTCAGACACACCTTCGGGGTCGGCGGCAGTTGATTTGCTGTTGCCGGTCTGAATGGCCTTCTTTTCAATGTCCTCCATGATCTGCTGGTCATAGTTGGCATTGAAGTTCTTCTTGACGTAATCGGTAACAGCCTCCACCTCAGTGTCGCTGACAAAGCAGCCCTGAACACGCAGCGGCTTGCCGGCGCCAATAGGTGCATAAAGCATGTCGCCCTTGCCAACCAGCTTTTCAGCGCCCTGTGTGTCCAGAATGATACGGGATTCCATTGCAGATGCAACGGCGAATGCGATTCTGGAGGGGATATTCGCTTTCATAAGACCGGTAATAACGTCGGCAGAAGGTCTTTGTGTTGCAATGATCAGATGAATACCTGCTGCACGACCCATCTGGGCAATACGGCAGATAGATTCTTCCACTTCCTTGGCAGCCACAAGCATCAGGCCAGCCAGCTCGTCAATGATCACGACGATCTGGGGCAGCTTCTCGCCAACGCCTTCAGCCTCGACAATGCCGTTATAGGACTCCAGATCACGAACGCCCACATCGGACATTGCTTTATAACGGCGCATCATTTCCGTAACCGCCCACTGCAAAGAGCCGGCCGCCTTTTTTGGGTCGGTGACAACAGGGATCAGCAGATGCGGAATGCCATTATAGATGCCCAGTTCGACCAGCTTCGGGTCGACCATGATCAGCTTAACATCTTCAGGGCTTGCCTTGTAAAGTAAGCTGATGATCACCGAGTTCATGCACACAGACTTACCGGAACCGGTAGTACCTGCGATCAGCATATGCGGCAGCTTTGCGATGTTGCCTACAATGCAGCTGCCGCCGATATCCTTACCCACGGCAAAAGAAGATTTGGATTTTGCTCTTGCGAACTCATTGGAGTCGATGACCTCACGCAGTGACACGGTGGTGACCGCATTGTTCGGCACTTCAATGCCAACAACGGAGATCTTACCGGCAATAGCGGCAATACGTACACCGGATGCGCCAAGGCTCAAAGCGATGTCATCAGCACAACCAGTCAGCTTATTCAGACGAACGCCCTGATCCAGCTTGACCTCATATCTGGTCACGCTGGGGCCTCTCGTCACATTGATGATATGAGCGTCGATCTTGAAGCTTGCAAGGGTCTCGTTCAGCCGGCGGGTGTTTTCCCGCATTTCCATAGTGCCGTCAGCCGAGCTCTTGCCGGGATTCTCCAGAAGATCAATGGGCGGGAAACGGTACTCAGGCTTCTGGACCGTTTCTGCGCTTGCGATCTCAGCCGCAACCTGGGCAGCCGATTCCTGTGCATCCTTACTGCTGACCTTCTGGGGCGCAGCCTGCAGGGCAGGTGCAGCTACTGCATCTTCCACTTCCTCAATTTCCAAAGGCGGCATATCCGGAGAAGCAGCCGTATCAGCCTTGATCGCTTCTTCACGCTTCGGCATGATCAGATCCACATCCGCATTCTCTTTAACTGCTTTTTCGGATACAGCTACAGGTGTTTCAACATCGCCGTCAACGTCACGCATAAACTCGGTAGCCTGGGGGCTCAGCTTTCTGCCGGACTTCGGCCTTTCCTTCACCAGCGGCTCATCGTCCACGGGAATATCGATCTCCATTTGTTTTTCGGCTTCCCGCTGCCGCTTATGCTCTACGTACTCGATTCGCTTATTTGCTATGTGGTTGACAACAACCGCCGCAGGCTCGGGTTGGACAGACTTCTTCTCTTCCTCTTCCCAATCGGCTCTGGGACGATTCTGGATGGCACGGATAATGCTGGGAATGGTGATCTGGAAGGATGCAAGCAAAGTCAAAATTGCTGCAATGATCAGCAGGATGTAGGAAATGACCGTGCCGCAAAGCCATTGCAGCATCATGCCCAGACCGCCGCAAAGCAGACCGGCGGAGGTATTTCCGGCGCCGCCGGTATACAACGAGCCAAGCAAAGAAACGCCGGTGGCATAGCCATCAGAAGGCATGCTCAACTGCGAAATGCAGCCGCAGCAGATCACAAAGCAAACAAGGCAAACGCTGCGTAAAATGATGGGGCGTTTGGTGCTGAATGCGTGGATCACAAATAAGTACAGCAACGCAGGAACTGCGGCATAGAAGCCGACCTTGCCGATAACACCAAGCACGGCGTTTAAAATAAGGTTCGTAACCACGCCCTCTGGCTTCAGGAACATGACTAGAAACAGGATGAAAAGTCCCAAACATACAGCCGCAGAAATAAACCGAATGGGCAGACCGCCCTGGTTCGTTTCGGCTTTTTGTTTATCTTTAGGCGTTTTGCTGCCGGCAGATGTCTTCTTTCCGGACTTCTGCTGCTTATTCATAACAGCACGCTCCGCCTGCGATTTTTTATACTCTTTCGCCATTTGCAGCCTCCTTAAATCACGAGATACAAAATAAATGTAGTCAATGCAAGACCCCAGCAGTAATATGCGAACCCGGAAAATCCGGACTTGAACGCCAGGAACCGCATTATTATGATGCTGAGATATGCGCCGGCAAAGGCCATCATTGCGCCGCACAGATACCGCAGAAGCACAAGACCTGTCAAGCCGCCGCCAATGAGCATCACAAAGCCATCGATCACCGTCAATACAAGCAGGATCGGCACGCAGATCAGCAGACAAATATCAAGGCTGTAGCGCCTGTCTGCACCACGCATTCCTGCAACTGACGACATCATTCCGATCCGGGAAACACCCGGCACAACGCCGGCAGCGCCTGCAAGGCCAATCAGCAACGAATCAGCCGTTGTCAGATTGAGGGAATCTTTATTGCCGGAGGGAAAATGCTGGGGAATATACAATGCAATGCCGTTGATCACAAGTATGATAGCAAGCAGCCACAGGTACTGCGTGACAGGCGCAAAAAACCGAAGGGCAACAAGACCCAAAAGCGCCGGAAAAATAGCAACCATCAGCACACGCAGAGTTGCTAGGCTTCTGGGATCCGGCTGATGCTTTCTCCGCAATCTGGACATCGTGGCAAATTTACGTTCTCTGTAAAGCTTTTCAATAAGCGGAAGGGTGCTAAGCAGAACCGCGGCCAGGCAGCCGAGCCGCACAGCAAACACCAATCCGCTTTCCTCAGAGGAAACGCCAAACACCGCAATACAGAGTTTTCTGTGCGCCTCTGCGCTAACAGGGAAAAACTCGGTCAAACCGGAAATGAAGCAATAAATAAGGCTTTGAAGCCAGTTCAGTTCCACCTGCATCTCCCCTTTTCAGCACTTTACACTTTATAATAACACAGATGTGAGAAAATTTCCACCCCGGTTTCAATTTTTTACGGAAAGTGTTTACTTTTCTCCTTTCAAGGTGTTGTTTTTCTGTATCATTTTGTGGAGCGCAGTGAGTGCGTCATTCAGGCCGCCCAATTTGTCGATCAAGCCGGAGTTGACAGCTTCTTTACCATACAGGATTGTACCAACATCTGTTGCGATCTCCCCTGTTGCCATCATATACTGCTCGAACTTTTCCCGGGTGATCCTGGAGTTTGCTGTTACGAAATCAGCGATTTGCTCCTGAATGCGCTGAAAATACCGGAATGTCTGGGGCGCACCCACCACGAGACCGGTCATGCGCACAGGATGCACTGTCATGCTTGCTGTTGGGGTAATGAAGGATTTTTTCGTACAGACAGCCAGCGGAATGCCAATGGAATGACCGCCGCCCAGCACCAGAGATACTGTTGGTTTTTTCATTCCTGCCACCATTTCCGCAATGGCAAGTCCGGCTTCTATATCGCCGCCTACAGTATTGAGAAGCAGCAGAAGACCGTCAAATTCATCGCTCTCCTCTATCCCTGCCAAAAGCGGCAAAATATGCTCATATTTCGTTGATTTGCAGGTCTCCGGCAGCACCTGATGTCCTTCAACCTGGCCGATGATCGTCAAGGTATAGATGTTTCCCTTTGCCGATTTTGTCACATTGGATCCGGTCTCAATGATCTGCTCCTGTTTGGTGTCATTTGTTTCGTGCTTCTTGTCCATAGCGGTCACTCCCTTGTTTTTTCATAGGATAACCGTTTCTTTTGGATTCATTCTTGAAAGTGTTGACAAGCTGTCGTATAATATATCCGGTGATTCAAAATGGCTGGAAAAACAAACGCAATCCGACTGGTAACCCAGGCCGGGATCCCCTGCGAAGAAGCATTTTATGATTATGACGAAGCTGATCTCAGCGGCTCTCACGCAGCAGATGCCATCGGCATGCCCCGGGAGCAAGTCTTCAAAACTCTGGTTGCCCGTGGTGAGAAGACCGGTATCCACGTTTTCTGCATTCCCGTCTGCTGTGAGCTTGACCTGAAGAAAGCAGCTTCTGTAGCAGGCGAAAAAAGCATTGAACTGGTTGCTGTCAAGGATCTGCTTGCACTGACCGGCTATATTCGTGGCGGCTGCAGCCCTGTTGGTATGAAAAAGAAATACCCTACCCATTTTGATGAGATCTGCACGCTGTTTGACACGATCGCCGTTTCAGCCGGCGAACGAGGACACCAAATGATCCTGCCACCTTTGCAGCTGGTTGCGCTTGTGGGCGGCCAGATCTGTGACATTACGAAGTAACCGAAAGGAATGAAGAATATGCAATATCACTACAATACCAGCGGAACATGTTCCCGTGAGATCTTCTTTGAGATCGAGGACGGCAAGCTGAAGAACGTTAAGTACATCGGCGGCTGCAACGGCAACCTTAAGGGTATTTCCTCCCTTGTGGAAGGCATGGACGTTGACGCTGTGATCCAGCGTTTAGAAGGCACCACCTGCGGCGGCAAGAGTACCTCCTGCCCCGATCAGTTGGCAACTGCACTTAAAAAAGCATTGGCAAAGTAAATGCAAACCCCACGGCAATGCCGTGGGGTTTTTACATAGATTACTTATTGACGGCATTCAGAATCAGCCGTACCAGCTCATCCCGTCCGTCACCCTTTTCTGCCGAAAAAGGAATCACAGGACAATCGTCCGGGAGCTCAAGATCCGAACGAATGGTGGCAAGATTGCCTTCCAACTGGCTCTTTTTCACCTTATCCAGCTTATTGGCCAGCACAACAAAGGGACAGCCGCTGTCTATAAACCAGCGAGCCATGGTCACATCGTTCATGGTTGGTGGATGGCGGACATCCACGATAAAGATACCCAGATCGATCCGCTGCGCTGCGAAATAGTCCTCCATGAGCTTTGCCCAACGGGCCTTTTCCTCTTGAGACACCTTCGCATAGCCATAACCGGGAAGATCCACCAGATAGCATTTCTTGTCCACAACGAAATAGTTCACGTGAACAGTTTTGCCCGGCTTTTCGCCCACTCTGGCAAAGTTCTTTCGCTGCAGCAGGCGGTTAATCACCGAGGATTTTCCCACATTGGACTTGCCGGCAAATGCAATTTCCGGCAGACGGTTTCCGGGGAAATTCTTAGGCGAAACAGCAGAAATCAGGAATTCGACATTCTGAAAATTCATAGCCACCTCACTGACGGATCCCGGGCTTGCGGGGTCCGCTTTTCACATCCTCAGGAATGGTGTTCAGGATCGTAGGCATCATATCTGCTGCTTTTTTATTCAGCGCAGCATCCAAAACGGTTTCAATACTCTGGGCAGTGATAAAATTCAGCGACTTGCGTACGGTCTGGTCGATCTCAGCCAGGTCACGCTCATTATCTCTGGGAATGATAACCGTTGTGATCCCATGGCGCAAAGCTGCCATGGTCTTCTCCTTCAGACCGCCAATAGGCAGAACACGTCCGCGAATGGAGATCTCGCCGGTCATTGCCACATCACGGCGCACCGTCACACCGGTGAGTGCCGACACCATTGCCGTACAAACAGTGATACCGGCGGAAGGTCCGTCTTTGGGAACAGCGCCCTCCGGAAAATGAACATGAATATCCTTGGCCTTATAGAAATCTTCAGTAACACCAAGGCTTTTTGCATTTGCACGGATGTAGCTCAGCGCTGCAAATGCAGATTCCTTCATCACGTCGCCAAGGTTGCCGGTCAGCTCCAGCTTGCCGGAGCCATCCATAACATTTACCTCAACCTCCAGCACCTCTCCGCCAACAGATGTCCAGGCAAGGCCGGTTACAAGGCCGATCTGGTCGGCTGCAGGCAGACGGTCCGGCAGATACTTTCTGATACCCAGATACGCCTCAAGATTGCTGCCTGTAATCTGGATGCGCTTGCAGCTTTCGTCAGAAAGCAGCTTCATATCTGCCTTACGGCAGACCTCAGCAATGCGACGCTCCAGCTGCCGAACGCCGGATTCCCGGGTGTAGCAGGAAATGATCTCACGAACTGCATCGTCAGTAAAACGCAGCTTCGTCTTGTTAAGACCATGCTTTATCATCTGCTTGGGGATCAGGTGACGGTTGGCGATCATAAGCTTTTCTTCATCGGTGTAAGAGCCCAGTTCGATGATCTCCATACGGTCAAGAAGCGGTCTGGGAATGGTGTCCAGTGTATTGGCAGTGGTCATAAACAGCACATCGGAAAGATCACACGGGATCTCCATATAGTGATCCCGGAACGCCTTATTCTGCTCGCTGTCCAGCACCTCCAGCAGCGCTGCGCTGGGATCGCCACGGTAGTCGCTGCCCATTTTATCCACTTCGTCCAGAAGGAGCAGCGGATTCATGCTCCCAGCCTGAGATAGTGCCGTCATGATCCGGCCGGGCATAGCGCCAACATAAGTTTTCCGGTGGCCACGAATATCTGCCTCGTCATGGATGCCGCCGAGGGAAATCCGTGCCATTTTCCGGTTCAGACTTTTTGCGATGGAATAGGCAATGGAGGTCTTGCCAACGCCGGGAGGGCCAACAAGGCAAATGATCAGCGGCGGCATTTGGGGCGCCATCTGCCGCACGGCAATGGTCTGCAGGATCCGTTCCTTGACCTTCTCCAGGCCGTAGTGATCCCGATCAAGCACTTTTCTGGCAGTTTCCACGTCTACCCTCTCACGTGTGCGTACATTCCAAGGGATCTCCAGCACCGTATCAAGATAATTACGCAGTACGGAGGCCTCAGACGAGCCAAAGGGCTGCTTTTGCATCCGGTCGAGATCCTTCATCAGCTTTTCTTCGGTTTCCGCAGCCAGCTTCAAGTTGCGGATTTTTTTGGCGTATTCGGCGAACTCGGATTCCTCATCGTCACCCAGTTCCTCACGGATGACTTTCATCTGCTCCCGCAGATAATAATCCCGCTGCTGCTGATCCATATTCACCTTGGTTCTTTCGTGAATATCGGATTCCAGACGCAGCATTTCGATCTCCTGCCGCAGGAATTTCACAGCCATTTCCAACCGGCGAACAGGATTCATCTGGCAAAGCAGCTTGATCTTGTCCGGATGGTCGATGCTGGAGTTCTGGGCGATGGAGTCAGCAACAAAGCCGCAATCGGTTGCGGTCATCATACGCAGCTGCACGGTCTGGGCAGGATGCTCGGCAAGCTCCATATAGGACATATACAGGGCATTTGCTTCTCTGCGCAGGGCACGGCCGCGAAGGGTGTCAGCCACCTCGGTCTCGGGAACAGACCCCACCATACCGAACAGATACGGCTCGGTTTGGTGCATCTGCTGGATGCGGGCACGGCAAATACCGGTAACGAGAACACGGATGGTGTCCCCGGGAGTTCTCAAGATTTGTTTGATCTTCGCAACGGTACCGATGGGATGCAGGTCAGCAAGGCCGGGGTCATCCACGGTTATGTCCCGCTGGGGGATCAAAAGCAGATTCTGCTCATTTTTCATTGCTTCCTCAAGGGCAAGAACAGACTTTTTTCTTCCGACCTCAAAATGCGTTGTCTGATCGGGAAAAACAGCCAGTCCACGCAGGGCAAGAATGGGCAAACTGCCGGAGGTAATGATCTCGCTCATTAGGTATCTCCTTTCCTAAGAATGAAGCGAAGGAAGGGAGTAGTCAGCTACTCCCTTCCGGTAGTTATTTCTGATTTGACAGTAGCTGCGTTCTGGGGTTCTTGCGATCACGGGTAATTTTGGGATCGCTGCCCTGAACACACTCAGGGGTTATAATAACTTTCTTGATCGTCAAGTCAGAAGGAATGTGATACATGATCTTTGTCATGATGCCTTCCATAATGGCACGCAGACCACGGGCGCCGATCTGCCGGTCAAGGGCCTTCTCGGCAATGGCTTCCAATGCTTCCGGCTGAATGACCAGTTCCACATTGTCCATTGCCAGAAGCTTTTCATACTGGCGGGTCAATGCGTTCTTGGGCTCAGCCAGGATCCGCACCAGATCCTCTTTCCTGAGGCTTTCCAGGCATGCGATCACCGGCATACGGCCAATTAGTTCGGGAATAATGCCGAATTTCAGCAGATCGTGGGATTCCACCTGGGCAAACAGCTGGCCCACATCCCGTTTTGCCTTGCTCTCCACTCGGGCACCAAAGCCCATTGCGGACTTCTCGGTACGAGCTTCAATGATCTTATCCAAACCGTCAAAAGCACCGCCGCAGATAAACAGGATATTGGTGGTGTCGATTTGGATCATTTCCTGCTGGGGATGCTTGCGGCCACCCTGAGGCGGAACGCTGGCGACCGTGCCTTCCAGGATCTTCAGCAGTGCCTGCTGCACGCCCTCACCGGAAACATCACGGGTGATGGATGTATTCTCGCTTTTACGGGCGATCTTGTCGATCTCATCCACGTAGATGATTCCCTGCTGAGCAAGCTCCACGTCGAAATCTGCCGCCTGAAGAAGGCGCAGCAAGATATTCTCCACATCGTCACCCACATAGCCTGCCTCAGTCAATGTAGTCGCATCGGCAATGGCGAAGGGCACGTTGAGGATCTTGGCAAGTGTCTGGGCGAACAGGGTCTTGCCGCAGCCTGTGGGGCCGATCAGCAAAATGTTGCTCTTTTGCAGCTCAACATCGGAATCGTGAGAAAGAAAGATGCGCTTATAGTGGTTGTAAACAGCCACGGAAAGCGTCACCTTAGCCTCTTCCTGGCCAATGATATAGCCATCCATGAAGCTTTTGATCTCCATGGGCGTGGGCAGTCGTTCGGGACGGGAAGCCCCGGACTGGGAATCTGCGCGCATAGTTTCCTGCAGCAGCTCGCTGCAGGCCTGAACGCAATCGCTGCAGATATAAACGCCCGGACCGGCAATCAGCCGCTCTACCTGCGTTTCACGCTTGCCGCAGAAACTGCAATAGATCGACTGATCATCTTTTTTTGCCATGACGTGCTACCGCCTTTCCAGATAATCAATGACGCTGCACGATTGAGTCGATCAAACCAAAAGCAAGGGCTTCTTCCGCAGTCATAAAATTGTCACGCTCGCAAGCGGCAGTAACCTCTTCAATGCTCTTTCCGGTCTGATCGGCCAGAATGCGGTTCATTCGCTCTTTAATGGTCTGCAGCCGCTTCATGTGGATCGCCATATCGGTGATCTGACCCTGGGTGCCAGCAGAGGGCTGGTGGATCATGATCTCGGAGTTGGGCAGCGCCATACGCTTGCCCTTGGCACCAGCGGACAGCAAAAATGCGCCCATAGAAGCAGCCATGCCCACACAAATGGTATTGACATCGCACTTGATGTACTGCATGGTGTCGTAGATCGCCATACCGGCGGTAACAGAGCCGCCGGGGCTGTTGATATAAAACTGAATATCCTTGTCCGGATCCTGTGCCTCCAGATACAGCAGCTGCGCCACAACAAGGCTGGCTGTGGTATCGTTGACTTCCTCGGACAGGAAAATGATGCGGTCATTCAGCAGACGGGAAAAAATATCATAGCTGCGTTCACCGCGGCTGGTCTGCTCAACAACATAGGGTACTAAACTCATGGTCGTGTCTCCTTTCTGATGGGTCTGAAACATTCTAACCATTAAAACTTCGGCTTATTCCTCGGAAGGAGCTTCTTCCTTGACTTCGGGTGCAGCCTCAGCCTTAGTCTTGGGGGCAGCCTTCTTTCTGGTGGTTGTCTTCTTTGCCTTGGGAGCCTTCTCCTCAGCTGCCTTGGGAGCAACTGCAACAGCGTTATCGACGATCACCTTGACAGCCTTGCGGGTCTTCAGGCTGGTCTCGATCTCAGCGGTGGGAACCAGTTCCTTGATCTTCTCGATCTCCAGCTTGTACTGTTCAGCAAGAGAAGCCTGCTCAGCAGCAACCTCTTCCTCAGAAACAGTGATACCTTCGGTCTCAATGATCTTTTCCAGAGTCACATTGACCTTAGCCTGCTTCTCAGCAGTGGGGCGGAAGGCATTGCGCATGGTATTCAGGTCGCCGCCCATCATTTTGGCATACTGCTCAACGCTGTAGCCGCTCATCTGCAGCTGATATGCAAAGCGCTCCATCTGGGTGTCCAGCTCAGCTTCCACAAGAGCCTTGGGCATATCAACGGTGGTGTTCTCGGCAGCCTTGTCAACAGCAGCCTGCTCGAAGCTGTTGTCGATCTGCTTCTGGGCTTCTTCCATTGCCTTGGCACGGATGTCAGCTTTCAGCTCTTCCAGAGTCTCAAACTCGGAAACGTCCTTTGCAAACTCATCGTCCTGCTCGGGAACGTTGGTAGCGGTGACCTTGTTGAGCTTCACGTGGAAAACAACAGCCTTACCGGCCAGATCCTTGTGATAGTCCTCGGGGAAGGTGATATCGATGTCCTTCTCCTCGCCTGCAGTCATGCCGACGATCTGCTCTTCAAAACCGGGAACGAAGGAGCCGCTGCCCAGCTTCAGGTCATGGTTCTCGCCCTTGCCGCCTGCAAAGGGAACGCCATTGTCGAAGCCCTCAAAGTCGATGTTGGCGGTATCGCCCATTTCGGCAGCACGCTCAACGACTTCCACGGACGCAACATTCTGTGCCATACGGTCCAGCTCAGCCTGCACCTGCGCATCGGTAACCACAGCATCGATCTTCTCGACTTCCAGACCCTTATACTGGCCCAGAGTGACCTCGGGATAAACCTCGGTGGTCAGGGTAACTGTAACGATGCCATCCTCACCGATCTGCAGATCAGCCAGGCTGGGACGGCCCACAGCCTTGATTTCCTTGTCAACAACGGCAGCCTGATAGACCTCAGGGAAGATCTCTTCCAGACCATCTTCATAGAAAACGTGAGCGCCGTACATGGCCTCGATCATCTTCCGGGGAGCCTTGCCCTTACGGAAGCCGGGGATCATGATGTTCTTGCGTGCCTTCAGGTAAGCCTTATTGACGCCGCTCTCCATCAGTTCCTTGTCGATCTCTACAACAATGGTGGTCTCATTGCCGTTTCTTTCGATGCTTTTAACATTCATGTCATTGTCCTCCAATTACAGACTGCATACCACAGCCATTTTATAACCCATACATTCTAACAAATATTGCGTCAAATGTCCACCCTTTTTACGAAAATATTTTAGAATATTCCGTATTTTCCCACACATGTTTTTAAAAAAGTGACGGCTGCCGTTTGGCGGTCGTCACTTTTTTAAGCAAGTACCAAGAATGGTTCAAAATTCAGTTTGTCAGCGGATACCAAACGGAATTCAATGCCGTTCCAAATTCCCTCCAACGCAAGGCCGTGGCTTGCGCCGTGGAGATGGCCGAAGAAGCATCGGCGAACATCATATTTTTCAAGCAGCTGCAGGATCTCCGGACACTCATAGCCTTTATAGCGGGGCGGATAATGAAGAAATACCAATTTTGGCAGCTCCCCTGCCGACTTCAGTGACGCTTCCAGGCGCATAAGCTCCCGCTTAAACACCTTTTCGTCGTGTTCACCGCTGCGTTCTTCTTCAAAAAACCAGCCACGTGTTCCGCAGATCGCCCAACCGTCATACTCAAAATGGTTGTTGTTGAGAATGAACTGATTTTCAAAGCAGTTATCAGCGCAAAACCTGCCAAATTTTGCTGCGGTGCTCCACCAGTAATCATGATTGCCTTTGAGGATGATCTTTCTTCCGGGAATAGTATTCACAAACGCAAAATCCTCTTTTGCGCCGTCGAGATCAAGCGCCCAGCTCAGATCGCCCAGCAAAACCGTGGTATCCTCCGGGCCGATCACGGAAAGTCCCTGGCGCAGCTTATCCATATATCCCACCCAGTTGCCGCCGAAAATGTCCATCGGCTTTTGTGCACCAAGGCATAAATGCAGATCACCTATTGCGTACAGAGCCATTTGCTCCCTCCTTAGGGTGTTTCGATCCGCTGCTTCAGTTCAAAAGCGGAAATATTCAGCGCTTTTGCTACAAAAGTGCTGTCACATACAGGGCTGCGGTCGGCAAGGATCAGCGCAGGACGGCGCTCGCCGGTTCTGGAGCGATAATCCATCAATGCGCCGTAGGCAAGCACTGTATACGGGCCCATTACGTAGCGGCAGGTGCTGTATGCGCTGGGAACGAGGGCGGCAACACGATCGCTGCTGACAACAGCAGCAAACATGCCATTGCGCAGAATATCCATGGCGAAGGAGGCGAGGGTGTACTGTCCGCCCTCAAGTGCCAGATGACCGAAGCGCATCGCCTCATCAATACCCAGCTTGCCGAAAATCAGTCGCTCCAGCTCCGCAGGTACAGCGAAATCAGCCAAAGGCGTGGTGGTTCTGGCGGTTGGTACATCGGTACGCAGATGGCCTGTGTGGATCAGATCCCACACAGCGCCGTTATCATTGCAGGCGCAAATGATATTTGTAACAGGAAGACCCATTTCTCTGGCATACCAGAATGCCATGGGCGCTGTAAAGTCACCGGTGGGCACAGAAACGTCGAAGGTCTGTCTTGTATCCAGTGCGCCGGTCTTGACAGCTTCGCCGTACAGAGCGAAAACAACAGCGATGCGGGCAGCAATGCGAAACCAGGAGGTCGTGCCGAAGGGTACATCCATGCGGTGGCAAACCAGTAATGACAGCGCCTCCTCAAGGTGAGCATAATCCCAGCGAATATTGCGGAACGCTTCTGCCACAATGGTTCTGGGGCCGACGGTGAGGCAGCGGACAGGATGTCTGCCTGCGCATTGCTCAACATCCCAGCCGGTCAAACGGCAGGAAAAGAACTGATTCAAAATCTGCGCAACGCAATCGCTGAAGCTTTGCGTCGTCAGAGCCGTCAGCTGCGCTTTATCAAAATGGGGCAGATTCATCGGCAGGTACAATCCGCCGTTGGGACCCCGATCTTCCGTCAGCGCCTTGGTTGCTGTGAAAGCATCATGTTTTTCTCTTGTAGTCACGTACAGCATTTTTCCATCACTCCCATAGCATTTTCCCAGTAAATTCTTCTTATCATTTGATTGTCCACGCCACGCTCATTGAGTCTGCGGGCCAGCTTCGGATAATCATCCACACCGGAGATTCCCAAAGGCAGCTCGTCGCAGCCGTCAAAGTCTGCGCCCAGGGCAATATGCCTGCACTCCGGATCCAGTTCAATAAAGTGCAAAACGTGGTCACATGCAGCGTCAATATCCGCATTTTCGCCGATAAACGCTGCGTATTGGTTCAGTCCTGCCACACCGCCGGTCTGGCAGATAGCACGGAACATATCGTCCGTCAAATTACGGCTGTGGCCCCACACGGCGCGGCTGTTGGAATGGGATGCGATCACCGGTTTCTCGGCAATCTCCATAATGTCCCAGAACGCCTGATCACTGATGTGGCTCACATCCACAATCATGCCGACACGCTCGGCTTCCAGAAGATAATCTCTTCCCTGCTCTGTCAGACCGCCGCCGGTTTTGTGAGAACCTGCCAGCGGATTTTTTTCATTCCACCCCAGATTCGTCATGCGAAAACCTACGCTATACAGGTCAGCCAAAAGCATGGGATCGTAGCCTATACCGGCAGTTCCCTCAATGGTCAGTATTGCAGACATAATGCCATTATCCAGATTCATCTGAACATCCTCAGCCGAATATGCAAGGGCGATCCTGTCCGGGTATTTTTCAATCTCCCGAAGCACGGCAACCATTTCCCGCTCAAATACGTCTGTGGGAGAGATGCCGGCCGGATAGTTCATAAGCGGCGATGTAAAGCATGCAAAACATTGTGCATATCCGGCAAGCTTCTGCGCACGCAGCAGGTCAACGTGGCCGCTGTTTTGCAGCAGATCGCCGCCCATCTGCAGATCCTTCCCCAGGAGCGCCAAGGCTGTATCACAATGCAGATCAAACACAGGGAAATTCATTGAAATGCGTCCTCCAAATGCCGGATATCCGGCGCGACAGTTTCCATACCTTGCGGCGCATAGATCTCGATCACATCGAAACGGGGTTGCAGCTTCGTGGGATTCTCCGCAAGATAGTAAGAAGCTGTGATCCGGATCTTATCCTGCTTGCGTCTGTCCACATATTCCATGGCCTGTGCAAACTTGCCGCTTTTGCGAAGCTTCACCTCAACAAAAACAAGATATTTGCTGTTTGCCAGGATCAGATCGATCTCACCGAAACGGCTGTGATAATTCGTCGCCACAAGCTTATAGCGCTTCTTGCGCATATATTCAGCCGCAAGGGCTTCACCCCAGGCACCGGTTAAATTATTTCTGCCCATATAATTTCTTCAAAAATGTCATTCTGTGCACCTTGCAGGGACCGTGCGCCAGAATTGCTTCATAATGTGCTTTCGTGCCGTAGCCTTTATGTATCTCAAAGCCATACTGGGGATATTCCTCAGCAAGGGCTTCCATTACGTCATCTCTTGCTACCTTCGCAAGAACAGACGCCGCAGCAATGTTGGCGCTCAAGCTGTCGCCTTTAATTACTGTCTGCACCGGTAGGCCAAAATCCTTTTCCCGGTTTCCGTCGATAAGTGCAAGATCCGGCTTTACTGACAGCAGCGCCAAAGCACGCTCCATGGCAAGAAAGGTTGCCTGGAGAATGTTGATTTCATCGATCTCAATATGATCCGCAAAGCCGATTCCGTAAGCGATCGCCTTCTCCTTGATGATCGGAACAAGCTCACGGCGGCGTTTGTCCGTCAGCTTCTTGCTGTCGTCAAGGCCGGGGATCTGCGTATTGGGGGGTAAAATCACCGCAGCTGCACACACAGGGCCTGCAAGCGGTCCTCTGCCCGCTTCATCAACACCGCAAATCATCTGAACGCCTTTTTCGTAGAAACCGTTTTCAATTTGCCACATATCCTTAGCAGCCATGTTCATTCCTCCGGTGACTCAAGGGTAAATCTTCCCAACTTACCGCTGCGGTACTCATCAATCAACACTTTTGCCATTCGTTCAGTATTGATCTCGCCGCCGGAAACCAGAAAGCCACGTTTCCGTCCTGCCATCTCCAGCAGTTCATAGCCGGGCACGGATTCATCCGCTTCTATACCATAGCGGTCCTTTAAAGATGCAGGATAACGCAAATGCAGCAGCTTGATCAGCCGGCATGCAAGCTCCTCCAGGTCAATAACGCCTTCCTTCACAGCGCCGGTGTAAGCAAGCATCAGACCCACCTCAGGGTCTTCAAACTTAGGCCAAAGGATACCGGGCGTATCCAGAAGCAACAGGCCATTATCAACGGTGACCCATTGTTTCCCACGGGTGACACCCGGGCGGTTTTCCGCTTTTGCGCCTTTTCTGCCGGAGATCTGGTTGATCAGCGTAGATTTGCCTACGTTGGGAATACCAACAACCATAACACGCAACGCCTTAGACATACCCTTTGCGGCATTACGCTGGATTTTCTCTTTCAAAACGCTGCGAACTGCAGGCTCAAAGCCGTTGATGCCTTTGCGGGACTTGCAATCGGTGGCGATCACCGCCATATCTTTGCTTCTGAAATACTCCGTCCAGCGCTTGGTTGCATCGGGATCAGCCAGATCCATCCGGTTGAGGATCATGATCCTGGGCTTATTGCCGCAGATCGAATCAATGTCCGGATTTCGGCTGGAAATCGGTATTCGGGCATCCACGATCTCGCAAACTGCATCCACCTGCTTCAGGTCAGCTTCCATCTGCCGGCGGGTCTTGGTCATGTGTCCGGGATACCACTGGATATTCATTTTATCCTGATCCATTATGATACCACTCCGATTCTGCCGTAGTCTCGCTCCTGGCTACCCTTATTTGTGCCGGGCAGGAACAGGAAAATGACTCTGCCGACGATCTGGCGCTTGTCGATCAAACCGATCTCCGGGCTGCGGCTGTCCTTTGAGTCGCCTCTGTTGTCACCAAGAACAAAAACACAGCCCTCGTCAACCACCAACGGGAAAGTAACGCCCTCAAACATAGTGGTCTTGGATGTAATATACGGCTCGTTCAGCACCTGGCCGTCAACCGTTACGATTCCCTTTTGAAAATCAATGTCGACAACCTGGTTTTCCGTTGCGATCACTCGCTTGACAATCGGAGCGCCGTTATCAAAGGATTCCTTACTGGCTACGATAACATCGCCGTACTTGGGATCGGTGTAAAACGTATTGCTGATCAGCAGCAAATAGTCGCCGTCCAAAAGAGTATTGTTCATGGATGTGCCAGAAACCACAACAATACGGAACAACACAGTAAAGCATAAAATGACTGCAACAAGCAAATAAACCACATCATGCAGATAAGAAATGACAGACTTCTGCCACGGCTCCTTCTGAGCAGGTGCGTCTTTATCCGGCTTCTCCTCTTTGCGTTTCTGCTTACTCTGCTTCTCGACAGTTTCCTCTTCAGCGCTGAGTTTGTCATAGAGCTTCTGGAATTCTTCTTCAGATGCGTTGAATTCCACCATATCTTTGTTATCCAAATCAAATCACTCCCATTATTTCAAGGGAAAATCCCTAAAGTAACCCATTTTGATACATTATAAACCAAAACGGCATAAAAAAAAAGAGGGCAAGCCCTCTTTTTTTTATTTTTTGCTTTAGACCTTCTCCTTAACCTTTGCAGCCTTACCAAAGCGCTCACGCAGGTAGTACAGCTTTGCACGGCGAACCTTGCCCTTGCGAACGGTTTCGATCATAGCAACGTTGGGAGAATGCAGGGGGAAAACCTTTTCGCAGCCGACGCCATAAGAAACACGGCGAACGGTGATGGTCTCGGCGATGCCGCCATGCTTACGGGCAATGACAGTACCTTCGAAAACCTGGATACGCTCACGGGAGCCTTCCTTGATCCGAACGTGAACACGAACGGTGTCACCGACGTTCACTTCGGGCAGTTCTTCTTTCATGAACTGACTGTTAAGAGCCTTTACCAAATCCATTTCTTTTGTCCTCCTTATATATTAGGCGTTCATGCGCGCATATGCCGCAGAGGACTCACCTTGATTTCAGACCGGTGTATTATATCACCGCAGAATCAAAAAATCAAGTACTTTTTTCAATTATTTCTTAAGTTTTCCTGTAAATTTGCAAGAAAACCGTCCTTCAAAAGCTTAATGAAACCTTAATGTCAGAAAGTGAGCATCTCGTGATATATTGTTAATATACAAAATTCGACAACGAGGTGGGTCACATGAAAGTGTTTGTTAACTGGCTTTTCAGCGAGAAGAACTCCAACCTGCAGATCGGACTTTTTGATGGGTGGCATTTTTTGTACCTGCTTATCATTTTTGGCGGCACGTTGCTGCTTGCCCTCCTATTTCACAAACGGGAAAAACGAACAAAAGATAAGGTCTTGCGGCTGTTTGCTTATTTGACGTTTGGTCTGTACATCGCAGATTTTTTGATCATGCCTCTTTCCGACAGCTACAGCGGTATCAGCATCTACAAGCTTCCGTTTAACATCTGCACTATTATGGCTGTGCTTGTTCCCTTTGTGCAGTTCAACAAGCGCTTCAAGCCCATCAAAGATGTTGTTGTCACTCTTTCCACAGCTTCTTCGCTTATGTGGATGTGCTATCCAGGCTCAGCTCTGGGCGGACAACCTCCCTTCTGCTATCTCATATTCCAAACATTTATGTACCACGGTCTGCTGTTTTGTTGGGCCGTGCTGAATATGGCATACGGCGAGGTCACGCTTGACATTCGCAAGATATGGAAAGATTTTTGCGGTATTTTGGCAATTCTTGTATGGGCTGCCTTCGGCAACACCATCTATGACGGCGAACAAAATTGGTTTTTCATTGAAAAGAGCATCTTCCCCTTCCTCACTGATAAGATCATGCCTGTAATGGTAGTGTTGAGTGTTTTCGGTGTCTGTCTGGTCATTTACGGAGCATATTATGCAATTCGTGCTGCTTACCGAAAGAGAGCAGCCGTTAAAGCCTAATTAATAGCAAAAGTGCCGGAGAGCGATCTCCGGCACTTTTTATTTGGTTTACACGCCAGCCTTTGCACGGCGGATAACTTCCGCTTCGTCACAGGTATTGACGTTCTCGTAACCGGGCAGCGGTACCAGCTTCTCGTTGATGGAATCCAGAATCCAGCTTGCCTGGGGGAAGAAGAACTCGTCAAACTCGAAAGGAGGTGTGATCCAGTTCTTAGCGCCCACAACCACAGGAGGTGCATCCAGATCGTCGAAGCACTGCTCGGAAATGTTCCGTGCAACATCATTGAGGAAGGAACCTCTTGCGCAGGCATCGGAAACCAGCAGCACCTTGCCGGTCTTGCGGACAGACTCGAAGATCTTGGTGTAATCCAGCGGAGACAGAGAGTGCAGGTTGATCACATCAGCTTCCAGCCCGTACTTTTCAGACAGAGTCTTCACAGCATCCATGGCACGGTACAAAACTGCACCGATGGTCAGAATGGTGATATCCTTACCGTCACGGACCTTGTTCACGTCGCCGATCTCGATCTCGTAACGCTCAGTGGGAACGCCGCCCTCATGGAACTGCTCGCCCACATCGTAGATTCTCTGGCTTTCAAAGAACACAACAGGGTCAGTGCCCTTCAGTGCGGTCTCCATCAAGCCCTTGGCCTCCCAGGGAGTTGCGGGGAAGCAAACCTTCAGGCCGGGAATGTGGGCGCACAGAGCGGTCCAGTCCTGAGAGTGCTGTGCGCCGTACTTGGAGCCAACGGAAACACGCAGCACCAGAGGCATCTTCAGGATGCCGGCGGACATTGCCTGCCACTTGGACATCTGGTTGAAAATCTCGTCACCGGCGCAGCCGATGAAGTCAGCATACATCAGTTCCACCAGCGCACGGCCGCCGGACAGAGCATAGCCTACAGCAGTACCGACGATAGCGCCTTCGGCCAGAGGAGAGTTGAACAGGCGGCTGTGGGGCAGAGCGTCCATCATGCCACGGTAAACGGCAAATGCGCCGCCCCAGTCACGGCAGTCTTCGCCGTAAGCGATCAGAGTGGGATCCTCGTAGAAGCGGTCCCAGATGACCTCGGACAGACCGTCACGGAGGTTATACAGCTTCATCTTGGAAACGGGCTTGCCGTCCTTGTCAAAGGGGCTGCGCTCCTTGGCCTTGATCTTCTTGTAGCCTTCTGCCTCTTCCTTAGGAACGGTGAACTCAGGCTCACGGCTGTCCATCTTCTCGATCTTCTGATTGGAGAACATGATACGCTCAACAACTGCGGGATCCTTCTTAAAGTCGCAGTAGGGGCTGAACTCGGGATCGGCAGCAGCCTTGCAGATCATGGTCATACGTGCGGAGGTCTCAGCCAGGATGGCATCCACCTCTTCCTGGGTCATGACACCGGCTTCAATCAAAGCGGCGGGATAGGTGGTGATGGGGTCAACTTCCTTCCATGCATCCATTTCTTCCTTGGTACGGTATGCGTTCTGGTCGGAAACGGAGTGACCGGAGAAGCGGTAAGTAATGGTCTCCAGCATCACGGGGCCCTGACCGTTGCGCAGAAGCTCCAGCTTGCGCTCCATGGCATCGATTACAGCCAGAGGATTAAAGCCGTCAACGGTTTCAGCATGGAACTGCGTGGGGCTGACACCGGAAGCGATCCGGCTCATGCAGCCCTGGCCCATGGTCTCGCCACGGGTCTGGTCGCCCATACCGTAAGAATTGTTGAAGATGTTGTAAAGGATGGGCATACCATCGTTGTGGGACTCCCACAGAGTCTTATACTGATCCATAGCGGAGAAGTTCAGAGCCTCCCACACAGGGCCACGGGCCATGGAAGCGTCACCGATGTTACAAACAACGATACCCTTCTTCTCATTGACCTTCTTGTACAGAGCTGCGCCGGTGGAAATGGTGCCGGAGCCGCCGACGATAGCATTGTTGGGGTAAATACCGAAAGGCAGGAAGAATGCGTGCATAGAGCCGCCCCTGCCCATGTGGAAACCGGTCTCACGGGCAAAGATCTCAGACAGTGTGCCGTACAGGATGAAGCGGATGGCCAGTTCCTTGACGTCCTTCGTCTCGCCCAGCTTCTGGGTGGCACGGAGGCACTTGCCCTCCAGGAAGGTCTCCATAACGTTCATCAGCTGCTCGTCGCTCATCTTGTTGATGGTGGACAGAGCCTTGGCAAGGATCTCGGAGTGGCTGCGGTGGCTGCCGAAAGCAAAGTCGTTTTCATCCAGCAGATATGCCTGACCGACACAGGCAGCTTCCTGGCCGGCAGACAGGTGGGCAGGACCGGGATAGGTGTGGTCGATGCCGTTGTAGCCACCCTGGGTCTTGATCAGGTTCAGCATGGTCTCGAACTCACGCAGAACGGTCATGTCACGGAAGATGCGAATCAGGTCTTCCTTGGTGAACTTACCGGAATCCAGCTCTTCTTGAATGGTCTTGTTATACTGGTTAACGGGAATGTCATTGAAAGTCACCTTGCCGGGTGCTCTTACCACGGAAGGATCGACAAATAAACTCTTAGGCATAATCTATTTCCTCCTTACTTCGCCAGCAGAGTGGTGAAGTTCTCCAGGTTCTTGCCCAGTTCCTGCTGGAACTTGGCAGCGGGAGTTCCGTCTACTGCACGGTGATCGTATGTCAGGCTCAGACCCATTGCGGGATAAATTTCGATGGAGCCGTCAGCAGCCTTGCGGACACGGTCGATGGTACCGCAAACGCCCAGAATGCCGGTCTGAGGGGGGTTAATAACGGGAGTGAAGCTCTCAACACCCATATTGCCCAGATTGGAGACAGTGAAACTGCCGCCGCTGAGCTTGTCGGGATTGATGTTGCCTTCACGGCACTCAGCAGCCAGCTCCTTGACAGCCTTGGAGATCTCCAGCAGGCTCATCTCGTCGGCATGGAAAATGGTGGGAACCATCAGGCCACGAGGAGTATCCACAGCAACGCCCAGATTGACATGGTTAAACTTGCGGATGGAATTGTCATCCAGCATGTTAGCGTTCAGGTCGGGATGATTCTTCAGGGTGCGGGAAACAGCATACAGAACGATGTCACCCAGCGTGATGCCTGCATATTCACCGCCGGCAGCCTTCAGAGCCTTGCGGTAGTTGAGAATTGCGGTAGCATCGAAGGAAGTATTGTGGGTCAGCTGCGCCATGGTGTGCAAGCTGGTGGACATGGACTTGGAGATGGCACGGCGGATACCGCTGAACTTCACATCTTCATATTCGTCCTCAGCAGCAACGGGTGCAACAGCCTTAGCGGGAACACCCTGTGCGATCAGCTTCTGGACGTCACGCTCGATAACGCGGCCATTGGGACCGGTGCCGATAGCCATGGAGGCATCCACGCCGGCAGCCTTGGCCAGCTTGGCAGCTCTGGGAGATACAGGAGCACCTTCAACAATCGCAGCAGCAGGAGCCTCTGCAGCAGCAGCGGGAGCAGTCTCAGCAGCCTGCTGAGCGGGAGCAGCTTCAACCTCTGCGCCGGGCTTCAGGCAGTCGGTGGGTTCGCCCTTAGGACCAACTGCGCAGACATTCTGCAGGCAGGGCACTTCATCGCCCTCTTCAAAAAAGATCGCCAGCAATTCACCCTCTGCGGTAGATTCGCACTCAAAGGAAGCTTTGTCGGTTTCGTAAGTAAAGAGCACATCGCCGACCTTGACCTGATCGCCGACCTGCTTGAGCCATTCACCAATGATGCAGCTTTCCACGGTGATGCCGGCCTTGGGCATAATAACTGCCTGTGCCTTAGTGTTGCAAGCGGCAGCTGCAGGAGCAGCGGCAGGAGCAGCAGCTGCTGCAGGAGCGGCTGCGGGTGCTTCGGCGGCACTGCCGCCCTTCAGTGCAGAGCAGTCCTCGCCCTTCACACCGATGGCGCAGACGTTGACCAGGCAAGGCACCTCGTCGCCTTCGTCGAAGAAGATCTCGAGCAGCTCACCCTCTGCGGTAGATTCACATTCGAAGCTTGCCTTATCGGTCTCATACGTAAAAAGAACGTCGCCCAGTTTGACCTGGTCGCCGACCTTCTTCTGCCACTCGCCGATAATGCAGCTTTCCACGGTAATGCCCGCTTTGGGCATGATTACTGCGGTTGCCATGTATAGTTTCCTCCTTGTAAAATGTTACTATGTGTTATTTATAACATTTTATAACATTCCCGTCAATAGCTTTTCGCAAAAAATGTGGGGAGTGCCGGATTTTTTCGGCACTCCCCTATTCATTTACAGCAATTTCACGTTATCTGTCTTTGCAGCATGGACAATGTTCTCCGGCACACTGTCATCCGAAATAAGATACTGTACATCCGCAAACCGGGCGAAGGTATAAGGCATCAACCGGCTGAACTTTACGCTGTCACACATAACAACGCTGGTCCTCGCCTTTTCGATCACCTTGCGCTTAACGACCATGTCGTTTTCCGTGCCGCATGTAAAGCCAGCCTCTGCGCTGCAGCCGGAAACGCCAATGAACGCAAGGTCAATGTTGATCTTATCCAGCATTTCCAATGTATTCTGTCCGGAAAGCGCCATGTTTTTCCGGTTGATCTTCCCGCAGCAAAGGGTGATATCCGGGTTATGAAGGCGGCACAATTCAATCGCAATATTGGGACCGGTGGTGAAAATATTCAGATTGATATCCGGCAGGCATCGGGCAAGGATCAGATTGGTGGTACTGGCATCCAAAAAAATCGTGCTGTTAAGCTGGATCAGGCTCAGCGCCTTTTGCGCCATTGACCTCTTCCCTGCGTTATTTTCCTTCATGCGGATGTCGAAGCCCAAGTCGCCGCTGTGGTGCACCGCACGAGCGCCTCCCCTAACCTTAACGATCAGACCATTCTGCTCCAAAGCGTCCAGGTCTCTGTGTATCGTCATGAAAGACACATCCGGAAACAGCGCTTGCAGCTGCTTGATGGTCACTACATTCTCTTTTTCAATCAATTCACGCATGGCCTGCTGACGTATCGTGTTCATTTTCGTTCTCCAAATGTTATAAATTACGCTTTATAACATGAATATAACATTCTCTCTCCTTTTTGTCAACACCCAAAATGAAAAGCCTGCGGTGCTGCCGCAGGCTTTCGGTTATTTATACAGCGGGAAATGTTCACAGATCTCAGCGACTGTTGCCTTGACCTGCTCGGCAGTTCCCTCGAAGTCACGGGCTGTCATCGCAATGCAATGTGCGATCTGCTTCATCTCTGCTTCGCCCAGGCCACGGGTGGTCACTGCGGCAGTACCAATACGGACACCGCTGGTAACAGAGGGCTTCTGGGGATCCCCGGGAATAGCGTTCTTATTCAGGGTGATATGGTTAAGATCGCAACGGGCCTGCAGCTCCATACCAGTGATATTCATGGGCCGCAGATCAGCCAGCATCAAATGGTTGTCTGTACCGCCGGTGACAAGATCAAAGCCCTCGTCAAGCAGCGCCGCTGCCATGGCTTTGGCGTTTCTTACGATATTTTGTGCGTAGGTCTTAAAAGCAGGCTGCATTGCCTCCTGGAAGCAAACTGCCTTTGCAGCGATCACATGCTCCAGAGGACCACCCTGTGTTCCGGGGAAAACGGCGGAATTCAGCTTTTTGGCGTACTCCTCCTTTGCCAGAATCAGGCCGCCTCTGGGGCCGCGGAGGGTCTTGTGGGTGGTGGTTGTCACGATGTCTGCATAAGGCACGGGGTTCATGTGCTCTCCACCGGCCACCAGGCCTGCAATATGGGCCATATCCACCATCAAAACAGCGCCAACTTCATGGGCGATGTCAGCAAAGACCTTGAAATCGATAGCTCTGGGATATGCAGATGCGCCGGCAATGATCAGCTTGGGCTGGCACTTCTTAGCCATATCACGGATCTCATCATAATCGATCAGACCTGTTTCGTGATTCACATCATAGGAAACCACATTATAATATTTGCCGGAAATGTTAGCCGGGCTGCCATGGGACAGGTGGCCGCCGTTGGCAAGACTCATGCCCATCATAGTATCGCCGGGCTGAAGCAGCGCCAGCTCCACCGCCATATTGGCCTGCGCACCGGAGTGCGGCTGAACGTTGGCAAACTCTGCGCCGAACAGCTTCTTGGCTCGCTCAATACAAAGCGCCTCCAGCTCATCGACGAACTGGCAGCCGCCGTAATAACGCTTACCGGGCAGACCCTCGGCATATTTATTGGTAAGAACGCTGCCCATGGCTGCGATTACCGCAGGCGAAGCAAAATTTTCAGAAGCGATCAGCTCCAGACCGTCCTGCTGGCGCTTAAACTCCCGCTGCATCATTTCCGCAACGATGGGATCAAATTCGCTGACAAATCCAATAGAGTCGATAGGCTTTCCGTACATCATTCATACATCCTTTTAAAAAAGTAAAAAGAGCAGTCCAGCATAAAAGGACTGCTCATCAAACACCAAACTGACCGCATGAAAAGCGGTTAGTAAAATGCATCTCTGTCCGTTTGCCTGAGAGATTCGGCTTTTGCCTTGCACCTTCGGCACACAACTGAATGTGTTCTCCAGAGAGTCCTCAGCCACTCAGTCCCACCCAGAGTCGGGTACCTGAGACTTTCAATCCTTCGGCGGGCAAATGCCACTTTCCTGAACGGCTTCCACGGTCTATTTCTTTTTCTACAATCAGTATACACTATTTCCCGGGAAAGTCAATACGCATATATGCAAAAACTGCCGTGGAATCCACGGCAGTTCATGTGCATTATTCCTCAATATCCTCGGTAGAGAATTCCAAATTCTCACCGCAGCTGGGGCAAAGGATAGCGCCCTCTTCCAGCGTCTCCTCATCGAAGTTGATGATCTCGCCGCACTTGGGGCATTCCACCTCATAAATGGTGGTATCCTCGTCGCCGAAGTCGAAGCCTTCTTCGTCGTAGTCATCTTCGTCATCATCGTCGAAATCGTACTCGTCGTAATCCTCGTCGTCCTCGTCCATGATGAAATCCTCGATGGCGTCCAGATCCTCTTCGATCTCACCCAGCTCATCGGAGATAGCGATGGTGGTGTCTTCCACGTCGGTCAGCTTCTTGGTCACGTCACCCAGCAGGTCGACGATGGAAGCGATCAGCTTACCTTCAGCCTTCTCGGTGTCCAGATTCAGACCTTCCATCAGGCCCTTCAGGTAAGCAGCCTTTTCAGAAATAGTCATAGTGATTCTCCTATCAATTAAGCCTTGGAGCGGCCCAGATATTCGCCGGTACGGGTGTCGATCTGGATCTTGTCACCCTCGTTGATGAACAGGGGCACCTTGACCTCAGCGCCGGTCTCGACGGTAGCAGGCTTGGTTACGTTGGTGGCGGTGTTGCCGGCACAGCCAGGCTCGGTATCGGTAACTACCAGATCAACAAAGTTGGTAGTTTCCACACCGAAGACCTTGCCCTTGTAGCTCAGAATGGTGCAGACATCATTTTCCTTGATGAACTTGAAGGAATCGTCCAGAACGCTGCCGTCCAGGGGCTCCATCTCGTAGGTTTCCTGATCCATGAAGTAGTACAGGCCGCCGTCATTGTAGGAGTACTCCATCTTCTTTCTCTCAACGAAAGCAGTGGGGAACTTAGCGGAAGGGTTCAGAGAAGTTTCAGTCACACCGCCGGTGATGACGTTTCTCATCTTAACACGGACGAATGCAGCGCCCTTACCGGGCTTAACATGCTGGAATTCGACGACCTGCATAACCTTGCCGTCCATCTCAAAGGTAATGCCGTTTCTAATATCGCCTGCAGAAATCATATGTTTATCCTCCTGAAATCTCCCTTGCGGGAATTTTATGCATAGTTTTAACGCATACAGTATAACCCAAAATAATCATTATTTCAAGGGTGAAATGCAATATTTTCAAATAATTATCAAATTCTTGGGGCTGTGGGTGATATTTTCGTAACCGTCTTCCCGGAAGATCACCACATCCTCGATGCGAACGCCGAATTTTCCGGGCAGATAAATGCCGGGCTCGGCAGACGCAACCATGTTGACCTCCATAATCCGATCACCGCCCACGCTGACACGGGGCTCTTCATGGACCTCAAGGCCCAGGCAGTGGCCATAGCCGTGGCCAAAGTATTCGCCGTAACCGGCATCGGCGATCACCTGGCGGGCAGCTGCGTCGATTTCCTTACCAGTGACGCCGGCACGTGTTGCGGCCAAGCCGGTAAGCTGGGCCTGCAGAACGGTGTTATATACCTTTTCCATCTCCTCGGTGGCGTAACCAACGGCGACGGTACGGGTCATGTCAGAGCAATAGCCCTTATAAAGCACGCCAAAGTCCATGGTGATAAAGTCACCTTCCTGGATGACTCTGTCGCCGGCAACGCCGTGGGGCAGACTGGTGTTGGGGCCGGAAACAACAATGGGATCAAAGGACAGACCCTCGCCGCCATTTTTCAGCAGGCAGTAAATGAGCTCAGCCTGCAGCTGCTTTTCGGTCATACCGGCTTTGATCTTGGTCAAAACCTCTGTAAAGGCGGTGTCTGCAATGGCCTGCGCCTTGCGCATCAGCTCCAACTCCCACTCCTCTTTCACGCAGCGGAAGGCGTTGATCTTTTCGTTCATGGGCTCAAGCTTGACGTTGAGATTCTTTTCGTAGCCACGGAATTCCGCAACCGTCAGATACTCTTCTTCATAGCCGAGGCAGGAAACGCCAAAATCCGCAATGGCATCGTTGAGGCGCTTTGTGTAGCCGTTGCCACGGTCCACCATCAACACATCAAAGCCCTTGATGGTGTTCTCGGCAGCCTCAATGTAACGGCTGTCGGTAAAATAACGGCAGCCGTTTCTCGTAACGATGGCAACACCCTCAGCAATATCAGATTCACTGCCGTAGTAACGGCTGTAACGGGAGGTCAGCAGCAGACCATCCACCTCATCATTTAATAAAGACAGCAGCTTCTCGATGTTTTTCATATTATTTTCTCCTTTTCTTTGCGGCATAGATAAACGGCATTTCAGCCACATGGCGGGCTCTCAGCCAGAAATTATGATTGTGGATGGCGTTTACCAAAATAGCACGAACGCCGCAGCGGTTGGCGCAGAGAGTGTCTGTGTAGATCTGATCGCCCACAAGCGCAGCTTCTTCCGGCTGCACATCAAACCTGCGCAGGCATTCCAGCACGCCTTTTCTGCTGGGCTTTTTTGCGTGGGTGATGCAGGCGATGCCGTATTTGGTGCAGAAGTCCACTACCCTACTTCGTTTGCTGTTGGAAACCACGCACAGCTGAATATCGGATTTTACCATCGAATTGAGCCATGCAACCATTTTATCCGTAGGTGTGTTGGTGGTATAAGGGACGATGGTGTTATCAAAATCCAGCATCAGCAGCCTGACGTGAATGGATCTTAGATATTCCGGCGTCAGCTCCGTAAGTTCGCAGCGCATTTCATCCGGCAACAGTATATGTGGCATATCACAAACCGCACTTTCATAGTATATAAATGCATTATAGCATGAAAGGAGAAATATGTCCATGGCAATTCCGCTTTATCTTGCAATGACGGCGGAAGAATACGCAGATTGTGGCAAAAGACCCGGGCATATAGCCTGGATGGCATGTCATTTTTCTCCTTACGGCACAGGAATCATCAATCTTCCGCCCCGTCTGCCAAACGGCTCGATGGTCATACTCAATGATCGGATTCCCATAGACCGGCATGATCCGCAGGTGATCTGCAAACAGCTGCAAAGCATTGGCTGCAGCGCTCTTCTGCTGGACTTTCAGCGGGTAGGGACGGCTGAAACAAAGAAGTTGGTGTCTCGCCTGCTGTCTGACTTAACCTGCCCTGTGGGCGTGTCGCCGGCCTATGCGGATGGCCATAGCTGCCCGGTGTTTCTGCCGCCAATCCCGCCCCACATTTCCCCAGCAAAACGGCTGCTCCCCTTCCGTGGTCGTGAGATCTGGCTGGAAGTGGCACTCGGTACGACGATTGTGAAGGTAACAGACAAGGGTGCAGATTTTCAGCATTCGGCTGCTGCCGACACAAATACGCAGCGCTATGACGAATCCTTATGCTGCGGCTACCGCTTAGAGCTTAGCGACAGCAAGGCCACATTTGCCCTGCAGCGCAGAAAAGAAGATATTTCGAAACTTCTGGAGGCTTGCAAAGACCTGGGTGTAACAAAAGGAATCGGATTATATCAGGAACTCAAATAAAAAACCGCTCTGCGAATTGCAGAGCGGTTTTTGAGCATAAATCAAGAGGGATATTAATAGAACTTTCTCTTGTTCTTACGGGCAGCTTCAGACTTCTGCTTGCGCTTGAGGCTGGGGCTGACGTAGTGCTCGCGCTTCTTAACTTCAGCGATAACGCCCTCCTTGGCACAGCTACGCTTAAAACGGCGCAGAGCGCTTTCCAGAGATTCGTTTTCCTTTACGCGAATTTCAGACATGGTTTTCCCTCCCTCCGATGGCATCCGGCTAATTCCAGGATGCTTTCAGGGCCACTAACTGGCTTGCTACATTATACTCGCTGTTTATCCAAATGTCAAGAAAGAATTCAAAATTTTGAGCGCA
>JAZQJO010000004.1:0-8871 GCA_045541695.1 Faecousia sp.
ACTCAACGTTACCCAGAGCGGTGCAGGGGGGGGCCTGAGCCTCAACGTGCAGGACAGAGTGGGCAGCATCGGGATTGGTGACCTCGTAGCTGATCATGTAGACGGGATCGCAGGGAAAGAAGTACTCGTGCTCAGCCTTGGGCAGCTTGACGCTCATCTGGTTGGTAACCTGAGTCTGAGCCTCGTCCAGCCAAGCGGTGCCGCAATACTCGCAGTACCAGTACTCAACGTTACCCAGAGCGGTGCAGGTGGGGGCCTTAGCCTCAACGTGCAGCACAGAGTGGGCAGCCTCGGGGTTGGTGATCTCGCCGCAGATCAGGCAGACGGGATCGCAGGGATAGAAGTACTCATGAGAAGCTTCACGCTCGCCGGCGTTGCAGGTGGAGCAAGTGGTGGAGCAGTCATACGCATAGGTGTGACCGGTGCCCTCGATCTCCTGCCAGCACAGCCAGCAGGTGCCGCCGTTGCAGGGGTCGTCAAGCTCATGCTTGCCGGTAGCGGGATACTGCAGGCCGCAGCCGTAGACACACTCGCCGTCATTGGTGCAGGATGCCCAAGTGTTGTTCTCATGCTCATAGATGTATTCCAGAGTTTCGCCGCAGTAGATGCACTCGCCGCTCTGGCACAGGGGAATCAGGGAGTTGCCTTCCTCGTCATAGCCGTAGGAGTGGCCCTCGCCGTAAACCACGCCGCCGCAGTTGACACAGGTGCCGTTCTGGCAGACAGGAGTATCATCGCGGACACACAGCTCGGTGCCGTAGGAATCCTCACCGCAGAGTTCGCAGGCTACGATAGCGCAACCGGGCGTACCCTCGGGACGGACATGGTCGCCGGTGTAGTACATCCAGGCGGGATTCAGTGCGCCGGTGCCGTCTTCATTCTCGAAGAAGTTGCCGCAGTCAGCGCAAATCCAGTAGGCAGGATGGCCCTCTTCCAGGCAGTTAGCGGGCACCACTTCCTCAACATAGGTGGTCAGGGTGTGGGGAGGGGTGCGGTATTCGCCGCAAACATCACAATCCCAGTCGCAGTTGTCGGTGTAGGTGTGGGCCTCAGCGTAGCAGGGCAGACCGCAGTAGATGCAGACGCCATCCTGGCAAACATACTCGGCATCGCTGACACACTCGCCGGCAACGCGGACGCTCATCAGGTTGGTCTGGCGCGTCAGGCTCTCATCCAGCCAAGCGGCGCCACAATCGGAGCAGGTCCAGTACTCCTTGTTACCATACTCGATGCAGGAAACAGCAGCCTTCGCCTCTACGTGGGTGATGGTGTGGGCAGCATCGGGATTGGTCTCCTCGCCGCAGTTCATGCAGTGAGCATCACAGGGATAGAAGTACTCGTGCTCAACCATGGGCAGCTTGACGCTCATGGGGTTGGTGACCTGAGTCTGAGCCTCGTCCAGCCAAGCGGAGCCACAATGCTCGCAGTACCAGTACTCAACGTTACCCAGATCGGTGCAGGTGGGCTCCAGAGCCTCAACGTGTAGCACAGAGTGGGCAGCATCGGGATTGGTGAGCTCGTGGCAGTTCATGCAGTGAGCATCACAGGGATAGAAGTACTCGTGCTCAGCCATGGGCAGCTTGACGTTCATGAGGTTGGTGACCTGAGTCCGAGCCTCGTCCAGCCAAGCGGAGCCACAATGCTCGCAGTACCAGTACTCAACGTTACCCAGAGCGGTGCAGGTGGGCTCCAGAGCCTCAACATGCAGCACAGAGTGGGCAGCCTCGGGGTTGGTGATCTGGCCGCAGTTCATGCAGACGGGATCACAGGGATAGAAGTACTCGTGATCCAGAGTAGGAATTGCCTCGTAGGTGGTGTAATCACACTCGGAGCAGTACTCGTATGCATTCCAGCCGATCTCGGCGCAGGTAGGAGCCTTAGCTTCAACCTGAGTCAGAGTGTGACCCAGTGCGTCAGTTGCAACGGGAGCCTCAAGGATCTCGTCACAGACACCGCACTTCACGCCGGCAGTCCAGCCGCCTTCGGTGCAAGTTGCGCCAACAGCGGGGATCTCAACCTCGGAGTGCTCCAGCTTGATGGTGGTGGTCAAGCCTTCGGAGCCTTCCAGGGCGCCGGTGGGAACTACCTTAACGGTAACAGCCTCGGAAGTGCAGGTCAGTGCATCTTCCAGAGTGTAAGTAGTAGCGGAAGTGTTTTCAGCCTTCAGGACGCCATTTACATAAACGTTGTAAGTAGTGGAGCCGTGGGTGTAGGCTTCTTCCAGAGTGGTAGCAGTTGCAGCGGTGGTGACGTTGGTCTTCCACTCTTCGTAGGCGGAAGCATCCCAGGTCACGGTGACCTTGCCGTCCTCGTCGGCTGCGTAGGTCATACCCTGCTCTGCGGTCCAAGCGTCATAGCTGAGAGAGATGTTATCCAGTTCCACATAACCGGTCAGGCCCAGGTTGTAACCGGCGGGGTTAACGGTCAGCTGGATGCGGTTACGGTACTGGTCAAAAGTACCGTAGTACAGGCCACTGCCTGTTGCCGTTTCAGTGTGGTAGCTACCGTTGTTGGAATGATCGCCGATCATCTGGAAGCTGCCCATTTCCACGCCGTCAACATAGACGGTGATCAGAGGATAGCTATTATTATTCCAGACATCGGTCTTGAAGGTGTAGCTATGCCACTTGGTCATGTCCAGACCGGACAGATCCACCAAAGGCTCACCGGAGGTGGCAGTACGGTTGTAGACACCGGCCTTCATGTCGCCAACAGCGGCACGGATAGCATACTGCAGGTTACGGGCGCAGATGCCGGTGACAGAACCAGAGTCGGTACGCAGCAGGCCCAGACGGAACTGCAGAGCGCCGTTGCCGCTCAGGTTGGCATCGAAGCTGAAGTAGCTGATGGCATCGTTGGGGATCATCTTATCCAGCAGCGGGCTGTTGTGGTAACGGCCGGCGTTGCTGGAGCCATTCCAGAAGCGGATAAAGCCGGTGTTGTTCTCGTACTTATCAACCACAGCAATGGAGCCGCCGGAGGTCTTGCCGATGCTCCAGTTGGTGTCGGCAACCTCGATCTCGCCGGACTCAAAGTCATCGCTCCACAGGGTGATGGGATCGCCCTTGGCGGTGTTGTAGCTGATGGTCTTGGTGTAATCCAGAGCGAAGGTGCCGCTGTTATAAGTAGCGTAACCACTGTTGTAGTTGGCAGCGATAACCTTCATGTTGTCAACTGCCAGGGTGCCGGCGCCACCGCGGGAATACACAGTGAAGTAGTCCTTGGTTGCACCGTTCGCGCTCAACAGAACGTTTTCACCGTCAAAGGGAACGACTTCGCCGTCGATCTGAACCCAGAGGTAATAGTTACCGCTGTACTGACCCTGCTTAATAAACAGGAAGCGGTAAGTATGCCACTCCGTCAGATCGAACTTGGTGGTGTCGACCTGGCCGATCACGGTACCGGCGACAGAGCAGTCATTGTAGATCTTACCGTCGGGTCCGATCATCATGTTGACGTAACGGCCGCCATGGGTGTCGGCACCGCCACTGGAGTTGGTGCCGTATACGGTATGGGCGATGGTGATCGCCATGCCGGCGCCGTCCATCTTAGCATCGAAGGTGTACTCCGTGCCCCAGTAGTAGCCGCGGGCAAAGTAACCGTCGTTCTGACCGAGAGCGTCGATCTCACTTTCGGTATACTTGGTCATCAGAGCATCGTCAGCTGCAGTCTCGTTCTTCAGCTGAGCAACCTTGCCGCCTGCGACATAGTCGATCTCGCCGGCGTTCCACTGCTGCCAACCGGTAGTGGAGCTGGTATCAAAACCATCAACAAAACCAAAATCAGCAATAACAGTGTCGCCCTTGGGATTCGCAGCTGTAACGGTCTGCTCAGCTGCTTCTTCTGCGGCTGCGGGCATGCAGAACACGCCGACCAGCATGCAGATGCAAAGCACGAAACCGAGCACACGAACAATTGTTTTTCTTGCATCCATTGTCTTTTCATTCATCCTTTCATCATTATATTTTCAATTCTATGCGTCTGGTCCTGCGGCCCTTTGAAAAACCACCCCTGTCATTCCGAGGGAGCGTTAGCGACCGTGGGAATCTCCCGGCACAATGTGCCATCGCCACAATACCTTGGATGAACAGGGCTTTCTCCCGGGAGATTGCCACGACCCCTGCGGGGTCTCGCAATGACACGAAAAGAGGAGACCCTGGGGGCTCTTGCTGCGCTGCCGTCCACCACTGGCAGCTGCATTTCCCCAAAAGGCCACAGGTGGCCGCTTTCATTACGAAACCGGCCTAAATTCCATATCACATTTGAACCACTCTTATCTTACCACCACATTTCACAAATTGCAAGGAGCATTTCTTTAAAAAATGGTAGAATTGCCGCATTTCACAATAATTTTTTTAAGAAGCCGTTAAAAAACTTACATAATCTTCCTTAACAATTTACATAACATAATTATTGACAACCGCAACGCAAAAAGCGCCCCTTATTAGAGGGCGGCTTATGTGAAGACCGGCCTCCGGACGGCCCGCCCGCAAAGCGGCAATGTAAAAAAGGGCCGTCGGGAACGCCGGTCCTTACAATATAATATATAGCAAAACAGACGCTCAGCCGAGCGTCCGCTTTGTTTTGGATTCATTCAAAAGGTCTTCCAAGGTGATCCCCTCGAAAAACTCGTCGATCATGCGGTCCAGCCGCTCCCACATGGGCAGCGCCTGGCAGCACTCGGAACGGGAACAGGCCGCCGCGCCCTGGGTGGTACAGGAGGCCACCGCAAGGCTGCCCCCCGTCAGCTTCAGAATGCCACCCACCGTGTACTGGGCCGGCGTGCGGTTGAGCCGGTAGCCGCCGCCCTTGCCATGGAGCGCATCCACAAAATCTGCCTTGGACAGCACCGTCATAATGGTCTCCAGATATTTCTGGGATATGCCCTCCGCCTCCGCAATTTCCTTCAGCGGCACATATTCCTCCGCATTCCGCTCCGCCAGGCAGACCATGACCCGCAGAGCATAACGTCCCTTCGTTGATACAATCATGGCTTACTCACAATGATGGCAATGATCGCAATCAGGGAACTGCTTTTCATCGTAGGGAATACCGTTGCGGTCGTAGTAATCCTTCAGGGCATTCTTGATGGCTTCCTCTGCCAGGACAGAGCAGTGGAGCTTATGGGCAGGCAGACCGTCCAGGGCTTCTGCCACGGCCTTATTGGTCAGCGCCATGGCTTCGTGGATGGATTTACCCTTGATCATCTCGGTGGCCATGGAGGAGGAGGCAATGGCGCTGCCGCAGCCAAAGGTCTCGAACTTTACGTCCACGATGATGTCGTTTTCGATCTGCAGATAGATTTTCATAATATCGCCGCACTTGGCGTTGCCAACCTCGCCCACGCCGCTGGCGTTTTCAATAACGCCCACGTTCCGGGGATGGGTGAAGTGATCCATAACTTTTTCGCTGTAAAGTGCCATAATTTTTCTCCTATTACAAAATATATTTTCTCTTTCCGGTTTGCAGGTCACGCCAGACGGGGCTCATATTCCGCAGAGTCTGCACCACCTGAGGAACCGCAGTGAGGATGTGGTCGATCTCCTCATCGGTATTGTATTCACTGAGGGAAAGCCGCAGGCTGCCGTGGGCAACATCGTGCACCCGGCCAATGGCCAGCAGCACATGGCTGGGATCCAAACTGCCGGAGGTGCAGGCAGAGCCGGAAGATGCGCTGATACCCTGCATATCCAGCATCAAAAGCAGGCTTTCGCCCTCAATGCCCTCAAAGCAGAAGCTTACGTTGCCGGGCAGACGGTTGACGGGATCACCGTTGAGGCTGCAATGGGGAATCTGGGAAAGGCCGGCGATAAGCTTGTCACGCATGGCTGCCACCCTGGGCATATTGGTATCCATACCGGCGCAGGCTTCCTCCAGCGCAGCGGCCAGGCCCATGATGCCGGGGATATTTTCCGTACCGGCACGCTTGCCCCGCTCCTGAGCGCCGCCCTCGATCACGTTGGTCAGCGCCAGACCACGGCGGCAGTACAGCGCGCCCACGCCCTTGGGGCCGTGGAACTTATGGGCGGAAAGGCTGAGCATATCGATATTCTGCTCTTTTACATTGATCTGCAAATGGCCCACCGCCTGCACCGCATCGGTGTGGAAAGGCACGCCGGCTTCTTTGCAAATTGCGCCGATCTCGGCAATGGGAAGCACCGAGCCGATCTCGTTGTTGGCATACATGGTGGTCACAAGGCAGGTATCCTCACGGATGGCATCACGCACCTGCTGAGCGGTGATATTATGGCCACAGCTGACATCCAGCAGCGTGATCTCAAAGCCCTCTTTTTTCAGCTTATCCAAGGTGTGCAGCACCGCATGATGCTCAAAAGCGGTGGAAACGATGTGCATCTTTCCTTTGCGCTGGCCCAGACGGGCGGCGGAAATGATGGCTTGATTGTCTGCTTCGCTGCCGCCAGAGGTAAAATAAACTTCACGAGGCTCACAGCCCAGGCACTTGGCGACCCGGCTGCGGGCATCCTCCAGCGCTTCCTTTGCCTCCTGGCCCACAGTATGCAAGGACGAGGGATTGCCGTAAATTTTATCAAAATAAGGCACCATGGCTGCAATGGCAGCGGCGCTCATTTTTGTGGTTGCTGCGTTATCTGCATAAACTTGCATAAGGATTCCTCCTTTATTTACCTAGTAATTGCATGGGTAATATATCACCACTTACCTACTTTGTCAATAGGCAGAAAAAATATACACTTGAACAGCACGATTTTTAAGATGTTGTTGGCTGTTTTCAAAACGAGGTAAAACGCTCTAAAACCGTTGAAAATAAAGGATTTTCGGCAAACAACTCATTTCATCCCACTATACGGTGTTACACCGTTTTGCCCTCGTCCGAACGGATTATAAGGGCAAAAGCAAGGGCAAAAATCATTAAGATATTATGTTTTTGATTTGGGAAACGAACTGTTGCAATGTGAATTTACAAATGCAATCAAGCAAGGAAAAGTAGTAATCAACCTTTACAACAACTAAAAGACGTCGCATCCTTTGGTGGTGCGACGTCTTTTTGCTATAAATCGACTTTTATTTTTGTTCTCCGTGCAATATCCAATCCGCATCATAACCAAACTCCATACCGATGAGTTTGGCGAGCATTGGGGAGATGGTCTTGTTCTTGTTGGTGCCGGGGCGGCTGTTGCTTGTGAGAATATAAAGGTAGTTTTCGGATATCCCAACACGGTTTGCAAACTCACGCTTAGTGATATTCTTCTCTTTGATGATTTGATTCAACCTATCAGATAATGACATTGGCCCTATCTCCGTTCTTTTTCATGTCCGCCTTAATTGCTCTGTAAACTTCGAGAAGCTGTTTTCGCGAAGAAACACCCAATTTGCTGTAAAGATTCTTATTGTGGAATTTTAAGGTATTCTCCTTAATGTTTAGCTCAATCATAATATCTTTCGTGGACGTTCCACTCAGATAGGCTTCGTAGATCTGCCGTTCTTGTGAAGTCAGCGTATCCAAACCCTGAGCAAAGTATTCCATCATTTCAGACGATATGCCGCTGGAACTGCGAGAGTCGTCAGCGGCATTCGTTGCTTGCAGAGCGTCTTCCTTTTGCTGCACAAGCTCACGAAGCCGCTGATTTTCGTTCATAACCATATGAACGCCGCAAAGGAACAGCTCGGTAATGATGTAGGATACCGAAAGAAACTCAAAGTCCATACTGGAAATCTGCTCAATGAACCATACGCCGATATTTACGAACACTGCCATTGCTATGACAACAGCGTGGGCAGCAGAATCAAAAGTCTTCTTAATGGATGCACGGATAATAACCGCAACCATTGCACAGAGATATCCAAGCAAATACACCAAATATAACGGATGGAGCGGCCCGTAAACCTTAACAAGGGTAGAAACGCCGTTAACGACTTCAAAAGAAACCTCTTTGTAGTAGATCGGCAAAATACCGGGGCTCGCAGCAATCAGGAATACCACGACAGCCAATGAGAACAAGGAGATCGGCACCCATCTTTTTGTCCTTGTGTTGGTGATATTCAGAATGATCATTAACATAGCAAGGGGCAAAAACACCGAGCCAAGATAGGACACACGATTCGCCCACAGTGCCATTTCCAAACAGGAGGACACCGACAGGACGGTATATCCGATGTTCACGACCAAAACAGACGAAAACAGCAGAGCAAACCATTGCCTCTTTTGGCGTACCAAAAACAGACAGCCAATCAGAAGCAACGCAGAAAGGACGGCAGCGACCCCATAGATGATGGACAGGCTTGCCGACCCATCACCGACGGAACTGCACCCCGAAAGTCCCAATGTAATGCATATCAAGGAGATAATCTCTAATAATCTCTTTTTCATAAATTCTCTCCCTTGACCGCTATGTGTTATCTTTTTTTACGGTCATCCCACACTTTTTCCCACACTTTTTGAAAATAAATCTGCAGAACCCACACTTTTCAGATCGAAGGTGTGGCGACATTTAAGAGGGAAATCTGTAAAATTATAGTTGCAAGGTATCAAAGAAAGTATAAAGCTTGCTTGAATATTATACCACAAAAGTTTGATTCAGTCAAGGCTGTCCACATGCATTTGCAGCTGAGTTTACAAAAGATTTGCAATCGCTTTGACGAATCAGCCGGAAAGGAGTGAGGGCTATGCCGGAAAACAGAACTGCCAAACACAAAGTTGTAACAGACGGCAGCGGTTATCGGTTCATCTTTTATTGCGATGTGTCTGATGCGCACGTCTATACCACCAAAGAGACCTACCAAGGGAATACCGAGGAGGCTTTGCTTGTTGCTTGGCAAACAGAAGGTCGAGAGCATTTTAATCGATGCCACAAATGCGGCAAGTGGGTCATTGACGCTGTTTACAATGCTGAG
>JAZQJO010000005.1:0-30075 GCA_045541695.1 Faecousia sp.
GCATAGAAAAAGCCCCTTAAGGGGCGGCCCGAGAAAGGAATGCGGTCGGCAAACCATTCGGGGCCCCTTTAGGGGCAATAGTCTGTAAAATGCCCTTCTAGGGCTTAATCAAGCCTCCGGCTTAGCCGGAGGTTTTGACTCAATTACTTACCGGCGTTGGCGATCTGCGCAGCCACTTCGTCAGCGAAGTTCTCTTCCTTCTTCTCAATGCCTTCACCCTTGATGTAGTGAATTGCATCCACGAAGGAAACGTTGCCGCCCAGCTTCTTAGCAGCGTCAGCAATGTAGCCGGCCACATCGCCCTTGAACAGGTCGCTGCGGACGAACTCCTGCTGCAGCAGGCAGGACTCCTTGTAGAAAGCAGCGATCTTGCCGGCTGCGATCTTTTCCTTAACATTAGCGGGCTTGTTTGCCATCTTGGGATCGTTGTCCATCAGAGCGACCTGAACAGCCATCTCCTTGTCAACGTCAGCCTGAGGCACCTGAGACTTATCCCAGTACTTGGGGTTCATAGCAGCGATCTGCATAGCCACGTTCTTGCCGATCTCGGTGACATCGATGTCGCCTTCCACAGCCAGGTTGACCAGAACACCGTGGGAGCCGCCCATGTGGACGTAGGCAACGGAGGTGTTCTCAGCAAAACGGGTGAAGCGGCGGATCTGCATGTTCTCGCCGATGGACATGACCTTCTCCTGCATGATCTCGGTGACGGTCAGGTTGGAGTTGGGATACTTTGCAGCCTTCAGAGCCTCCACGTCAGCGGGGTTCTGGGTTGCGACGACCTCTGCCAGATTCTTGACCAGATCCAGGAAAGCATCGGTCTTGGCAGCAAAGTCGGTCTCGGAGTTGACTTCAATGACAACGCCCACGCCGCCGATCACGGCAGCATAAGCAACGCCTTCTGCAGCAACGCGGTCAGCCTTCTTGGCAGCCTTAGCCAGGCCCTTCTCACGCAGCCAGTCAACAGCCTTATCCATATCGCCGTCGGTAGCCTGGAGTGCCTTCTTGCAGTCCATCATGCCGACGTTGGTCATTTCACGCAGGGTCTTAACGTCTTGTGCGGTAAAAGCCATTTTCTTTTCCTCCTCAAATTACTCAGCGACGGGAGCTTCCACAGCCTCAGCAGCCTCGTTAGCTTCAGCAACAGCATCCTCACCCTGACGGCCTTCGATGGCAGCATTAGCCATGGTAGCGGCGATCAGACGGATGGCGCGGATAGCGTCGTCGTTGCCGGGGATCACGTAATCGATCTCGTCGGGATCGCAGTTGGTGTCCACGATAGCCACGATGGGAATGTTCAGCTTATGAGCCTCAGCGATAGCGTTGCGCTCCTTGCGGGGGTCAACGATGAACAGAGCAGCGGGGATCTTCTTCATTTCCTTAACGCCGCCCAGGTACTTTTCCAGCTTCTCGATCTCGCCCTGGTGCTTGATGACTTCCTTCTTGGGCAGCATTGCGAAAGTGCCGTCCTCTTCCATCTTGCGCAGCTGAGCCAGACGGTCGATACGGGTACGCATGGTGCGGAAGTTGGTCAGCATGCCGCCCAGCCAGCGGGCGTTGACATAGTAACCGCCGCAGCGAGCAGCTTCTTCCTTGATAGCGTCCTGCGCCTGCTTCTTGGTGCCGACGAACAGGATGTTGCCGCCATTGGCAGAGGTCTCACGAACGAAGCTGTAAGCCTCTTCCAGCTTCTTAACGGTCTTCTGCAGGTCGATGATGTGGATACCGTTACGCTCGGTGTAGATGTAGGTAGCCATTTTGGGGTTCCAGCGGCGGGTCTGGTGACCGAAGTGTACGCCGGCCTCCAGCAGTTGTTTCATAGATACGACAGCCATTTTTAAAAATCTCCTTTTGTTGTTCCTCCACCCCGTTCATCTCGGACAGCCCGCCTTGCGGCACTTGGGCGTCCGATCACCGGGTGTGTGGTGTGAATAATGTCATGGGGAAAGCCCATGCCGAAATATTATATAGGATAGGATTCAGTTTTTCAAGTATTTTTTCCAAAAAAATTATAAAATAATCCAAAAAAGTAAAAGAGCAGGCACATTTACGCCTGCTCTAGGGGATCCAACCCAGTTTGGGACGGGGGAAAAGGCAATCCTTTGGGGAAATATCCACCAAAATGATGTCCGGGCCGATTTTTTTGATGCATTTCCAGGGGATCACAAAGTCGTCGTGCCGGCCGAAAAGGCCCAGAAAACGACAGGGCCCCGGCACAATGATGGCGATCACGCACCCTGCCGGCATTTCGATCTCCACGTCCGAGACAAAGCCAAGCCGCTGGCCGCTGTCGATACAGATGACTTCCTTGCAGTGCAGCTCCGTGATCCTGGTTCCCATAGCCATTCCTCCCGCCAAAGACTTTGTAAAGACTATGCGCAAGGGCGGAGGAGTATGCAAAAAAGTATCCCGGGGATCATTGTGATCCCCGGGAGATTACATAGCATGATTAAAAATATGTGATACCAAAGTCGTGGGTGAGTGTATGGATATACCCTTCCTTGACAGTCAGGTCGTCAATGACAAGCTTACTAAAGCCAATGAACAAAGCTAAAGTTTCTAGGTCTTCATCGGACAAGTAAGCACCCAAATAAGGTCTCAACTCATCGGCTGTTGCAACTTTGGAACGGTTAGTATTTGCAGAAGCGACGATCACAATATATTCTCCGGCGGTAATCACTTCCTCACCGGTATCGAATCGTCCATAACCGTCGCATTTCTCTACAACGATGCCGTTGTCGTATTTGCTGCCGATGAACATCATAGCCTGGTGGTTGTCCTGAGACTTCAAAGCGGTATTTTTAGGAATGAAAAGAAGCTTTGCGCCATTGTCACCACGGGTGCCGACAAAATCGTTATATTTGTATGTAAATTCACCCTTAACACGACTATAGCTTGCTTCGGCGGCGCTATCCTCGGGAGTCGGTTCAGTGATGGGAATGTTGAAAATACCAGTTTTGCCACCCTTATCAACATAAATTGTCACACTAGTGCCGCTGTTTGTCAGAGCTACTGGGAGTTTGGCAGTACAAGTTCCACCTGTGATGCAGGATTTGGAATCAATCCCGTGATCGCAGTAGATAGTAAAGTAGATAGTATCACCTTCTACGCCGTTTGCGTCATAGACTTCAAAATCCCATTCGTTAATGTCCAACTTAGTCGAACCGAGATTCTTGAAAGTGTAATTAACCATTACAGCAGTAGTTACTCCATATCCAGTAGCATCATAACCATCGTCGCACAATCTATGCTGTGTTACCGAATTTATAGTCAACTCGAATTGACCGGGAACAACCCACTTTTCACCAACGCCAAAAGTAGGCACATAGTTCGGATCACTGGCGTTGCAGTACTTACAATAGCCGGAAACATAAGTATGAGTGCTCAGCTTGGCGACGGTTTTCTGCGCCACGATCACGGTCTGGCATCTGGAGCAGTGGCTGCCTTCGGTCAGACCTGTGGAAACACAGGTGGCGGCAACGGCGGCATCCTTAACGGTGGAGTGGCCCAGCGCATAGCCCTCGGTTTTCCAGCAAACGGAGCAGGTCTTGGCAGAGGTGCAGGTTGCTGCGTTCCACTTGTGGCCCAAGGCGTAGCCCTCGGTTTTCCAACAAACAGAGCAGGTCTTGGCGGTGGTGCAGTTTGCAGCGCTCCACTTGTGACCCAGCGCATAGCCCTCGGTTTTCCGGCAAACGGAGCAGGTTTTGGCGGAGGTACAGGTTGCTGCGCTCCACTTGTGGCCCAGAGCGTAGCCTTCGGTTACCTTACAAACGGAGCAGGTCTTGGCGGTGGTGCAGTTTGCTGCGTTCCACTTATGGCCCAAAGCGGAGCCTTCGGTTTTACGGCAAACAGAACAAGTCTTAGCTGTGGTGCAGTTTGCGGCGGTCCACTTGTGACCCAGAGCGGCGCCTTCGGCCTTCTTACAGGTGGTGCAGGTCTTCGGAGTGTCGCAGGTTGCAGATGTCCAAGTATGGGCACCGTCGGCGGTTCCTTCGGTTTTTTCACAGACAGAGCAGGTCTTGGGATTTACGCAGGTTGCGGCCTTCCAGACGTGGTCGCCATCAGCCTGACCCTCGGTCTTTTCACAGGCGGTGCAGGTTTTGGGAGCAACACAGGTTGCTGCGGCCCATACGTGCTCACCATCGGCTGCGCCTTCGGTGGTCTTGCAGACAGTACAGGTTTTGGGGACGGTACAGGTTGCGGCCTTCCAAGCGTGCCCTTCAGCTTCACCCTCTGTTGCGCCGCAGGTAGAGCAGGTCTTGGGGCTTACGCAGGTGGCAGCCTTCCAGCTGTGGATGTGGTCGGGCGCTGAGGAGTTTTCTGCAGGGTTGCATGCAGCAAGACAGAGCAGAACGACTGTTGTCAGCAAAAGTACGATACAACGTTTCATAGGAAATCCTTCTTTCTAAGTTTTTGTGTCCGCAAAAATGATTATAGCACCTAAAGGTTAATAAAGTCAATCCTTAGGTGCTTATAGTTTAACCTAAAAGCCTATATAATTATCCCGAGGATTAAATTGCGGGGTGATACTATGGCAGATCTGAAGGAAATCGGAAAACGCATTCAAAGATGCAGAAAACAGCAGGGCTATTCCCAGGAGCAGCTTGCGGATATGATGAGTGTATCCATCCAAATGGTCTCCAATTTGGAGAGAGGAAACAAAGCGGTCCGGATCGATAACCTGATCAACCTTTGCCGGATTTTAGATGTCAGTACCGACTATATCCTGACTGGCAGAAAAAGCGGTGTTGATACCAGTACCCTGGCCGACCGCATAACGAAGCTGTCGGTCAAAGACCAGCGAATGATTGAAATGCTGGTGGAATATTGCCAAGAAGACCAATAAAAATACTCCCCGGGAACGCAAGTGTTCCCGGGGGGCTTTGCTTAAGAAACAGTAATGCTTTTGCGCAAATTACTGATTGCGCCTTTTTCCAGGCGGGAGACCTGGGCTTGGGAAATGCCTACCATGGAAGCCACCTCCATTTGGGTCTTGCCGTCATAAAACCGAAGGGAAAGGATCTGCTTTTCCCGGTCATTCAGGTTGCGGAAGGCGTTTTGCAGGGTGATATGCTCCATCCAGCTGACTTCGGTGTTTTTTGTGTCCCGCACCTGGTCCATCACTGTCAGACTGTCGCCGCCGTCGGCATACACCGGGTCATAAAGACTGACCGGGGCGCATACCGCATCCAGCGCTTCACTCACATCCTCCATGGGAATGTCCAGTTCCTTGGATATTTCCTCCAAGGTGGGCTCTCTGCCAAGCTTCAGAAGCAGCGCTTCTTTACATTGCAGAACTTTGTAGGCAACGTCCCGGATGGACCGGGAAACACGGATCGCGCTGTTGTCCCGCAGATACCGGCGGACCTCGCCGGCGATCATGGGAACGCCATAAGTGGAGAAGCGGACCTGTTTCGTGGGATCAAAATTGGAAATGGCCTTGATAAGGCCGATGCAGCCTACCTGAAACAGATCGTCGGGACACTCGCCCCGCTTGTCAAATCGCTGGATTACGGACAGAACCAGCCGCAAATTGCCCTCGATCAGCTCCTGGCGGGCATTTTCGTCGCCGTCTTTGGCTTTGAGCAGCAGCGCATCCATCCGGGCAGGGGACAATGTTTTTAAGCGGGCGGTGCTGACACCGCAGATATCTACCTTTCCCTGCATGACAACCTCCTGATAGAAATTCGGTGTTACCAGTATTTCCATTTGCGCCCGGTTGATACCTCGCAGGAGATTTGTGTGTTTTTCACAAAAATTCTGCGAAAAACTTCCAAAAAGGCCAGGGGAATCTCGACACGCCGCCGGAAAAACAGAACATTTTCCGCAAAAAGCTGCTGGAAACGATTGGCGTTGCTTGTTTCCGTAACACTGTAACAGTTCGGTAACAGAACTGTTTTTTGTTAAAAAATGCGAGATTTATCGAGGGGATTTACTTTGGCAAACAGGGGATTTGTTTCCGGAAAACCTAACTTTTCCACACTATCCACAGAGTTTTCCACAGGCTTCCGTTTCCAAAGAAAAGACAACATTTGATCAGCAGGGTTACATAACAGTTTTTGCCCCATTTCGACAAGATGCGCACTTTTCCGCCCCTTGTGTTTTTCACAACAGAGCATGAAAGTGTGGAAAAAATGGGTCTTGACAGAGAGGCAGAAGTGTGCAGCGGCGCTTTTCGTGGCAAAAAGAAGAAATTATTTTATTTTGGGGGTTGATTTTATGGAAAAACAGAGTTATAATGCGTATCTGTATGAGAAACTTTAAGGGAATGGAGGTGTCAACATGCCCAACATTAAGTCCTCTAAGAAGGATGTTCTTTCTTCCAAGATTGCTTACGAGAAGAACAAGGCCAACAAATCTGCGCTGAAGACCGAGCTGAAGAAGTTCGACGCTGCTCTGACTGAAGGCGACAAGGCTGCTGCCGAGGTTGCTTACAAGGCTGCCGTTGTTGCTGTGGACAAGGCTGTCCAGAAGGGTCTTTTGCACAAGAACAATGCTGCCCGCAAGAAGAGCAGCATGACACTCAAGCTGAACAAGCTGGCCTGATGTCTCTGAAAATATCTCCTTCCAAGCTGAGATCTCTCAGCAGCTGGAAGGAGTTTTTTCATTTTTGGCAGATCTCTTTCGCTCACTGCTCACGATTGCAATGCAGCATTTAATGTGCTATACTATAAATAATAAAAAGAGGAGGTGAGGTCCGTGGCACGGCTTTCCGATCCGGTAACCATCTTAAAAGGCATCGGTCCCACAAAGGCAAAGCAGTTTGCGCAGCTGAATATTTTTACCCTGCGGGATCTCATCTGCCATTTTCCCCGTGGCTATGAGGACCGCACCAAACTGGTGACCATCGACAAGCTGGAGGTGGATGTGCCTGCCTGCTTCAAGGCAACGGTGATGAACACGCCCCGCACCGCCCACATCCGCAAGGGTCTGGACCTGACAAAGGTGCAGGTGGCGGATCATACCGCCCGACTGAATGTAACCTTTTTCAATAACAAGTTCGCTGCCGAACAGCTGCGTTACGGCGAGGAATATATTTTCTACGGCGCTGTTTCCGGCGATTTTATCGGCTACAGCATGACAAATCCCATATTTGAAGCGCCAAGCTCAGCGCCGGTGACCACACGGCGGATTCTGCCTATTTATCCGCTGACAGCCGGTCTTTCCAACGCCGCCATGCTTAAAGCGGTGCGGCAGGCGCTGGATATTTGCGACCCGCCGGAGGAGATCCTGCCGGAGCAGGTGCGCCGGGAATATGGGATTTTGGGGGCAGACCGTGCCTATTTTGCCATCCACGAACCCCAATCCATGGCGGAAGCGGAAATGGCGAAAAAACGGCTGATTTTTGAAGAATTTTTCGTGTTCTCCGCAGGTCTTGCCCTGATGCGCGCAGCCCGTGGGGAAAAGAAAACGGAAAGTTATGTAAACTTAAATATGGAGCCCTTTTACCGCAGCCTGCCCTTCAAGCTTACCGGCGGACAGCAGCGTGCGGTGGACGAGATCTTGGCGGATCTGTCTTCCGGCAGCCCCATGAACCGCCTTGTGCAGGGCGATGTAGGCAGCGGCAAGACCATGGTGGCGGCTGCGGCGGCATACTGCACCGTGAACAATCACAAGCAGGCGGCTATGATGGCGCCTACAGAGATTCTGGCGGAGCAGCACTACAATTCCCTGGCCCGGCTGTTTGCCCCGCTGGGCATCCGGATGGCGCTGCTGACCGGCTCTATGACACCGAAGCAGAAGCGGGAGGTCCGGGAAGCCATCGCTACCGGCGAGGTGGACTTTGCCATCGGTACCCATGCGCTGCTTTCCGAGGCAACTACCTTTGCAGATCTGGGCCTTGTGATCACCGATGAGCAGCACCGTTTCGGTGTCGCCCAGCGCTCCAAGCTGTCTGCCAAGGGTACAGATGCTCATTTGCTGGTCATGTCCGCAACGCCCATTCCCAGAACGCTGGCGCTTTTGATGTACGGCGATCTGGAGGTGTCCGTCATCAGCGAGCTGCCTCCGGGCCGTGAGCCGGTGGATACTTTCCTTGTGAATGAATCCTACCGCAGCCGGATCAATGCCTTTATCCGCAAACAGGTGGCGGAAAACCACCAATGCTTTGTGGTCTGCCCGGCGGTGGAAGAAAGCGAAGAGCTGGGTGTGAAGGCGGTGACGGTCTGGGCGGAAACGCTGCAGAAGACGGTATTTCCCGACCTGCGGATCGCTTTTATCCACGGCCAAATGAAGGGCGCGGAAAAGGAAGCTGTCATGGCGTCCTTTGCCAAGGGAGAAGCAGATGTTCTGGTGGCCACCACGGTCATCGAGGTGGGTGTGGACGTACCCAATGCGACACTTATGGTGGTGGAGGATGCCGACCGGTTCGGCCTTTCCCAGCTACATCAGCTCCGTGGACGGGTAGGCCGTGGCGGAAACAAGAGCTTCTGTATTCTGACTTCCCAGAACAAGCACAGCGAGACCCTTGCCCGGCTGAAAGCCCTTTGCAAGACAACAGACGGCTTCAAGATCGCAGAAGAGGACCTGAAGATGCGTGGTCCCGGTGATTTCTTTGGCTCCCGGCAATCCGGCCTGCCTACCTTCCGGGTGGCAAATCTGAGTATGGACCTGCAAACGCTGAAGGACGCCCAGGCGGCATCCGCCTGCTGGATCGACACAGAAGGTACTTCCCACACGCCGGAAGCGGCAGCACTGCGGGGGCGGATCGGCGATCTGTTTCAACGGGCAGAGGGTACAATGAACTGAAATGTTGCTGAAATGTAAAGGATAATAATTGAAAAAATGGTAAAATCCCCGGGGAATGCGGTAAAAAGCCCTGTTTCCCGGGGCTAATTTTGCGGGCGTGGGAAAAATAAAAAAATCCTTGTAACTTTCGTAAAAATGTAGTAAAATAATATAACTAAAAATATGCACATTCCGTCTTTGCGTTTTCTCAAAGGAGTTATTTTTATGGAAAAACCGATTGTATTAGTCATTATGGACGGCGTAGGTAAGGGCGACGGCGGCCCGGGCGATGCCGTGGCACAGGCCAAGACACCTACGCTGGATAAATTGCTGGAAACCTGCCCTCATACTTACCTGAAAGCCCACGGTACTGCCGTTGGTCTTCCCTCCGATGAGGACATGGGTAACAGCGAGGTGGGCCACAATGCTCTGGGCTGTGGCCAGGTCTATTCCCAGGGTGCAAAGCTGGTTGGCGAGTCCATCGAAAACGGTGCGCTGTACGCATCCGCTACCTGGAAAGAGTTGGTCGCCAACGCAGAGGGCAAGGCTATGCACTTCCTTGGCCTGCTGTCCGACGGCAATGTCCATTCCAATATCGCCCACCTGATCGCCCTGCTGAAGCAGGCAAAGAAAGAGGGCGTGAAGAAGTGCTACTGCCACATCCTGCTGGACGGCCGTGACGTGCCTGCCACCTCCGCTCTGGAATATGTAGAGCAGCTGGAAACCGTTTTGCATGCACTGAGCACCGACGGCTGCGACTATGCCATCGCTTCCGGCGGCGGCCGTATGCAGATCACCATGGACCGCTACGAAGCCAACTGGGGTATGGTGGAAAAGGGTTGGCAGACCCATGTTCAGGGCAAGGGCCGTATGTTTGCACCTGCCAAGGAAGCCATTGAAACCTACCGTGCCGAGACCGGCTGCATCGACCAGGATCTACCTGCTTTCGTGGTCGCCCGGGGCGGCGAGCCGGTGGCGAAGATCGCAAACGGCGACAGCGTGATCCTCTTCAATTTCCGCGGCGACCGTGCCCAGGAAATTTCTCTGGCATTTGACCGCAAGGACTTTGATAAGTTTGACAGAGGGGATTATACCGGCGTCAAATTTGCCGGCATGCTGCAGTACGATGCAGACCTGAATATTCCCGAAAACTACTTGCTGCAGCCGCCCGTCATCAAAAACACGCTGACCGAGGTTTTGTGCGAGGCCGGCATCCGTGAGTATGCGGTGTCCGAGACCCAGAAGTACGGCCACGTGACCTATTTCTGGAACGGCAACCGCAGCGGCAAGGTCTGCGAAGCGCTGGAAGAATATGAAGAGATCCCCTCCGATGTGATCCCCTTTGAGCAGGCGCCTGCCATGAAGTCCAAAGAGATCACCGGGAAAATGGTGGAGAAGATGGCATCCAAGCAGTTCCAGTTCCTCCGCTGCAACTACCCCAATGGCGACATGGTGGGTCATACCGGCGCAATGGATGCTGTTGTGTATGCCATGGAATGTGTGGATAACGGCCTGAAGGCGATCCTGGAAGCAGCTGACAAGTACGGCTATACCGTGCTGATCACCGCTGACCATGGCAACGCCGACCAGATGACCGAGACCAAAAAGGGCAAGACTTCTGTCAGAACTGCCCATTCGCTGAACCCCGTCCCCTTCATCATCTACGATACCGACAAGGTGTGGACCGTTAAGGAAGGCGCTTACGGCCTTGCCAATGTGGCACCCACGGTAGTGAAGATGATGGGCCTCACGGCTCCCGAATGCTGGGAAGAAAGTATCGTGTAGGATCCGCCCCCAATTTGTGAATAACAGGAGGTTTTTTCTATGATCCGTCATAACAATGAAAAAGGTAGCGTTGCGGTCAGCACAAATGTATATACCCAGATCGCCGGTACGGCTGCCAGCAACTGCTTCGGTGTTAAGGGCATGGCTGCCCGCTCCGTCAAAGACGGCGTATATCACCTGCTTCGTAAAGAATCCATGTCCAAAGGTGTGAACGTGGAGTTCCACGCAGACGATACCATTTCGATCGACCTGCACATTATGGTCGACGGCGGTGTCAATCTCCATGCTGTTGGTGAGTCCATCATTTCCCGGGTCCGCTATGAGGTTGCCAAGTATTCCGGCACCGAGGTCCGGGCGGTGAACGTGTATATCGACTCCATGATGGTCGACTGAAAGCGGAGGTAGAAGCATTGAGACAGACCATTAACGGGGCCGATCTGCGCAGACTGATAATCAGCGCTGCCGCCTCTATCGAGATCAACAAACAAGCCCTGAACGAATTGAACGTTTTCCCCGTGCCGGATGGCGATACGGGTACCAATATGTCCATGACCATCAACGCAGCTGCCGCCGATCTTCGCAAGACGGAAGATCCCGACCTGTCCAAGGCCGCATCTACCGCTGCATCTGCCATGCTGCGGGGCGCCCGTGGCAACTCCGGCGTTATCCTTTCTCTGCTGTTTCGAGGCATCTCCAAGCAGCTCAAGGGCGCAACGGATTGCGATGGCGTTCTGTGGGCCAGAGCGCTGCAGGAAGGCGTGGACGCAGCCTACAAGGCTGTTATGAAGCCTGCCGAGGGCACCATTCTGACCGTTGCCCGTCTGGCAGCCGCCAAGGCAAATCAGGCCGCTGCAGAGAACAATTACTTTGAATATGTTCACGAAGCTGCCATCGAGGAAGCAAAGGCAGCGCTGGCCAACACCGTCAACCAGAACCCTGTGCTGAAAAAGGCGGGCGTTGTGGATGCCGGCGGCAAGGGCTGGGTCGTGGTTTTGGAAGCTATGCTGTCCGCTCTGCGCGGCGAGGATATCGTAGTTCCCGAAGGCATGCAGACCGAGGTGAAGGAGCAGGCCAACTTCTCCGACTTCGACGAGGAAGACATCACCTTTACCTACTGCACCGAGTTCATCATCTCCCGGGAAAACGACAACGATCCCGAAAAGCTCCGTGAGTTCCTGTCCAGCTTGGGCGACAGCCTGGTTTTGGTGGACGACGAAGAGATCATTAAGGTCCACGTCCACACCAACGATCCCGGCAAGGCGCTCCACGAGGCAATCGAATACGGCAGCTTTGTTACCGTGAAGATCGAGAATATGCGTTTGCAGCATACGGAAAAAGTCATGAGCGAGCAGGAACTTGCTCCTAAGATCGCCGAGCCTGAAAAGTCCATCGGCGTGGTTTCCGTCTGCGTCGGCGACGGCATTTCCGACGTGTTTACCAATCTGGGCGTGGACGGCCTGATCTCCGGCGGCCAGACCATGAACCCCAGCACCCAGGACATTCTGGAAGTGGTCAACCGGGTCCCCGCAGAGACCGTTTTCGTGCTGCCCAACAATAAAAACATCATCATGGCTGCCCAGCAGGTGGATCCTCTGACCCCCAAGAACGTGGTGGTCATTGAAAGTAAGACCGTTCCCCAGGGCGTTACCGCCATGCTGAACTTTAACCCCGACGCAGGCGTGGAAGAGAATCAGCAGACCATGACCGAGTCGCTGTCTACTGTTGACACCATGCAGATCACTTACGCCGCCCGGCATTCCGATTTCGACGGCTATATGATCCACGAGGGTGACTATCTTGCCCTCAGCGGCGGCGCTATGTTCGGCACAGGTCGTGACATCAAAGTGCTGCTGAAGTCTTTGGCTGAAAAAGTCCGGGACGACGGCAAGGAGTATATCACCATCTACTACGGCGCAGACATCACCGAAAAGCAGGCCCAAAAGGCTGCCGATCTGTTTGCCGATACCTGTCCCAATGCAGATGTAAATCTGCTCAGCGGCGGTCAGCCGGTATATTACTACCTGATCTCTGCAGAATAAACCGCTTTCAAAGCCCACTGCCCATCGGGCAGTGGGCTTTTGCTGTGAGATATTCCCGCAGCTTTTGCATAAGCTATAAGAAGCCGGTGCGAAAGGGGGGCGGGAAGATGGAGTTTCCAAAGGGCGGCGTTGTGGGCAGGACTGTTGCCGCTGTGAAAAAGGTGCAGGCAATGGGCATTCCCGGACATGCTGCCAATGCAGGATATTTTATCGTGCTGTCGGTCTTTCCTATGCTGGTGCTGATCCTCAGCCTGCTTCGCTATACCGACCTGGATGCCGGAGATCTGCTCCGGCTTTTGGAGGGCTTTTTGCCAAATGCGCTGCTGCCTGCGGCGGAAAGGCTCATCGTCAGCACCTTTGCTTATACCTCAAAAGCTATGGTCTCCATCTCTGCCTTGGGTGCGCTGTGGTCGGCCAGCCGGGGCGTGTACGGTTTGCTGACGGGGCTGAACGCCATATACGGCGTCCGGGAGGACCGAGGCTATTTTTATACCCGGACCATCAGCGTGTTGTATACCTTCTTGCTGTTGATCGTTCTGGTGCTGACGGTGATCCTCAATCTTTTCGGCGAGGCAATCCTGGCGGTTTTGCCCAGCCGGGATCCTTTCTGGCGGCTGCTGTCCGGAATGGTGGACCTTCGTTTTTTTCTGCTGCTTTTGCTGCAGACGGCGCTGTTTACCGCCATGTTCATGGCGCTGCCCAACCGGAAAAACAGCTTTGGCGACAGCTTGCCCGGTGCACTGCTGACAGCGCTGGGGTGGCTGATCTTTACGGATCTGTTTTCGCTCTACGTGGAGCATTTTTCCAGCTATTCCAATATCTACGGCTCTGTGTATGCTGTGGCGCTGAGCATGCTGTGGCTTTACTGCTGCCTGTCCATTTTGTTCTACGGCGGCGCATTGAACCGGCTGCTGATGGAGCGGGAAACGTAAAATTTTTGAATGTTTATTTTCTGTTCATATACCCTGTTTATCATGACAAAGGAGGGATGGCAATGTTTGGATTTGTAACGGCAAACCTAAAAGAACTGACAAAAGAGCAGCGGCAGCGCTATGGCAGCGTTTATTGCGGCATTTGCCGGCAGATCCGTGACCGGTCATCCCAGCTTTGCCGGCTGGGTCTGAGCTATGATATGGCATTTCTGGCGCTACTGCTGATGAGCCTTTACGAGCCGGATGAAACGGCAGGACGCAAGGGCTGTGTGCTGCACCCAAAACGGTCAGAAAACTGGGTGGACAGCCAGTATGTCCGCTATGCTGCGGATATGAATGTGGCGCTGGCCTACTATAATGCGCTGGACGATTGGCAGGATGAAAAAAAGCTTTCGTCCAAGCTGATGAGCGATATGTTTGGCAAGAATTATGCTGCCATCCGGGAGCGCTATCCCCGGCAATGCAGAGCCATTGAGGAGTGTATCGGCCGGCTGCATGCGCTGGAAAAAGAAAACTGCGCCAATCCGGACGAGCCTGCCGGCTGCTTTGGGCAGTTGATGGGTGAGCTTTTTGTACATGAAGAGGACATGTGGGCGCCCACCTTGCGCCGCATGGGCATGGCGCTGGGCCGCTTCATATACCTTGCGGATGCGGCGGCAGACTACCGCCGTGACCAGCGCAAGCATAAATATAATCCCTATCTTGCTATGCAGACGGGAGAGGATTGGCCCCGGTGGGAGCAGTATCTGATGCTTGCCATGGGCAGCTGCACCCGGGAGTTTGAACGGCTTCCTCTGGTGCAGGACAAGGCGCTGCTGGATAATATTCTGTACAGTGGTGTTTGGAGCAATTTCAGGCGGAAAAAGCAGGAGGACAGAGATCATGGGTGATCCATATAAGATCCTTGGGGTCAGCCCCGATGCCTCTGACGAGGAAATTAAAAAAGCATATCGCCGCCTTGCAAAAAAGTATCACCCGGACTTAAATCCCGGTGACGAGGCCGCGGCGGAGAAAATGCAGCAGATCAATGCGGCTTACGACCAGATCACCAATCCGGAAAAATACGCATCCGCCGGCCAGCAAACCAGCTATGGCGGCTACGGGCAGCAAAGCTATTCCGGCGCAAGCGGCGACCAGTATCAAAGCGCAGCGGCCCAGTACATCCGCTTCGGCAGCTATCAGCAGGCCCTCAACGCCCTGGCTAACTCCACAAACCGCAATGCCCGCTGGTATTATCTCAGCGCGTTGGCAAACGATGGGCTGGGCAACCAGGTGACGGCTCTGGAGCATATCCGCCGTGCGGTGAGTATGGAGCCGGATAATATGGAGTATCTGCGTGCTTTGGAGCAGATCCAGCAGGGTGGCCAAGCCTACCGCCAGCATGCAGGCAATTACCGTGGTTTTGAGGTGCGGGGAAATCCCTGTTTGTCTTTGTGCCTTTGCTATTTTCTGCGGTTTTTCTGCTGCTGAGTTGACAAAAAAGCAGTTCTGTGTTACAGTAGTCGTGACAATTTGATATGAAGTTCCGTGGCGGCTATGGCGTTGAACCTATGCCGCTGAACAAGATAATCGGGTGTGAATCCCGAACGGTACCGCCGCTGTATGTGCCTATGGCGTGCTCTTTTGACGAAAGTCAGTCACTGGGTCGATCCCGGGAAGGCAGAGCCGTCGCAGTTTCCCAGGCTGCAAGCATGAGTCAGAAGACCTACGGAACGGATTTCCCCACATCCTGCGAGACTACGGGATGTTGCGTTTGTCGCAGAAAAACGGCTGCGGCACCAGTTTCTGGTGCCGCAGCTTATCATTTTTGGGAGGTAATTTTATGAAAAAAACAGTATCTGTTCTTCTCGTGCTCGTCACCCTGACCCTGCTTCTGGCCGGCTGTAAAAGCGAGCCGCTGGTCATCAAGGATTCCGATACCTATATCGTAGTCAAGACCACCGAGGAATCTCTTAACGGCAAAACGGACATGCTTCTGATCGACTATATGAGCCAGCTGAAGGAAAAAGGCGAACTGGAATTTGCGATCAAAGACGGTATGATCACATCCATTAACGGCATTGATAATCCTGCCGACTGGAGCAGCTGCTGGATGCTCTATACCAGCGATGCGGAAAACGCCAATGCCGCCTGGGGCACAGTGGAGTATGAAGGCAAAGAGTACGGCTCTGCCATCTCCGGTGCGGAAGCCTTGGTCATCAAGCCGGATCAGCTGTATATTTGGGTATTCAAGTCCTTTAGCTGATGAACAAAACGAGGTTTATCGTCCGTGTGGCAATGTGCGTTGCCATACTCATTGGCAGCCAGCTGGCACTGACCGGCATACAAGGCATTGAGGTGGTCACCATCATGATGCTTTGCTTTTGCTGGTGCTACGGTGTGCGCAGCGGCATTGCCATTGCCGTGACGTTTTCATTGGTGCGATGTCTGATCTTCGGATTCTATGTGGACATCGTGATGCTGTATCTGATCTACTATACGTTGTTTGCGTTGTATTTCGGCTGGTTGGGAAAGCGTTTTGCTGGGGAAATGTCTTTTCTCAAATTTGCCGCAGTTGTGGCATCTGCTTTGGTGTTCACGGCGGGCTTTACCCTGTTGGACAACGTTATTAAGGTGATCATTTTCGGTCTGCAGGGCAATGCAGCGAAGGTTTATGTTCTGCAATCCCTGCCCACCATGGTCACGCAGCTGATCTGTACGGCAGGAACCACGCTGATGTTGTTTGCACCATTGACAAAGGTAATCAAAAAAATCAACTTCTGAACAAAAAAACAGAGGGAAGCATTGCTTCCCTCTGTTTTTTATGCTTCTTTGTACATGGCGGAGGCATCGTCCTTGCGGACACTGTCTGCCACCTGCAAGACCTCCACGGCCACCGTTCTGGGACCCATAGAGATCTCGATCTTGTCGCCGACCTTCACTTCGTAGCTCGCTTTCACGATCCGTCCGTTGACGCTGATACGCCCGTTGTCACAGGCCTCGTTGGCAACGGTCCGGCGCTTGATCAGCCGGGACACTTTGAGATATTTATCCAGACGCATGGATTATTTGGCAATGACGTCCTTCAGAGTCTTGCTTGCCTTGAAGACGGGCAGCTTGGTTGCGGGGATGTTGATGGTCTCACGGGTGTGGGGGTTGCGGCCAACGCGAGCTTCACGGTTCTTGACCTCGAAGCTGCCAAAGCCGGACAGCTGGACCTTGTCGCCAGCGACCAGGGAAGCGGTGATAGCTTCGATGGTGGCGTTGACGGCGCGCTCTGCGTCCTTCTTGGTCATGCCAGCGTTCTGTGCTACGGTTGCGATCAGTTCAGTCTTGTTCATTAGTGTGTCCTCTTTTCATTTTTATTTTTTAATATTTACCGGTCTTACAGATGCAAGAGCCGGGCAATTTTCTCACCCTTGGGAAGCAACAGGCAATCGGCTTTTGTGATGGCCTTCAGCTTCACTGCTGCGACAACATATACGGCAATGCCCACCAAAATGGGAACGCCGCAGGCGATGACACGGCTCATATCCGCACCCAGCAGGATGCGCAGACCGTACCAGGCACCGTAGGTCATAACGCCCATAATGCCGGCTGCCAGCAAAGCACGCAGCAGATTTTTGATAATTGCGGGGGGATCTTTCAAAACCTTGCGCATGGAAATGATGTTCAAAACGGTGATGCACAGATAGCACAGCAGCGAGCCGATGGGCGTACCGAGAATGCCGATCCGGGGGTTGCCGGTGAGCACAAAAACAGCTACCAGCTTCAAAATGCCGCCGATGAACATGTTGATCACGGGGATATTCACATGGCCGTGGGCCTGCATAATGGCGTTTGTCAGCAGCACCACAGCGTTGAACACGATGCACACGCCCAGAACGATCATCAGCTGAGTCGCCAGCGCCAGCTTTTCTCCGGAGTAGCCGCCAAGCAGAGCGGTGACCGGCTCAGCCAGCACAGCCAGACCCACAGCGCAGGGGGCGCTGATCAGGCCGGTGACCCGGGCAGCGGATTCTGCCGTCGCCTTTGCAGACCGGTGATCCTGGGTGGTCAGCTGGGCGGTGATGGCAGGAATGATGCTGATGGTGATGGGTGTGATGAATGCGCAGGGCATATTAAAGATCTTCTGAGTGAAGTTATAGATGCCCTTTTGAATATTGGCCTGCTCCTGCGTCATGGTTTCCAGTAGCCGGCCCATATAGGTACCGGTTTCCAAAACGGTCAAAAACTGCAGTCCGGCAGCGCCGATCGTGATGGGAATGGCGATGGCCAGCAGGTTTTTGGCAATGGCTTTTCCGCTTTGGGTCTGCTCCCCGGTTGCAGGCAGCTTCCGATAGCTTTTGCTGAAGCAGCTTTTTAGGTAAATGGAGGAGATCAGGCAGCTGGCGGTAACGCCCAGAATGGCTCCCGCAGCCGCCAGGGCATAGTCGTTGGTGGATTTCAGTACCAGAATGGCAGTGACCAGACCGACGATCAGCTTGCAGACGGCTTCCAGTACCTGAGAAACCGAGGTGGGCATCATGTTGCTCTGGCCCTGGAAGAAGCCACGGTAGGTGCTCATCAGGCAGATCAGGAAGCAACAGGGACCCAGCGCGGCGATTGCAGCCCAGGCATCGGCATGGTTCAGCTTTTCCGCAAGGAATTTGCAGCCAAAGACCATCAATGCCGTGCCGATCAGACCCAGCGTCAGGAAAATCGTTCGGGAAACGGTGTAGATTTTTCGCACCTGCCGATAGTTCCCCAGACTGCTGGCGGAGGAGATCATACGGCTCATAGCTACCGGAAGACCGGCGGTGGAGATCATCAGCAGCAAGGTATAGATCTCGTAGGCGGTGGAGTAGAAGCCAAAGCCGTCATCACCGATGATCGCCTTGAGGGGGATGGAGTAGAAGGCTCCGATGATCTTGACAATGGCAGCCGATATGGTAAGCAGCGCTGTGCCGTGGAGGAAGGTTTGCTTTTTCGGTGTCTCAGACATGATAGCCTCCTTGCCTCAGCGGGTCTCCCCGGCAAAAAGACGGGGAATGGCGTGCTCGGTAAGCTCCTGCACCACGCTTTTGAGATCGATGGTGGGGAACTGACCGTTTTGATAGAGAATTTTGCCACGGACCATGGTCATGGCTACGTCGCCGCCCTTGGCGCTGAAAACCAGACCGTTCAGGACGTTGTGGCAGGGGATCAGATGGGGCGCAGAGAAATCAACCAGCGTAATGTCTGCATCCATGCCCTCTTTCAGCATGCCGCAGCTTTCGGCCCGGCCTTGGGCACGGGCGCCGCATACGGTTGCCATCATCAGCGCAGCGGAGGAGGGAAGGGCAGCAGCGTCGCCGGCAACTGTTCTTGCAGACAGGGCAGCGCCACGCATCACTTCAAACAGGTCCAAATTGCCGCACTCGATAGCGCCGTCAGTACCCAGCGCCACGTTCATGCCCGCCTTGACACAGTCGGCAATGACGGCGCAGGTCTGGCCGCTTTTTGCATTTGCCAGGGGCAGAGCAACAGCGGTGGCTTTCTTTTTGCCCAGAAGCATTTGCTCTTCCGGTGTCAGGCAGCCGCAGCCTGCGGCAGTCACGGGAATGTTGAATACACCGTGGCAGCTGAGCAGCTCAGCTGGGGTCAGACCGGTGCGATCAGCGCAGGAATCCACCTCGCCCTGGGTCTGGGACAGATGCAGCTGCATGCCCAATCCCTTCTCGGCGGCGTAGCCCACAAGGCCTTCCCAGAGCTTAAAGTTGCTGGTGTATTCGGCGTAAATGCCGGCATCCACCCGGATGCGGCCGTTATCATGGCCGTGCCACTTGTCCGTTACCCGGCGCAGCTCGGCGCATTGCTCGTCGGTCTCAAAGTCGAAATCCTCGTTTTCATCGATGAACCGGTAGGAAGAAAGCGCCACGTTTGCCTTGATGCCTGCTTCGGCAGCGGCCTCGGCGGTGGCGTCGGGATAGTAATAAAGATCGGAAACGGAGGTGATGCCGAAACGCAGAGCCTCGGCAATACCCAAAAGCGCTGCGGCTTTGGCGCTGCGGCGATCCATTTTGTCTTCTTTTTGCAGCTGGGCTTCCAGCGCTTCGGCAGCGCTCAGGTCGTCGCAGTAGCTGCGCAGGACCGTGGAGGCCAGGTGGGTGTGGCAGTTGATAAGACCGGGAATGGCCACCATTCCTGTGCCGTCAACGATGGTTTTCGGGGCATCCTCGGGAGGATTGCTGCCCAGATAAACGATCTTGCCGCCGTCAATGCCAATGCAGGCGCCGAACAGAATGTCCATGCGCTCGTTCATGGTCACGACTGTAACATTGGAGATCAAGGTATCCAAAATGATGCTTCCTTTCGTGATTCCCTCACAGCAGAGAAAACAGCTTTTCTTTGTTTTCCAGCACGCTGGGGAGCATTTCAATGTACTGCTCCGGGAATTTAGGGTTGTGGAATCGCTGCAGCGTTCCGTCGGGCAGATTGACCTTGTTCATGCCACCGCCGCCCAGAGACAAAATGGTGTGCAGCTCTTCCATCATATAAATATTATACAGGCAGTCCATATCATTCCGACTCCAGCCCACATTTTCAAAAGAGCCGGACATATATTTCTGCCGGTACAGATAGTAAGGCTTGTAGGCCAGGGAGCTGAGTGTGGAATTGGCATATTCTATCATATCCGTGACTGTCTCGGTGGATGACAGGTCGCTTCGCTGCCGGAACAGGTCTGCATCCTTTTTCAGCGCCAGGGTGTGCACGGTGATGTTGGCAGGATTCAGGGAAGCAACGGCATCCACACTGCGGCAGAAGCCTGCATAGGTGTCGGTGGGGAGTCCGGCGATCAAGTCCATGTTGATGGCTTCGAAGCCGGCATCCACAGCCCAGCGGTATGCTTTTACCACATCCTCACCGGTGTGGGGCCGTCCGCAGGCCCGCAGGACGGCAGCCTCCATGGATTGGGGGTTGATGCTCATGCGGTCAGCGCCGTGCTGACGGATGGTGCGCAGCTTTTCGGCATCCAAAGTGTCCGGTCTGCCGCCTTCTACGGTGAATTCCAAGCACCGGGAAAGGTCAAAGCTGCTGTGTAAAGTATCCAAAAGCCGTGCCAGCTGGTTTGATGAGAGGGTGGTAGGCGTGCCGCCGCCAATGTAAACAGAGCGCACCTTTTTTCCGGATTCGGCAAGGAGTTTGCCGGTAAAAGCGATCTCCTTCAGCAGCGCTTCCAGATAGGGCTCCAGCAGCTGAGTCTGCTTGCCGATGCTGCGGCTGACAAAGCTACAGTAGGCGCAGCGGGTGGGGCAAAAGGGAATGCCCACATAAAGGGAAAGATCCTCCGGCTGCAGCAAAGATGCTGCCTTGGCGGTGGAAACAGAGCATGCTACCGCCATTTTCGCCCGGGCGGGGGAAACGTAATAGACGTTTTTCAGCAGCTTTTCTGCCGCTGCCGGTGTGCCGCCCTCTAAAAGCACCTTTGTGGATAGCTTGGTGGGACGAACACCTGCCAAAGCGCCCCATGCCGGGACTTTTGGCAGAAACTGAATGGCTGCAAGATAGTAGCTTTGCTGCAGGATACGCCGGCGCAGCCGGACAGTTTCCTGGCTGCAGCGCAGCCGCCGCACAGCCCTTGCGGTCTTGCCGCCAAGTGTAATCGTGGTCACAGCGGTGAGCCATGTTTTGCCCCGGTGCAGGGCACAGACAGCTTTGCCTTCCTCAGATAGATCAAAAAGGGAAAGCTGCAGCTGCTCAACAGCATACCGGTCGTCATGACCGATGAGTGTCAGCTCCATAACAGTTCCTCACTGCATATAAGGATTATATTTCTTCTCTGCGTCCAAAGTGGTGGGCTCAGCATGACCGGGGAAAACACGGTAGTTTCCCTCCAGCTTTGCCAGCCGCTTCAGACTTTGGGCGATGGTGGTCCAGCTTCCGCCGGGCAGGTCTGTTCTGCCGCAGCTGCCGGCGAACAGTGTGTCACCGCTGAGCATCATGTCATCACACAGCAGGCAAACGCTGCCGGGAGTGTGCCCCGGTGTGTGCAGAACACGGATGGAAAGCCCGGCCAGAGAAAGGGTGTCGCCTTCGGCGTACAGATCGGTGTAATACAACGTTCCGGCGGTCAGCAGGGGAGGCAGAGAGAGGTCGGATTCGTGGATGTAAACCGGGCATTCCAGATCTGCTGCCAGCTGCCGCACACCGCCTACATGGTCGAAATGACCGTGGGTCAGCAAAATGGCATCGGCGGTCAGCTTATTTTCCTGCAAAAAAGCCAGAATGGTTTCCGGCTCGTAGCCGGGATCAACGATGACGCAGCGGTCACCTTGCTGCAGGATATAGGTGTTGGTCTGGTACAGACCCAGGGTCAAAGTGTGAATCTTGCTCATAGCTTATCCTCTTCGAGGTGTATCCATCAGCTGATCGGTGTCCAGAATCAGGGTCACTGGGCCGTCATTGATGGATTCCACCTTCATATCAGCGCCAAAACGCCCGTGCTGGGGCGGATAGCCAAGCTCTGCGCAGATGCTGAGAAATTTTTCATACAGGGCGTTGCCCAGCTCAGGGCCGGCGGCATCGGTGAAACTGGGACGGCGGCCCTTGCGGCAGTTGCCGTAAAGGGTGAACTGGCTTACCACCAGAACCTGCCCGTCCACGGCATCCAGACCCAGATTCATTTTGCCGTTTTCGTCCTCAAAGATCCGCAGGCCAAGCGCTTTTTCCGCAAGATAGCGGCACTGCATTTCCGTATCCTCAGGACCCACGCCCAGCAGGATCAGAAAGCCCTTGCCGATCTTTCCCACCACTTCACCGTCGATGGTGACGGAGGCAGAGGTGACTCTTGTGAGAATTGCCCGCATAGTGTTCTCCTTTAGTTTTGGCCACGTCTTGTGGTGATCACGTCCCGGATGTTCATCAGCTTGTTGCGGATGGCGTCCAGCTCTGCCACGTTGGCGACCTCAAATTTGATGGTAAAGATACTTCTGCCGCCGGGCTGATCCTTGCCGTAAAGCTCCTTGACCCTCACCCGGGCGGTGGTCATGGTGGTGGCAAGATCCAGAAGCAGACCGTCTCTTGTAATGCATTCCAGCTCCAGCGTGGTCTCGAAGGGCTGCTCGTCCTCATTGGCCCAGCAGACCCGGACCCAGCGGGCGGCATGATTGGGATCATCCTTGGAGCGGGTGTTGGGGCAGTCTGCCCGGTGGATGGAAACGCCGAAGCCCTTGGTGATAAAGCCCACGATGGCATCGCCGGGAACAGGCGTGCAGCATTTGGAGAACTTGATCATGCAAGAATCGATGTCCTCCACCACAACGCCGTTGACCGCATGGCGGTTTGCCTTGACGGCTTCGGAATCCGGCTGGGTGCGCAGAGGATTTTTGGGAAGCTTTTCGGCGTCCTGCGCTCTCATTGCTCTGTGGATATCGTCGCGGATGCGGCCCACAGCCTTGGCGGCGGTCAATCCGCCATAGCCGATAGCGGCATACATATCGTCCCAATTGTCAAAGGACAGCTTTTTCAGCAAATGGGTTTCCAGATCTTCCTCAGTGAGCGAGGAAAGGGGCAGGCCGACACGCTTCATTTCCGCTTCGAAGGAACTGCGGCCATGGAGAATGTTCTCCTCCCGCTTTTCTTTCTTAAACCACTGCTTGATCTTGGTTCGGGCCTGGTTGGATTTACAGATGTTCAGCCAGTCGCGGCTGGGACCCTTGGCGGCCTTGGAGGTGAGAATTTCCACGATGTCGCCGTTTTTCAGCGGTGTATCGATGTTGGCGATACGGTTGTTGACCTTTGCGCCGATCATGGCGTTGCCGACACCGGAGTGGATGGCGTAGGCAAAGTCGATGGGTGTGGAGCTGGCAGGCAGGGAAACGATCCGGCCCTTGGGCGTGAAGACGAAAACTTCATCGTCAAACATGTCGATCTTCAGGGACTGGACATAGTCTTCCGCGTCTGTATCCTGCTGGCTTTCCAGAAGCCGGCGCACCCATTCAAAGTCCTTTTCGTTGCCGGAGCCGGTGCCCTGCTTGTATTTCCAGTGGGCGGCGATGCCGTATTCCGCCGTTTCGTGCATATCCCAGGTGCGGATCTGTACCTCAAAGGGAATGCCCTGGGTGCCAATGACGGTGGTGTGCAGGCTCTGGTACATGTTGGGCTTCGGGGTGGAAATGTAGTCTTTAAAACGTCCGGGCACCAGATTGAACAGGTCATGGATGTGACCGAGCACATTGTAGCAATCGGGAATGGCGTCCACCACTACCCGGAAAGCGTAAATATCGTACAGCTCGTCGATGGTTTTTCCCTGGGCCTGCATTTTCCGGTAGATGGAGTAAACGTGCTTGATGCGGCCATAAGTGGAGTTGGTGATGCCGACGGCGTTTAGCCGTTCTTTGATCTTTTCCTGAATGGTGTGCATAAAGGCTTCGTCCTGCTCTTTATGTGCCTTCAGGTAGCGCATGATATCGTCGTAGCTGACAGGGTCAAGATAGCGCAGTGCGCAGTCTTCCAGCTCCCATTTGATCTTTTGCATACCAAGACGGTGAGCCAGCGGCGCATAGATGTCCATGGTCTCCCGGCATTTGAGCAGCTGCTTTTCAGGGGTCTGGTACTGCATGGTGCGCATATTGTGGAGCCGGTCAGCGATCTTGATCAGCACCACACGAATGTCCTTGGACATGGCCATGAACATTTTTCGCAGATTTTCCATCTGCGCCTGCTCAGAGGAAGAGAAGTTGGCACGGGTCAGTTTTGTAACGCCCTCCACCAACTCAGCCACGGTCTGGCCGAACAGTTTTTCAATGTCGTCGTGAGAGGCATCGGTGTCCTCAATACAGTCGTGCAACAGCGCACCCAGAATGGCATCCGTGTCCAGACCCATCTCTGCCACCACTTCGGCAACCGCCAGCGGGTGGATGATATAGGGTGAACCGTCTTTGCGTTTCTGGGAGACGTGCTTGGTCTGCGCATATTCTACAGCCCGGTCAATCAGCGCCATGTCGGCGTTGGGCATGCATTTCAGAATCGTGGCGCGCATGGAGTCGTAATGCGCTTCAAAGGTTTCCAAAAATGATCAACTCTCTTTCAGTTGCGTAAGCAGCTGCAGGGTCTCGCTTTGACCCAGATCGGCTTTTTCGTTGCCGGGTGTCAGCTCAATGGCTATGTATTTGCGCAGCCGCTGGGTCTGCAGCAGACCCACTTCCCGGAAAATATCCAGGCAGGTCAGCAGCTGGCTCAAGCTGACGGAAGTGCCGCTGCGGCGAACGATCTTCCGGCACAGGCACATTGGCGTTTCCCGGATCGGACCTGCACAGGACGCCAGATACCGCCATACGACAGACAGCATCGCCCTGTCCGGAAGCAGCTGGGCCGCCTCCTGGGCTGTCAAAGTGCCGCTGCGCATTGCCTTATACGTATCTGTTTCCGTGCTGCATACAGCGCTGCAGCTGGGACGGATGTCCAGCACATTCATCTGCACAGTGCGCTCGCCGTGGAATTCATTTACCTGGGGGTTGAACGCCACATCCACCAGGTCGCCGGGCTCGATAGAGGCGGTTTCCGGGGTGGCGGAGAAGAAAATGGCGTTGATGGTGTGGTAGCCCTGGCGCAGGCGCAGGCGCATATGCTTGCCGCCGCCCACCAGATTGATCCGATCCACCGTCAGGCCGTGCATCATCAGCACCGGTCTGGGGCAGCCGTTGCCACAGGGCTCCAGAGCGGAAAGAGAATCGATGCCACGAATGGTCAGCAGCTCCGGCGGGATGTCACAATCTACGTCCAAAACGGTGCGCTGACCGGCGTCGCTGTAAAACTGCGCCGCCCGGCAGCAGATCTGCTCCCGGAAAGGGATGATGTTTTCCCGGCTGATGGTAAAGCCGGCTGCCAGCTCGTGACCGCCGTAGCTTTCCAGAAGATCGGAAAGGGCAGTCAGAGAAGAAAACAGATTAAAGCCGCCAAAGCTGCGGGAGCTTGCTTTGCCCCGTTCGCCGTCCAGACAGATCAGGAAGGTGGGGCAGCAGTATTCTTCCGCCATGCGGCTGGCAACGATGCCAACCACACCCTGGTGCCAGCTTTCGTCCGCCAAAACGATGGCGTCTGGGGTGCTGCCGGTGGGGAGCATGGACACAGCCTGCTCATAGATCTCGGATTCCACGGCCTGTCGCTGCCGGTTCAGCTCACACAAGGTTTTCGCCAGATATTCTGCCCGCTCCGGATCATCTGTCAGGAACAGCTCCACAGCCAGCTCGATCCGACCCATGCGGCCGGCGGCGTTGATCCGGGGCGCCAGCATAAAGCCGATGGAAGAGGCGCTCACAGTCTCGGGGGCGCAGCCGGTCTCTTTCATCAAGGCGTCAATGCCGGGACGGGTGGTGTGTTGCAACGCCTGCAGACCCCGGGCCACAAACACCCGGTTTTCGCCGGTCAGGGGCATTACGTCGGCAACAGTACCGAGGCACACCATATCTGCATACTGGGCAAGAACTTCTTCCTGACTTCCGCACAGGGCGGCGGCCAACTTGAAGGCAACGCCCACGCCGGAAAGCATTTTGTGGGGATAGCCGCCGTCTGGGCGGTGGGGGTCTACCACAGCAATGGCCTGGGGCAACACATCCTTGCACTCATGATGGTCAGTGATCACAAGATCCATACCAAGTTGGGCACAAAGCCGGGCTTCTTCCACAGCGGTGATGCCGCAGTCCACGGTGACGATCAGCTTTACGCCTTCTTCTGCCAGCTGACGCAGCGCAATGGGATTCAGACCGTAGCCTTCCTCCATGCGACCGGGAATATAGCTGACGCAGTTTGCGCCGTGACGGCGCAGAAAGTCTGTCAGCAAACAGGTGGCGGTGATGCCGTCCACGTCATAGTCGCCAAATACGGCGATCTTTTCACCCCGGGTCATGGCAAGGCCAACACGTCCGGCGGCAAGATCCATATCCGTCATCAAAAACGGATCGGGCAGGGGACAGTCGCAGCTCAAATAGGCGTCGGCAGATGCCGCATCGGCAATTCCGCGGGAGGCCAGGATCATGGCGGTCAAAGGGGCGTAGCCGGCAGAAACCAGCGTATTGACAGAACTCATTTCCGGCTGCGATACATTCCAAATTCCATATTTCAAAACAATACACATCCAAAATTAACTTTTCGAATATTATAGCAAAAATAAGCTGATTACACAATAGGTATTCCCTTGATTTTCAATAAAAAAACAGATTTTCTGCCTCAATTTTTCCGATGTTTTTTCCTCCGGATGGAAACAGGACTCCCAAAACGGCAAAAATCCTCCGGCACATGGGAAAATCAGCGCCGAAGGATCGCCGTGCCGAGGCGGTCATTGCCTCTTTTCGGCGGTGAATATTTGTATTGCCGTCACAGCCGCCAGCGGGGAAAACAGCATGCCCGGAACGCCCCAAAGCCGGTAGCCGGCATACATGGCAGCCAGTGTGATCAGCGGGTCCAGCCCCAGCTGCTTGCCCACCAGCCTGGGCTCCAGAATAGAGCGCAGCAGGCTGGCAACGGCGTAGACACCCAAAAGCCCGACAGCCCGCAGGTAATCGCCCTGCAAAAAGCAGACCAAACTCCAGGGCACGAGCACGGTGCCGGTGCCGAGGATCGGCAGCGCATCCACAAGAGAGATCAGCGCAGCCCACAACGGGGCATAGGTAATCCGCAAAATGAAAAAACCGGCGGTGAGGACCAGAAAGGTGACGCCAACCAGCCGCACCTGGGCAAAGAGCCAGCCAAGCACCGCTTTTTTCAGCTGCCGGAGCATGGGAAGATACGTTTCATGCCAAGCCGGGGGCAGGTGGCTGCGGACCCAGCGTCGGATTCGGGGAAGCTTGGCGGAGAGCATGAAGCTGGCCAGGATCCATGTGCCGATGCCCAGAGCGCTGTCCGGCAGCCGTGTGACCACACCGGAAGCTACATTCAGCAACAGCGACGAGGTGCTTTCCATAATGGCTGTTCCGTCGGAAAACAGACTCTCCACGCTCCGGGTCAGCACCGGACGAACGCTTTTGGGTGCGGCCTGAGCCATATGCAGCAGCTGCGCCTGCAAAACGGATATGCCCTGAGTGGCGGTGCCTTCCAGATCCGGCAGCACGTTTGCCAGCGTGCCCAGCTCCCGCACAAGCAAAGCTCCCAGCACCATGGCAGCCAGCACCAGCATAGTCAGCGAGATGGTGAGGCCCAGACCGGTGGCGGCCGCCCGGGGGAGATGCGCCTTGTCATGGAAAAAGCGGACAAGAGGCTCAGATGCCAGCGCCAGCAGAAAAGCCAGAAGAAAGGGCATGGCAATGGGCAGCAGGTATTTTGTGGCCAGCCACAGGGCGGCAAAACCTGCGCCGAACAGGAGTATTTTGCGGATCGTACCGGAAAACATGGTCAGCTTCCTTTCGTAATTTGTATTGGGATTAAGGCTTGCTTTTTTCAAAATGTATGGTACAATGGTGGACAGATGACTCTTCCACAAAGACAAAATTCCCGGGAGGACAAGAAAATGTCTGAAAAACACAGCTATTACATTGTTGAAGCATCTGCCCTGCCTGAAGTTTTTTTGAAGGTGGCGGAAGCAAAACGTCTGCTGTCCACAGGGGCAGCCACCACTGTCAACGATGCCACCAAAATGACCGGCATCAGCCGCAGCGCATTTTATAAATACCGGGATTCGGTCATGCTCTTCCAGAACATGATGACCGGCCGGATCATTACGTTCCAGTTCCTGCTGCAGGATGTGCAGGGTATTCTTTCTGTGATCCTGGGTGTATTTGCCGACAGTAAGGCCAATATCCAGACCATTAATTCCATCATTCCCAGCAACGGCTGCGCTGTTGTTACCATTTCCGCAGAGATGATGGATCCGGAGGTTTCCGTTGAGGAAATGCTTCGTGAGCTGGGGAAAATGAACGGCGTGATCAAGGCCGAGATCCTGGCAGGTTAATCCAAGAACGCACCGCCTCACAAAAGTGGGGCGGTTTTTGTGTGCCCTATGCACAAATTGTCGCCCTTTGACGTAAGATAGTGCGGAGGTGAAAGAAATGTTGATCGTGCAAAAATTCGGGGGAACATCTCTGATGGATACCGACCGGCTGCGTACGGCTGCAAAACGGGCGATCCGCCGGACAGAAGCAGGAGATCGGGTAGTGGTTGTGGTATCAGCACAAGGACATACCACAGACCGGCTGATCGAAGAGGCCTCTGCCGTCAGCGCAGCTGCGTCCCGGCGGGAGATGGATGCCTATCTGGCTGCCGGCGAGCAGCTTTCAGCCGGACTTATGGCCATGATGCTCATGGAGCTCGGGTATCCCGCCATCAGCCTACAGGGCTGGCAAGCAGGGCTGTTTACTGACACTCAGCACGGCAATGCCAAAGTTCTGGGCTTGCTCAGCGACCGGATACGCCGGGAGCTGGACGCAGGTAAGATTGTAGTGGTGGCGGGCTTCCAGGGCGTCAATGAAGCAGGGGATATTACCACCCTTGGCCGAGGCGGTTCGGATACCACGGCGGTGGCGCTGGCAGCGTTTTTGGGTGCAGATCTGTGCCAGATCTATACGGATGTAGACGGGGTTTATGACAAAGATCCCAGAGTGTTTCCGGATGCGGTGAAATATACTGTCATCGGTTACGATGAAATGCTGAATCTTGCCCGGCAGGGAGCGCAGGTGCTCCATGACCGGTGTGTGGAGATCGGAAAGAAGTATCAGGTGCCGATCCAGGTGCTGTCTTCCTTCCGTCCCGGCCCCGGGACCTTGGTGACATCATTGCCGGAATGACCGGAAGATATTCGGTTTTTCTTTAAAAATACTATTGACATTTGGGGAAAGCTATGCTAAAATACCCGGGTAATAAAGAAGGCCATACATCCGCCTCACCGTTCGCAAACGCAAAACGGTTAATATTCCACCTTCCCCTTCCGGGGTCTACGTGCGAGTATGCGGATGCTTTGGCATCCGCTTTTTGTTGTTTATGGAGGTGCTTACCATCGCTAAATTAGACCATCAGCTCAACGAGGATATCCGCGACAACGAAATTCGTGTCATCGGCAACGACGGCGCACAGTTGGGCATCATGTCCGCAGCCCAGGCCAATGCCATGGCGGAAGAGCAGGGATTGGATCTTGTGAAGATCTCGCCCAATGCTGTCCCTCCCGTGTGCAAGATCATGGACTATTCCAAATTCTGCTACGATCAGAAGAAGAAGGAAAAGGACAATAAGAAGAACCAGAAAGCCGTGGAGACCAAGGAGATCCGCATGAGCCCCAGCATCGACACCAACGACCTGAACACCAAGGTCAAGGCTGCCCTGAAATTCCTGGCAGACGGCAACCGGGTCAAGGTCAGTGTGCGTTTTCGGGGTCGTGAGATGGCACATACCAATTTGGGTGAAAAACTTTTGATGGACTTTGCCGAGGCCTGCGCCGAGGCTGCCAACATGGAGAAGAATCCCAAGCTGGAAGGTCGGTTCATGGCGATGTTCCTGACCCCCAAAAATAGCAAGTAAAAGTTACGAAAAACGAAAGATACGGAAGGAGAATTACCTATGCCCAAGCTGAAGACCCATAGCGGTGCAAAGAAGAGATTCAACCTGACCAAGAGCGGTAAGGTTAAGAGAGCCCACGCTTACAAGAGCCACATCCTCACCAAGAAGAC
>JAZQJO010000006.1:0-5466 GCA_045541695.1 Faecousia sp.
CGCCCGGGATCCTTAACCCCCAGCATCCACCCTAAACTGGGCGTAAAAAGCAGACACCAGGGACTTCATCGATGTGCCCTTCATAGGATTTTTAGGCCCTACCTGGGAGCAGGATATTCTGACTAGGATACTGCGCCGTCAAGGAGTATTTTATCATATTTTATTCGTTTATACAAGTATTATTTTCAAAAATATTGTGAATTTTCATGTAATATTCATTGTTTTTGCAAGGAATATACAATCCCGGCAGCCTCAACCGCCGGGATTGTATATTATTCGCCTTTACCTGGGACTTCATCGGGCACCGGTTTTGTCACGCCGGTACGGCGTGCCTTATCCAGACCACCGGTCAGGTGTCCGTCCGGATTTTGGGCGAATTTCGCCCTGCGGATAATATCCTCGCCGAATTTATCACGAAGAGCGTCCACCGTTTCGTCCAGCCGCAGCTTTCGCTCATACCGGGCAGGAGTGACACCCGAAAAGAAATCAAATTGCTGGTATGGCTCTTTGGACAGCTGGGTAACTTGCACGCCAAGCTGGCGCAAGGGGGTCACACCGTCCCACGCCTCGTCAAACAGCCGGCAGGCGGCATCAAAAAGCTCCGTAGTGATGTTGGTTGCGCCGTGAAGCTTGGATTGGTGGGAGGACTGGGCAAATTCATTGGTGCGCAAGTGAATACTGACGCAGCTGCCGCACATACCGTCTTTGCGCATACGCATGGCCACCGTTTCACACAGTCCCAAAAGCACTTGCCGGGCCGCATTTGTATTGGTAACGTCCTGCGCTGTGGTAACAGAGTTTCCGTAGCCTTTGTTTTCCGCAGGCACGCTCATCACCGCATCGGCGTTGCGGCCGTTGGCAAAGTGCCAGATCGTATCGCCATGCTTGCCAAAGCGCTTGCGCAGCACCTTGGGATCTGCCGATGCCAGATCTCCGATGGTGTAAATGCCCAGCTGCTTGAGCTTTGCTTCTGTCTTCGGGCCAACCAAAAACAGATCCCGTACCGGCAGCGGCCACATTTTGCTTTCGATCTCCTCCGGGAAAAGCGTATGCACCTTATTTGGCTTTTCAAAATCGCCGGCCATTTTTGCCAGCAGCTTGTTAGACGAAATGCCCACATTGACAGTAAAACCAAGCTCTTCCCATATCCGCCGGCGCATGATTTCCGCCGCCAGCCTCGGCTCGCCCCACAGCCGCTGGGTGCCTGTCATATCCACCCAGGCTTCGTCAATGGAATACTGCTCCTCCTGAGGACTGAACTGCCGCAGCATTTCCACAAAATGCCGTGAAGTTTCCACATACAGCGCATAGTCCGGCTGCACGATCCGCAGATTCGGACATTTTTCCAGCGCCTGAAACAGCGGCTCGCCGGTTTTGATGCCGAACTTCTTGGCAGGAAAGCTTTTTGCCAGAATAATGCTGTGCCGTGATGCTTTATCTCCGGCCACCACTGACGGCACATCCCGCAGATCCTCCTGCTCCCCCAGCACCTTCACACGGTAGGCGGCAGACCAGGACAGAAACGCAGAATTGGCATCCACATGAAAAATCACTCTTTGCGCCATCAGTAGATCCTCCGGAAAAGACACCAGTTATGGGTGCGTATGGTATATTTCAGTTCAAAGAGCCACTCTTTCCCCTTCACCATCGCTTTGCACAGAAATATCTGCGCCTCGATCCCCACATACTGCACAGGCTTCATGTTGACGATCTCTGCAATATCGATCCGCAGAAGCTGGTGGCTTTCATCTTCCATGCGCAGACGCAGGGGCCGGATCTCCCCGGCAGCATTGCATACCGAGATCACATCCACCGGCAGATTCTTTTGCATGACCGTCACCTCCTTTTGTATGTTATCATTATAATACATTTGTTCGCATTAATCAAGAGGCAATTCCTGGTTGCCCAATTGAAAATTATCTGCTATAATCAGCTTGATCAATCATAGACAAAGGATGATACTATGCTGAAATACAAATGTCTTGTTCTGGATCACGACGATACCGTTGTGCAAAGCATGAAGACCATGAGCTATCCCTATTTTCTATATGGCCTGAACATCTTCCGTCCCGGACAGACGATCTCCTTCCGGGATTATGTGAGCGATTGCCACCATCTTGGCTTTGTGGAGCTGTGCCGTGTGCGCTACGGATACACAGACGAAGAGCTTTCCCGGGAGCACGATATGTGGATGGACTATGTCCTTAGCCATACTCCTGACCCCTACCCCGGCATTGCAGATATTCTCCGTCGGCAGAAAGAAAACGGCGGCCTTGTCTGCGTAGTTTCTCACTCAAGAAAAGACAATATCCTTCGGGATTACCGGGCGCATTTCGGTTTTGATCCGGACGTCATTTATGGCTGCGAATTACCGGAAGAGCACCGAAAGCCGAACCCCTACCCGCTTGAAGATATTATGAAACGCTTTCACCTCACAGCCGACCAGCTGTTGGTGGTCGACGACATGAAGCTTTCCTGTAAAATGGCTGCGCCGCTGGGCGTGAAGGTGGCGTATGCCGGCTGGAACGGGTTAGGTGTCGAAGAAATTGACAACGAAATGAAAGCGATCTGCGATTTTTCCTTTGATTCGACAAAAGAACTGGAAAAATTCCTGTTTGATTAGCTTGACACTCATGGTATAATTCCCTTGATAAGGAGGTGAACCGTTTTTGGAAAAGCAAGGCGTCAAGATCGTGGCCCGCAACCGGGAAGCTTACCACGAATATTTTGTGGAAGAAGAGATGGAAGCCGGCATTGAGCTGCAAGGCACAGAAGTAAAGTCCATCCGTGCTGGCACTTTGAATCTGAAAGATGCATGGTGCGGCATCAAAAACGGGGAGCTTCTCATTAACCAAATGCACATATCCCCTTATGATCACGGCAACCGCTTTAACCCCGATCCCCGCCGTGTACGGCGGCTGCTCATGCACCGCAGAGAGATCATGTGCTTGCTGGGCAAGGTCAAGCAGGACGGCTATTCCCTCATTCCACTGTCCGTTTATTTCAAGGGCAGCCGGGTGAAAGTCAACGTAGGTCTGTGCAAGGGCAAAAAACTATATGACAAACGACAATCTGCGGCCGAAAAGGACATGAAGCGCCAGATCGACCGAGCTATGAAAGAGAGGTACTAACATGGCAAATCCCACTTTTAAGATCACAATGGAAAACGGCGGTGTAATCGAAGGCGAACTGTATCCCGAGATCGCACCCCAGAGCGTGTATAATTTCATCGATCTGTGCAATCATAATTACTATGACGGCCTGATCTTCCACCGTGTCATTCCCGGCTTCATGATCCAGGGTGGCTGCCCCGAGGGCACCGGCATGGGCGGCCCCGGCTACTGCATCAAGGGCGAGTTCTTCTTCAACGGTGTGAAAAACGACCTGAAGCACAAGCGCGGTGTCCTGAGTATGGCGCGCTCTTCCTCCCCCAACTCTGCCGGCAGCCAGTTCTTCATCATGCATGAGAACGCTCCCCATCTGGACGGCCAGTATGCCGCCTTCGGCAAGGTCACTTCCGGTCTGGATGTGGTGGATGCCATCGCTGCTACCAAGACGGGTATGCAGGATCGCCCCATCACCGAGCAGAAGATCGCTTCCATCACCGTGGACACGCAGGGCGAGACCTACCCGGAGCCCAAGAAGCTGAGAGATCCCTACGGCCGATTCTGACCTGTCAAACTGCCGAAAGGGTGATGCATGTATGTTCAAAAAGATTCTGGTTGCATTGCTTGTATTCGTTTCCATGTGCGGCATCACAGGATGTATTCCTGTCATTACCGACGAATACTATGAGATTTCTCAGGAAACAGAGAATATCGAATCCATTGCACTCTATGCGTGCGATAATACAGGCGACGAGCTGAATAAGCTGGATGAAATCCCACTTGCAAGCATACAGCGCGACGATTTCGCTGCATTTGTAAACGAGCTTGAGGGTATATACGCAAAAACCGGTTTCTACATCACCATTGCAGCCCAGGACCCCAGCTTTTGCTTCGGTAAATATGTCGTTAAGATCACGTACCAAAACGGAGATCAGGAATTCGTATCCAACGGCGGCTATCAGGAGCTGCTCACGGCAGATGGAACCGGCAAAGGAATGCACTATTCCTTTGACAAGACACAATGGGATGCACTTTTGCAAAAGTACTTCTTCAGCGAAGTCATTTACTGATAAGGAGTGTTACAATATGCCCGGAATCTATATGCGATTTCCCGGCGGACTTCCCAAAGCGCTGACCTTAAGCTATGACGACGGTGTGGAAGATGATATCCGCCTGATCGAACTCATGAAAAAGCATGGTCTAAAAGGCACATTCAATATCAACAGCGGCATGTATCCTCCCGAGGGTCATGTCTGGCCTGATGATTATCTGTTCCGCCGTATGCCCAAAAGTGTGGCGATCCCCCTCTACAAAGAAAGCGGCATGGAAGTAGCGGTGCACACCGTAAACCATCCGGCCATTGCAGATGAGCCTGCAAATATCTGCCTGCGGGAGATCATGGACGACAGAAGAAATCTGGAGCGGGATTATGACTGCATCGTCCGTGGTATGGCATATCCTTTTGGATCTGTCAGCGACGAAGTCGTAAATGCTATGAAGGCAAGTGGCATCGTCTACGGCCGAAAGACCGGTCCTACCGGCGGTTTCGGCCTGCCCCATGACTGGTATTACTGGCACCCCACCTGCCATCACAATCACCCCCAGCTGATGGAGTTTGCGCAACAGTTTGTTGAGAAAACCACACGGCATAGCGCATTGCTGTTCTATCTGTGGGGTCATACCTATGAATTCCGCAGAGATAACAACTGGGAGCGAATTGAATGGTTCGCTGAATTCGTAGCTGGTAAACCGGACATCTGGTATGCCACAAACATCGAGATCTACGACTATATGCAAGCCTATAACCGCCTGCAGTTTTCCATGGACGGCAACCGAGTCCACAACCCCAGCGCCGTTGAGGTTTTCTTCGAAATTGCAGAAAAACCATACTCCGTCAGGAGCGGAGAAACAATTACCATTGAATGATTTATTCCCGGGAGAGCAAGATACGGGAGAATATCTCGTATCTTGTATCTCGGTATCTCATATCTCTATACGGGGCCGTACTGGTTTCGACGGGGGTAGTGAGGCTGGAATAGCGGGTCGTGGCGCCTGACCACGATAAAACGGGTATTTTTTAAATTTATCTGACAACAATTACGTTGCAGTGGCTGCCTAATTAGGCGCCCATCCGCCCCGGAAGGTCCACGAGCCGGGCTCGGGTGTGATTTGAGTGGAGCACGTGCGTACGCAAAGCTTTGAGCGTACCATGCATCATGAAGCTACTGATGCCGTAAGGGTGTTTGTTCCCGTGCGGCAGAGGGAATGTAAATAACAAACTGCACCCGGAGAAGTTCCTTCCAAGTTGCTTTCGGACAGGGGTTCGATTCCCCTCGGCTCCACCAAAAGAGAAGACCAC
>JAZQJO010000007.1:0-13146 GCA_045541695.1 Faecousia sp.
TGGCTGACACCGATCTTGGAAACATCCTCAATGTAGGAAACGTCGGAAGCGGAGATGGTGTTGTAGGTGCTGTAAGTGCCCATGTACCAGGTGGTCTCGCCAACGGTAGCCTTCATGGTCTTGCGCTCTGCGTCCCAAGTGAACACAGCAGTGGGAGTCTCCACCAGCTTAATGTTGACCTTAGCGGGGTTGTCATCTCTGGGAACGATGTCGATGTAGGTCTTAACGCCGGCCTTCATGAAGAACAGGCGGTAGCCGCCCTCGACCTCTTCCACAGTAACATTGACAGCGTCCAGAACGCTGGTAGAAGTAGCCAGGTAGTAGCCGTTCATTTCACCGGTGAAGTACAGGGTCTCGCCGCGCTCGGCCTGCACCAGAGCGAACTTATAGGAAGCGCCGGCAGTAGGAGCGTCAACCCACTCGGGACCGCTGGTAGCAGGAGGAGTACCGGGGATGTAATACTTAAAGGAAACGGTTTCAGTCTTGGAACCGGCAGTCAGAGTAGCGGTGAGGGTGAAGTTGAGGTCCTCTTCTGCTGCGTACTCTTCGTTGACGTCCACGACGATAATGCCGTCGGCAGCTTCGCCGATCTTGACATTCTCTTCAGCGGCATCGGTGGTCCAGGTGATGTTGTAGGAGAATTCGCCGATGGTGACAACGCTGACGACCTTAAAGTCACGCATAGCCTTGCCGGCCTTGTCCTTATACATGCTATAGACCATGAGGCGAGCGTCACCGATCATAGATTCGGCGGTAGCCTTCTCTTCCGTGGGAGCGCAACCTGCGAAAATGGCCAGAACCATGGTCAGCAACAGCGCCCATGCAATCAGTTTTTTCATGATTTAACTCCTTATAATTATTTGTATTAATGGATGGTGATTTGATCGGCGGTGAACACCTTGATCTGGTATTCGCCGTCATAATAATCCACAACGCCCTTGACATCGATGGTTTTACCAACATACGCATCCTGGGTGATGATCTTGCCGTCGGCATCCTTCAACACTACAGTACGCACGGTGATGGTAATTCCGTCGACCTCGCAGGTCAATGTCATCGCACCGTTGGAGGAGCTTTCCTCTTTATCGGTTGTATATGCGCTCTTGACCTTCAAGCCCTTCATTTCCAAAGAGGAATTCATAGCCAGTTGGGCATAACGCATTGTTGCGGTCTTCTCTTCCTCTGTTTCGGGATCACGGACGATGACTTCCCGCGTTCCGTTTGCAAAGGTATCCGCATCTGTCAGCACATACGCACCGCTATGGCCGCTGCTGATCAGCTGGATGTTTTCCGGATCGTTGGGCTTCATGGCACGGTATTTGAGGCCGGAGATCTGCCAGGTGGCACCGGTTTCATAATACTGCACCTTGCCAACGATGCGGGCTTCGTTTCCGATAGCCAGGATCCGCAGTCCGTCACCGCCGACACCGCTGTTTCCATAGTAAATGGAAATGCCGTAGTACATATCGGTTTCCGGATCATACTGTTCCACATAGACGGTATCATTGCTGTTGGAGGTGATGATGCAGTTAAAAGCAACCAGGATATCCCGATAGCTTTCAATGTTGGTCCGCAGCTCCTTCAGCGTCAGCTCTACTGCTGCGCCGTCATAGAAATCCGGGTCTTTCTGGCCGGAGAACACGTTCAGCTTCTGCGCTCTTGCCTGATCCAGCGCAGAGGAGCAGACCGTGCCATAAATGTTGCTGTGGATATTGGAAGCGATGGCCAGACCGCTTTGCAGGATCTCCACATTGAGATTGCGGTAATCGGTCATTTCGGCCGTTTTATACCAAACCCAAACGAGGTAACGGTTACCGGTGGAATCTGCATTCCAGGTTTCCGTATCGGACTCGATGATGATGGATTCGGCTTTTTTTAAGGTTTCTTTGGTGAAGTTGGACGCGGCTTTTCCGTAAGGCTCGATCTTACCCGTGGATTCCGGTGTGTTGATTGCCAAAAATCTTGCTTTCAGCACGCCGCCGGGCATTACGGTATCCGGCACATAGAAATGAACCGTGTCGCCATCCACAAAGTTCTTGACTGTAACCTCCTGCTTGATCGTGGGTGATTTCATATTCAGCTTCAGATTCGCTGCATAATCGATCACTTCCGGCTCTGTCTGGACGGGGTCACCGGCCGGTTGGCAGGCGGTCAGACCGCCCAGCATCAAAGCCAGCGCAAGCAGGAACGAAAAAACTCTGAAATACGTCTTCATATTCTAATCAGGAACCTTCTCTGCAGGAGATAAGTGCGTCTTTGAAGGTCTTGTCCAGGATAGCCTTCACATCGGTGCCGCCATCGACCAGGCTGGTCTGCAGCAGCAGGCCCACTGCGTCACGGGCATCGGAGGAGCCGACGAATGCGGGAGAGGTGTAGTATGCGCTCTCCTGCTCCAGGCAGCACTTAGCGGAAAGAGCGGTAACATAGTCGCCGCCATCAGCCTTGCTGATAAAGTCAGCGTAAGCTTCATTCTGCGCAACGGACTTCAGCACGGGAACGTAGCCGGAAGCCATACCGAACTCAGCCTGGAACTCAACGGTGGTAGTCAGATACTTCATGAACAGCCATGCTGCGATGGTTTCCTGAGGATTCTCGCTCTGGAACAGGCAGAGGCTGGGGCCCTGAGAGATAACCTTGGGGTTTTCCTTGTTAGCCTGAGGAATGGTAGCGATACCGACCTCGAAGGGATAGTTACCGTCGGAGCCCTTAGCGGGACGCTGGTGGGTAGCGCCGGCGGAGGAGCCGATGGACATATAGCTGTGGGTGCCGCTGGTGGCCTTGAACAGGTCAGAGGTGTAGCCGCCCAGGATTTCCTTGGTGGTCAGGTAGCCCTTCTTGTACCAGTCACGGAAACGAGCGACAAACTCACGGTTGGTCTCGTTGTCGAACAGGAAGTGCTCGCCGGTGGGGCTGGTGTAGGGAGAGCCCAGCTGCTCGCACATGGTGATGAACCAGTTGGCTTCGGAGTCGTAGCCCAGAGGAATGCAGTTGGGATCGATCTCCTTGATTCTCTGGCAGAGCGCTTCCATCTCGTCCCAGGTGGTGGGAACGGACAGGCCGTTTGCAGTAAAGAAGGTCTTGTTGTAGTAGAGAACTTCGGTGGACTTACTCATAGGCAGAGTGTACATCTTGCCGTCGCCGAACTGCTTGCCTTCGTTGTAGTAACCGGCAATGAAGTCAGCCTGCTGCTCAGCGGTCAGGCCCAGGATCTCCTTAGTGCCGTCAGCACGGGTGACCTCGATCTGGCTGGCGATCAGATCGTCCAGGGTGACGACCTTCTTGGAGATGTTATAAAGCGCAACGTGGTCGGGATAGCAGTAAGCGATGTCGGGCTGGTTGCCGACGGTCAGCTCAACAGCGATGTTGTCGCGGACATCGTCGTAGCTGCCGACCTGCTCATGCACGATCGTGATGTTGGGGTAGAGCTTATTGAACTCTGCAATGTACAGGTTCAAAACCTCAGTCAGGTTTGCGCCCATGGTGTGGTCAAAATAGATAGTGACCGCGCTGCCGTCGTAACCACCCTCAGGAATGGCAAAATTGCCCTGAGCTCCTGCGGTATTGTTGCAACCGGCCAACGCACCCAGGCTCAGCATCATAGCCAGGGTAAGGAGGAGTGCTACAATTCTCTTTTTCATAATTGGTTTCCTTTCTTCACAGTACTTTACTTTATGTTACAGGCTGACGCTATGCAGCCTATTAACCCTTGATACCGCTGCGGCTGACGCCGGACATGATATATTTGCGCAGGAAGGCAAATACCAAAAACAGCGGGGCGGATACGATGGCGACTGCCGCCATCTGAATGGGATAGTTGACGTCACCGGCGGCATCCGTAAAGGCGTTACGAAGGCCATTGGTGATCATATGCAATTCCTCCTTGTTCGCCACTAGGTTGGGCCAAACGTAGGAGTTCCATGCGCCCATCATTTTCAAGATGGTGATGGAGATCAGTGTAGGCAGCGCCAGCGGAATCATCACTTTCCACAGATATTTCAGGTCGCCGCAGCCATCCACCTTGGCGGCTAAATACAGCTCGTTGGGGATCTGCAGGAAGTTCTGACGCAACAAATAAATATAGAACACACTGACCAGGAACGGGATGATCAAAACGCCATAGGTATTCATGCCCATCCATTTCAGTATTTCTGTCTTGCCGAACCAGTTGACCGTTGCATAGTTGGTGATGGTAAACAGCTCACCGGGGATCATCATGGTTGCAAGGAGTGCTGCAAACATGGCATTTTTGCCCTTGAATTCCAGCCGGGCGAAAGCAAATGCGGACAAGACGGTGATCACCAGAGAAAGCAGGGTGGAAACAACGCCGACGAAAGCGGTGTTCAAAAACAGCCGTCCAAGGTTCGCAGTGGTAAATGCCTCAGCATAGTTTCTCAGCAAAACCTGCTTAGGCCACAAGGTCGGAATGCTCAGCTGGTATTCCTCCAAAGATTTCAGCGAGGAAATGACCATCCAGTAGAAGGGAAACAGCACGATCAGCGCCATAACGCAAAGGAAAACATAAACCGTTGCCTTGACGATGACCTGCACAACACTCTGCTGCGCGGTTACATCCTTAATGTTCCGCTCGTGCATTACGGTATTTTCTTTTTTAGCCATAACACACCTCTCAATAATGGACTCGCTTAGCGCTGACCCGCATATTGATCATCGTAACCACAAAGATGATGCCAAACAGGATCAGTGCTGCGGCGCTGGCTACACCGTAGTTCATTTTGGGCAGTGCATCGTAAATATATCCAACGATGGTGTTGAGTCTGCCGGGAGCGCCGGCAGGGCCCATATCTTCGCCGAAGATACCGACGATGCTGGAATACTCCTTAAAGCCGCCAATGAAGCCGGTGATAATAACATATGCCAACATGGGGGAAAGCAGCGGGACGGTGATGCGGGTGAATACTCTCCAGCGGGGAGTACCGTCCACTTTGGCTGCATCGTAATACTGCTTGTTAATGCTCTGCAGGCCGCCCAGCAGCACCAGGATCTTGAAAGGCAGCGCATTCCAGACAATATAGACCACCATAACAGTGATATTTGCCCAGTAAGGCGAGCCGGCGTTGATCCAGTTGATGGGCTGTCCGCCAAAGAACTCGATAACATTATTTATGATACCGGCGGTGATGATAATATCATGACCGTCTGTACCCATATTGCCGACAATGTTAAACATCGCGGCGAACACCATACCGATGGCGATGGAGTTGGTTACGTAAGGCAGGAAGAAGATGGTCTGCAAGCCCTTCTGCAGGAACTTGATGGAGTTCAGGGCTACTGCGATGAGCAGCGCCAAAAGTGTGGAGATCGGCACCGTCAGCACGCAAAGCAGAGCGGTATTGTACAGGCTTTCAATAAACCTGGTCAGGCCAAAGACCTTTGAAAAGTTGCCGATACCAAACTCAAAGCTGGCACCGCCAACAATGGCCAGACCGTTGTAGCCTTCCATGAACGCCATTCTGACAGTATTGATAATGGGCCATACGGTAAATACCAGCAGCAGGACAATCGCCGGCGACAGATACAACCAGGCCTTCCATTGCTGTTTGCTGTCAACCATATTACTTCACCTCATAGCGGATCCGCTCTTCTGTTTCCTTATTGAACAGGAAGAACTTATGGGGCTTGACATTGTAAGAAACCACCTGCTTGGTGACATCCACCTTGTTGTCCGCATTGATAATGGTACGGATCTGGGGATTCAGGGATGCGGGATGGGTGGAAACGACACTCACATCACGGCCCATAACCTCTACATTGTTCAGCTGGCAATGCAGTGCGCCGTTTTCGGCCAGTTCAAAGCCTTCGGGACGAATGCCGATGATGACCTCCTGATCCTCAACACCGCTGACGGTAAGCACATGATCCTCGCCGATATAGACCTTGCCGGCCTCTACCCTGCCCTCCAGCACGTTAATGGGAGGTGTGCCAAGGAACTTGGCAACGAACAGGTTGGTAGGATCATCGTAAACATCCTGAGGCTTGCCGGTCTGCTGCACAACGCCCAGCTTCATAACCACGATCATATCGGAGATGGACATGGCCTCTTCCTGGTCATGGGTAACGAAAACGGTGGTGATGCCGGTAGCCTTCTGGATACGGCGGATCTCTTCACGGGTCTGGAGTCTCAGACGGGCATCCAGGTTGGAAAGCGGCTCGTCCAGCAGCAGGACTCTGGGCATCTTGACCAGCGCACGGGCAATGGCCACACGCTGCTGCTGACCGCCGGAAAGCTCACTGGGCTTACGCTCCATCAGCTCGTCGATCTGCACCAGCTTTGCTGCCTCGTGGGCACGCTCCAGCATCTCTGCTTTACCCAGCCTGTCCTTGCCCTTCAGGTTCTGCAGGGGGAACAAAATGTTCTGCAGCACCGTCATGTGGGGATACAGCGCATAGTTCTGGAACACCAGACCGATGCCTCTGTTTTCCGTGGACAGTTCGGTCACATCGTCGTCACCGAAGAAAATCTTTCCGCCGGTGGGCTTCTGCAGACCGCTGATCATGTACAGAGTGGTACTCTTTCCGCAACCAGAGGGGCCCAGCAGGCCGATCAGCTTGCCATCCGGGATCTCAAAGGTGAAATCGTTGACGGCAACGACTTCCTTACCTGCCTTTTTGTCCCGGCTGGGAAAGATTTTGGTTAGATTTTGCAATACAACTTTCATACATTTTCCCTTCCACTTTTTAATATTCGGAGCGGTTTGCCCTCTCCGCATGGATTTTCTTTGTATATTCCATAAGATCTTCCCTGGACCGGAAGATTCTTTGGCTGGATAGATCTACCGCCACCGTACCTGCCAGCAGGTCGTGCGGCAGCGAGTTGGTCCGGGTGGCTGCCACACAGACAAGCTCACCGATCAGCAGCGCCGCCAAGATCGCCAAACCGAAAATGTCGGCGGTGCCAAAAAAGAGCATAATCAGGATATAAACGGGGATCATCAGTTCCACGGTGAATTTGCCCAGCAGCGCCCGGATAAACAGCTGCAGCTTGCCGGCCTGCACGCCATCGGTGCGGATCACAGCAATGCCAAATACTTTTTTACCCAGAGTCTGTCCGTTTTTCAGAATCAGCGGCAACACAAATTCCAAAATCATGATGCTAAGCAAAAAACTGAAGGTGGTGATCAGCAATGTCAGATTGACCTGCATATTGTAGGCATGGACAAATATTTCATCCTTGAACAACGCCTGCATTGCTCCATCGTAGTTCTGCCGCTGCTGTTCGGTCATGGCCTCATATGCTTCCTGGGTGATCTCAAACTGGATGCCGTATTGAGACTCGTACCGCCGGTAGCTTTCCTCTACCGTATTTACGTAGCTGTCATAACCTAAAATGCCGGCCAGCAGCGCTGCGATTCCGGTCAGCAGCACCGTAAGCACAATAAAGTCCAGCAATGCCGCCGCTATTCTTTTAACAATACTGGCCTTTTGTAAATCTGTGACCATAAATCACACTCCTTGCGTGGGCGCTTAAGGAAGCTCCAGCTTCCGGCAAATCTGCTGCACCGCCTGCTGACAATCGTCGAATCTCACGGTATAATCGCAGATCTGCGCATTTCGCATTTCCGCTTCAATGGCCAAAAGCCGGTTGACCTTGTCCGGCGTGGAGGAATCGCTTTCCAGAATTGCCGCAAGCAGGTCTTTTTTCTCCCGCTTGACATAAATGGTGATCACATTGGAAAAATGGGTCTTCATGGCCATTGCGCCGCAGATATCCATAACAGTCAGCACATGCTTGCCCTGAGCAAGGATCTCTTCCACATCCGTTTTTCTGGAGCCGTAGGCGTGGTGGGCATAGGTGGTGGATTCGAATATCTCACCGCTGTCACACATTTTGCGGAACTCCTCTACGGAAACATAGCGGTAATTTTCATCTGCGACTGTTTCATTCGTGGTATAGCTGACCAGCTTTTTGAACGCATCGCTTTGCTCCAACAGCCCTTTCGCCAGCTCGTTCTTGCCGCTGCCGGAAGGACCAACCAGCACCACAACACTGGGCTGGTTCAGCCGCAGCTGCTCCGGTCGGATGCTGTAGCTGCCTGCGATGACTTCCACCAGCTTCAAAAACTCATCGTAATTGTTGACCGCCAGCACGCCGGTGGCCTCGCAGTTCCAGGGACGGCGCATCAAAATGGGATAAGCCGCATTGGAACGGAAAACATTGTGCATACCGTCATCGAACAAAATGTCCACGTCGATTTTATCTTTCCTGGAGCCCAGCAGGATGTGGTCCTGGGGAATCTCCGGAAATTCTTCCAGAATTCTCTGAAAACGCAGGCTCATATACTTGGGCCAAACTGCCGTGGTGACAAACACCTCTGTCATGCGGGACAGCTTGCGGACAAATTCCCGTGCGCCCCGGATCACCGGCTGGGTGCGGTAGAATTCCGGATCATCCATAAACTCAAAGATCACGTCTGCACGGGTGCCCAGCTTTCCCCACCGGTCGATCTCATGAATGGACAGCGGTGGATCGAATTTGTATTTTTCATTTGCAAGCCGAATGGCGTGAGGCACGCATTCCAGCAGCAGATCGTCCACATCCAAGGCAGTGGACAGCCGATAGCTTCTGTTCATAGACTGCTCTCTTTCCGGTTAACAAACACAAGACCTTTGGCCCTGTAGCAGTTAAAATCAATCACTGTAGCTACAGCAATGGCCGTAAATCAGCCGCAACACAGCAGATATACGCAAGGACTCTGCATATAATATAACACAAACTGCGCTTCTAAGCAAGTTTTTTGTTATCTTGCCGAAAAAGAAAAAATCCGTTGCGGCGCAAGAAAAAATTGTCTATTTTCCGATTTTTGGAACAAAAAACTTATGTTGATAGCATAACCTTTTTGATATATAATGACAAAAAAGCGCAAAGGAGCACGATTGTGAAAAAAATCTGGATTACTCTTCTGGTTCTGGCTGTTCTCCTCAGCGGCTGCGCCGGCGGCAGCACACCGTCAGCCTGTCAGCAGCATACGGATACCGACAGCAACGGTTACTGTGATATATGCACGCTTTCCGTATATGTCAGCTTTGACTTTTATGCCATCAATGACCTCCACGGAAAGCTGGCGGACGCTGACAGCCACCCCGGTGTAGACGAGCTGACCACTTATTTGAAAAACGCCGGCAAAACGGATGAGCACATGATCCTTCTGTCCGCCGGCGATATGTGGCAAGGCAGCGCCGAATCCAATATGACAAGCGGCCGGATCGTGGTGGATTGGATGAACGAGCTGGATTTTGCCGCCATGGCTCTGGGCAATCACGAATTCGACTGGGGCGAAGAATCCATCGAAGAAAACAGCGAATTTTCCGAGTTTCCCTTCCTGGCCATCAATGTGTATGACCGGGAAACCAACGCCCGGGTCGACTATTGCGATGCCTCCGTGGTAGTGGAGGGCGGCGGGCTGCAGATCGGCATCATCGGCGCCATCGGAGATTGCTACTCCTCTATCGCTGCAGATAAATGCGACGAGGTTTATTTTCAAACCGGAAACGCCCTGACGGCGCTTGTAAAGGAAGAAAGCACCCGGCTGCGGTCTCAGGGCGCAGACTTTATCGTCTATGTCCTGCACGATGGCTACGGCAGCACCCACTCCGGCAGTGTCAAGCCTGTTACCGGCGCTCAGATCGGCTCTTACTACGACACTTCCCTCTCTGACGGCTACGTGGATCTGGTGTTTGAAGGACACACCCACCAGGGCTACCGCCTGCAGGATGAACACGGTGTATATCACCTGCAAAACCGAGGCGATAACAAAGGCGGCATTTCCCATGTGGAGGTGGCCATCAATTCCGTAACCGGCGCATTTTCCGTGCGGGAAGCGGAGCTGGTGTCAACGCAAGTATACCAAAATCTTGCGGACGATCCCATTGTGGAGCAGCTCCTTGACCGGTATGAAGAGGACATTTCCGATGCCAACCGGGTCGTGGGATATAACAGCGCTTACCGAAACGGCAACGCCCTGCGTCAGCTGGTGGCCGACCTGTATTACGCCGAAGGTCTGAAAAAATGGGGCGAAGAATATGACATTGTCCTGGGCGGCGGCTATATTTCCATCAGAAGTCCGAAACGTCTTGAAATCGGCAATGTCACTTACGGGCAGCTGCAAACCCTCTTCCCTTTCGATAACGAGCTGATGCTCTGCTCCATAAAGGGACGTGACCTGCTGTCGAAATTCTTTGAAACCGACAATAGCAACTATTTTATTGACTACGGCACTTACGGTGAAGAAGTCTATAAAAACATAGATATGGATGCCACATACTACATCGTGACCGACTCCTATTCTGCCTACTACGCTCCCAATAAACTGACCGTAGTGGAAGAATACGGCGACGGCATCTTCGCCCGGGACCTGTTGGCGGAATATATGGAATCCGGCGGACTGTCAAAGTGAAGATTCCAAAAATCAAAGGGCCACCCGTGATCGGGCGGCCCTTTTTTGCAAAGAGATTATTCGGTTGGCTGTTTATTCCCTTGTAACAAGCATGCTTATCTCCATACCACTTACTGCTGCTTTTTTATCAGCACAGTAGTTACAATGCCAACAACAACCACCGCAGCCGTTACGGCCAAAACAATTACAATCAGATCTGTATCTTTTTTGTCAGAGAATCCGGGCTCAGTAGGTGCGGAATCCGGGATGGGTGTTGATGTTACTGTCTGCCGTTGTTCCTTTTCGCCGCAAACCGTGCAAGCACGTTCTTCCAGCCCCTCGGATGTAATTTGTGTCCATTCTCCATAGCTATGACCGTTGGCGGCAATTACTTCCTGCTCTCGTAGGATCGCACCACAATTGGCGCATTTCTTACCGTCAGTCCAACCGTCCTGAATGCAGGTTGCGTTTTTGCCGGAGAGTAATTGTTCTGTATGATTTGTACAGAGTTTGCTTCCGCAGACATCGCATATAAAATCGCTGTTTTTATCGGTATGTGTCTTAACGGGGATATCTTTGGTTTCGCACTTGTCGCAGCGTTTGCAATCCCTGCGTTCAATGCCCGTGCTTGTAAGGGTGGCTTCTTTTGCAATATACCATGCGCCGTAGGAATGTCCGAGGGGGTCCGTGAGCTGGTTGTGGCGAATTTCCTTGCAACGGGAGCAGGTATAAGCCGTATAGCCAATTTCTGTGCATGTGGGCGCAATCACCTTGAACGGCAACTCATCTCCGGTGCAGTTAAAGTGAACTGTTTTACGGTTCAGAGCATCGGCCTCCGTCACATCAAAATACAGGCTGTTCCATTGATCCTCAGTGCCTTTGAAGAGTACATGCCACACAGCGTAAAATGCGCCTGGGCCGATCGTTTTAATGCTGGCTGGCAAAATGACCATTTCAAATTTCGAACACCCATAGAAAGCATGATTCTGAATTGTGGTTAGGCCGTCCGGAAACTTGACATTGACCAGGCCGGTGCAGCGATAAAAGGCTTCTTGTTCGATAACTTGCAGCCCTTGACCAAAAACAACATCTTGCAATGCGTAACACTCTGCAAATGCCTCGCGGCAGATGGTAGCAATGCCGTCTGGAAAAGAGATGTGATTTAAGCTGGAACAACGCCAAAAAGCCGCTGGGCCGATGGACATCACACCCTCACCAATGGTCACGCTGGCCAACTGGGTACACTGTGCAAAAGCATCCTCCCCTATGATTGATACATTCCCGGGTATGGTTATTGCGGTCAGACTGCTGCAGCCCTTAAACATACCGACGTCAATTTGAGCTAGTCCTGTACCTATAGTCGCACTAGCCAAACCAGTACAGTTCTCAAACGCAAACTTGCCTACGCTCGTAACGCTGTTGGGAATTACGATCTGCTGTAACTGGGCACAGTTTCTAAAGGCGCCATCACCAATGCTGGTCACTTTTTCTCCTATGGTTACGCCGGTCAATTTCTCGCAACTTGCAAAAGCAAATCCTCCGATCTGTGTTACCCCATCCGGAATAACTACATTTGTCAAGTTGAGGCAACCTGCGAATGCAGATTGATAAATTTTCGTCACACTTTCAGGAATCGTCACACTTGTAAAGTTGCAGCCAAAGAATGTACAGGGGGCAATTTCTTGAACTCCGTCGGGAATTACCAGCGCCGTAACAGGTTCATTATTGAGATACAGCGTTTTAACATTCCAGCTTTCGTCCAGAATGCGATCGGTAGCATTGGCGTCAAACGCAATGTTCATCCACGCCACAAGATCACTGATATAAATGTTCGTGAGTCGATTGCACGAAGTAAACGCCCCAAGCTCAACGTATGTTACGGTGCTGGGGATTGTAATACTGGTTAAATAATGACAATCGTAGAATGCATAACTGCCAATTTTGGTCACACCATTGGGGATTACAATTTCGGTGAGTCCATAGCACAGTCTGAACGTATCTTCCGCTATGGCTGTCAAATTTGCCGGAAGCTTAATGTCCGATAATTGGCGACAATCTTCAAATGCCGATTTGCCAATAGAAGCGACCGTATCGCCAATGGTAACTTTGGTTAGGCTTGCATATCCCACAAAGGCATCTTCCGGAATTGAGGTGATGCCATTGTCTATAATGATAGTTTTGATTTGTTTCTGTTGCGAGTACCATGGGGCAAGTTGGGAAGCACTGGTGGCAGGAATATCGCCGGTGCCGGAAATGGTTAGCGTACCGCTGCTATCCAAAACCCAGATCAGATTGTTGCCAAAGGTTCCGCTTGAGACTGTTTCGGCATGAACTTTGGTGGTCACAAAGCCTAAGCAAATGAAACCTAGCGCAACCGCTAAAACCACCGTAAATATCTGCGTTTTCTTCATGCTGAGCACCCCTAATCTGTCCTGATTATTCGCACAATTCTCTTAAACTACTGGTTTTTTGTGTTATTCTGTAAAATATTTCCTGTCAAAAACAGGATAACACAAGGGGAGTTAAAATGCAAGAAAAATATATGTGCCATATACATCTTCAAATGGCGGCGCGCCGCCATTGTAGATATTAAATTGTTCGATCAATAACTTTCACTTGTGTGATAACATCACGCAGTCGGTCAAAACCAACCATATATTCCAAAACATCATCCGAAGTTTCACACCATTTTTCGGAAGTCTCCCAGTTTTCTTCGCAATCTGCTTTTGAAATGTATAGCATTGTTTCTGTTTTT
>JAZQJO010000008.1:0-3999 GCA_045541695.1 Faecousia sp.
GTAGATGGTGATCTTCTTGCCGTCGACAACGATGTTGTCTTCGCCAGCCTCGACAGTGTGAGTGCCGAAGGGAGCAGCGTAAGCGCCCTGAGTGGAGTCGTACTTCAGCAGGTGAGCCAGCATCTTGGGAGAGGTCAGGTCATTGATAGCGACAACCTCGAAGCCCTCTGCGCCGAACATCTGACGGAATGCCAGACGGCCGATACGACCGAAACCGTTAATAGCAACTTTTACAGACATGGTTATTTCCTCCATTTTTTTACTGCGCTTGGCAGTATTATAGACTGTATTTAGGGATTTGTTATAATCCCGTACGGATTCATTATACAATAACAAAAACGGCTTGTAAAGTATCGGATTCGTAAAAATCCTTATATTTTTATCGATTTGTTTGGGCAAGCACTACAAATTTCCCAATTCTTTTAACCTTTCGGAAACTGCCTCCCTGTCACAAAAGTGGCAGGGAGACAGAAAATATACCATATTTATGCAAAGAAGGCTTCGATCTGCGCTTTTGTGGCCCTGATGCTGCCCTGGAAGGCACCGGGCTTGCCACCGCCCCGACCGTTCAGCTGAGCATTCACAGCCTTGCCCAGTTCTCTCGTATCGGCGGTTTTGCTGATGATGCAGATGCTGTAGCCGGTCTCGTCGGTGCCGGAATACACAATGGAAGTTTCCGCTTTTTCGGCGATGGCATCTGCCAGTTCCCGGACCTGTCCGGGGTTTAAGCCCTCTTCAAAGTGCACGGCCTGTGCTTTTCCCGCGTAACCGGCTGCAATGGCCGTAAACATTTTTCTCTGCAATCCCGTTGCCCGGTACTTCTCCTGATTGAGCAGCTCGTTGAACTTCTTAGCCGCTGCACCGGTCTCCAGTATCTTCGCGGAGAAGGTCTGACTGACCTGCCGGTTCTGCTCAAAGATATTCTGAAACAGCTCCATGGCCCGCTTGCCGCTGGCCATTTCGATGCGCACGCCCTCTTTGAACTTGATACAGCTGACAAACTTCACCATGCCGATCTCGCCGGTGAACTTCACATGGGTGCCGCAGCAGGCGCACACATCAGCGCCGGAGAATTCCACGATCCGCACCGGCCAGGGAAGGGCCTTCTTGGAGCGGTAGTTTACGCTGGGCAGCTCCTCCGGGGAAGGATACCAGGTCTTCACCGGCCGGTTTTCCCAGATGATCCGGTTGACCTTCCGCTCGATCTCCATCAGCTCATCCCAGGTGACCGGGCCGTCCAGGTCGATGGTCACAATGCCCGTGCCCATATGGAAGCCCACGTTGTGATAGCCAAACTTTTGATAGACCTGACCCATCACCAAATGCTCGCCGGAATGCTGCTGCATATGGTCAAAGCGCCGCTCCCAGTCGATGGCGCCCTCTACGGTGCTGCCGATTTCCAAAGGCGCATCGCACAGGTGGATGATCTCTTCACCCTGCTCCTTCACATCCAGCACGTTAACACCGCCCAGGGTACCCAGGTCGCAGTTCTGGCCGCCGCCGGTGGGATAAAAGGCAGTGGCATCCAGGGTGACCGCCCAGCCGCCCTTTGCTTCGGTACAGCCGGTGACCGTAGCCGAAAATTCTTTTAGATGGGAATCTGCATAATATAGCTTTCTGTGATCCATATTCTCGCTCCTTGGGAAATTTTCTCTATTGTACCACGGCATACAACATTTTGTAAACAAGGACTGTCGAGGGGTTTTTCGCGCTACCGTGGCCGCTTCGTGCTTTTTCTTTGGGGACAAACCGCTACAATGAAACCACTATTTTACAGGAGGCCAGCTTATGCACTGTCAGAAGATCAATACTTACATGGAAACCGGCCGGGTTATTTTTCTGCCCTTTTCCGCCATCTCTCCCAATCCCAATCAGCCTCGAACCGTATTTGCCGAAAATGCTTTGGAGGAGCTTTCCCAAAGCATCCGCCGCCACGGGGTACTGCAGCCATTATCCGTCCGCAGGATTGAGAGTGGCTATCAGCTGATAGCCGGAGAACGGCGTCTGCGGGCAGCCCAGCTGGCAGGCCTTACGGAAGTGCCCTGCCTGGTGATGCGGATGACCGACCGGGAGAGCAGCATGGCGGCTCTCATTGAAAATCTTCAGCGGCAGGACCTGGATTTTTTGGAAGAGGCAAAGGGGATCGGTATTCTGATCGAGCGCTATCAGCTGACCCAGGAGCAGGCCGCCCAGACTCTGGGAAAAAGCCAAAGCGGCATTGCCAACAAGCTGCGGCTGCTAAAACACTCACCGGCGGTGCTGAGCGCCATCCGCCGGGAGAATCTCACCGAGCGCCATGCCCGGGCATTGCTGAAGCTGCCCACGGATGCCTTAAAATTCCAGGCCATCGACGCCATCAAAAAATACACCATGACCGCGGAGCGGGCAGACAGCTATATTGAAAGCTTGCTCCTAAAAGAAAAACCTGCGACGAAACCCAACGTAAGCAGGTTTCTCGCAGGTTTGGATCAATCCCTGGCGGGCTTTCGCCTCTCCGGGATCCCGGCCATCTCCGAGCGGAAGGAAACGGACAGTCAGATCGTGGTGACCATCACTATCCCAAAAGCACATCCGTAACCAGCATCAGGCAGAAACCCACAAGTAATGCATAGGTTGCGCCCCGTTCTTCTCCGTGGGCATGGGTCTCAGGAATCATTTCATCGCTGATCACATAGAGCATGGTGCCGCCGGCAAAGGCCAGGGCAAAGGGCAGAATCGCTGTGGACAGGCTCACCGCAAAGTAGCCCAGCAGCGTTCCCAGCACCTCCACCACACCGGTGGCTGCCGCGATCAGAAAAGTGCGTCCCTTGGGCACGCCGGCTGCCAGCATGGGGGCCACCAGCACCATACCCTCCGGGATATTCTGCAGGGCAATACCGCCCGCCACCGTCAGCGCCTCCGCCGCGTTTCCGGTACCGAAGCTGACACCGGCCGCAATGCCCTCGGGCAAATTGTGGATGGCGATGGCTGTAACAAACAGCAGTACCTTATTTAATTGTGTCTGATCCGGGTGCTTCTCCTGGTCCGCACCGCTGAGCCGGTGCAAATGGGGTACCAGCCGGTCGAACAGGTTTACACAGACAGCTCCGGCAAACACACCGGCCACCGTAATCAGCAAACTCCATTTTCCGCCATAGTCCAAAGAGGGCAGGATCAATCCCAACACCGCAGCCGCCAGCATCACGCCCGCGGCAAAGGCCAGTACGATGTCGCTGAACTTATGGGATGCTTTTTTGAATACAAAGCCCAGGAGCGTGCCGAACACCGTAGCGCCGCCCACACCCAAGGCCGTTAACAGGACCATCTGCATATGTACTTCCTCCTTATCTTTTCTTCCATCATACGCTTTGGGAGAAAAAAAGTCAAGAATTTTTTAAGAATAAGAATCGTTCTTATTGACAAATCAGGAAATATCTGTTATAGTAATACCATAAGAACGAAGCAGGCCCAAGCTGGGCAAAATAAACATCATGGAGGATTTATAATGCTGAAGAAAGTTACCAATACCATTTTTTATGTAGGTGCCAACGATCACGATGTGGACCTGTTTGAGGGTCAGTACGTTGTCCCCAACGGCATGGCTTACAACTCTTATGTGATCCTGGACGAGAAGGTTGCCGTCATGGACACCATCGACGCTTCCAAGACCGAAGAGTGGCTGAAGAATATTGAGAAGGTCCTGGCCGACCGCCTGCCCGACTACCTGGTTGTTCAGCACATGGAACCCGACCACGCCGCTTCCATCGAAGCATTTGTCAATAAGTACCCCTCCGTCACCGTGGTGGGCAACAAGAAGACCTTCGTGATGATCCATCAGTTTTTCCCCAACCTGGTAATGGAAAACACTCTGACTGTGGAGAATTTCGACACTCTCAGCTTGGGTCAGCACACTCTGACCTTCGCCTTTGCGCCCATGGTCCACTGGCCCGAGGTCATGATGACCTACGACAGCTACGACAAGGTTCTGTTCTCCGCTGACGGCTTCGGCAAGTTCGGCGC
>JAZQJO010000009.1:0-6541 GCA_045541695.1 Faecousia sp.
CGGATCTGGAAAATCTTTTTCACCACATCACGGCCAGACAGACGCTGACCTTTCACAGTGCTTGTTTTACTCATAGCAATTGCACTCCTTTGTATCAAATCTTCATGCCGGATGTCAGAGCCATAATGCGCTGCTCCGTGATCTCATTGAGGGCCAGCTCACCGGAGATCTCACCTTCATACATGGCAACGATCCGGTCGGAAGCGCCCATCAGCTCGGGCATATCAGAGGAGACGATGATGACACCCATACCTTCCTTGGCAAACTGACGGATCAGTCTGTGAATGGTCTCCTTGGTACCTACGTCGATACCGCGGGTGGGCTCATCGATCAGCAGCAGCTGGGGATTACGGCTGATCCACATGGACAGCAGCACCTTCTGCTGGTTACCGCCGGACAGCTGAGATACCAGCTTGTCCACATCGGGGGTCTTGATCTCAAACTTCTCCTTGTATTCCTCGGCGTCCTTACGGGCACCTTTGGGCTGTACGATGCCCTTCTTGCTGAACCGATCCATATTGGCTGCCAGCACATTCTCGCAGACAGACTTGCGCAGAAACAGACCCTGGCTCTTTCTGTCCTTGGTAAGATACGCAATGCCATGGGCCTTTGCGTCGCCGGGAGAGTGGATCACGATTTCCTCGCCATTGAGGTACATCTTGCCGCTTTCGGGACGCTTGACACCGTAGATCAGCTCCATCAGCTCCGTACGGCCAGCACCTTCCAGACCGGCAAGACCCAGGACCTCGCCACGGTGCAGGGTCAGATTTACGCCTTTGACTTCCTTTTTATAAGACAGGTTCTCCAGCCGCAGCAATTCATCGCCGATCTGGCTGGTGCCGGCGCCGTACTGGTAGACGACATCGCGGCCGACCATGTGGGTGACCAATTCATCTTTGCAGGTGTTCTTAACATCCAGGGTGGTAATGTAGTTGCCGTCACGCATGATGGTAACGGTATCACAGATCTGGAAGATCTCCTCCAGGCGGTGGGAGATGTAAATGATAGACACGCCTTCATTATTCAGCGTGCGCATGATCTCAAACAGAACCTCCGTCTCCTGCTCAGTCAATGCAGAAGTGGGCTCGTCCAGGATCAGGACCTTCGCGTTTTTCTTAACTGCCCGCAAGATCTCGATCAGCTGCTGACGGCCGACGCTGAGATTGCGCAAAGTTGCAGTTTCATCAACATCCGTAAAGCCGTAGGTATCCAGCAGCTCCCGGACTTCCTTATGCATCTTCTTATAGTCGATAAGACCCAGTTTATTCTTGGGGGGATTGGTGGTAAAAACATTTTCGCTGACAGTGGTGGTGCCGAAAACAGCCAGCTCCTGGTGGACGATGCTGACGCCCTTGGCCTCTGCGTCCTGGGGACTGTGCATTTTCACTTCCTGGCCATCGAGAATGATGGTGCCTTCCTCGGGGGTGTAGATACCGGAGAGGACCTTCATCAGTGTGGATTTACCTGCGCCGTTTTCACCGATCAGGGCATGGATGCTGCCTCTGCGCAGGTCAAATTTCATTTTGTTCAGCGCCTTGACGCCGGGGAACTCTTTTGTAATGCCTTGCAGCTGAAGTACAAAATCTTCCAAAGTTCTTCCTCCTTTTTTAAAAATACCGGAGGCACCGTAGACGGCGCCTCCGGTGGGAATGGCGAATTATCCGCGGTCAGCGTAGGAGAAGCCAACGAACTTGTCAACGTTCTGAGCGTTGATGATCAGAGCGCCGGTGTCAACGAAGGAAGGAGCGATGACCATGCCAGCTGCTGCATCGTCAGCGGAGAAAGCGTTCTTTGCGCCGTGCTTGTAGTCATAGCAGAAGTGGACGCCGTAGTAAACCTCGGTGTACTGCTTGCCTGCGACGGTGGAGTAGATGTCGCCGGTCTGGACGTATTCCAGAGTAGCAGCATCGCGGTCGATGGAGATAACATCAACGGAATCGGACAGGCCTGCTTCCTTGATAGCGGTAACAGCGCCGATAGCGGAGGTGGACTGGCCGCCGATAACCACGGTGGTGTCGGGGTTAGCCAGCAGAGCAGCGCCGATCTTGGTAGCAGCAACAGCTGCGTCGGACTGGTCGTCAACTTCAGCAACGATCTTCATGTCGGGCCAGTTTTCAACTTCTGCACGGATACCCTGCATGACCTGCTCAACGGTGGGGGAGCCTGCGCTCAGAGCGTTGGAGACGATAACGCCGCCCTTGCCGCCTGCAGCTTCAGCTGCCTGCTGCATCATGATCTTGCCGTAAGCAACATAGTCGGTGCCCAGGAAGCACAGACGCTCGGAACCTGCAACGCCGTCAACAGTCTGATAGCAAACAGCGATGCCCTTTTCCTTAGCCTGCTTGACGTAGGGCTCATAAGCATCGGGGAAGTTAGCCTGCATAACGATACCTGCACAGTTGGGGTCATTGATGGCAGTCTCAATAACAGCACACATTGCGTCAACATCCAGGCCGTCGTCGCCGACGAACTTAGCGGTAACGCCCAGCTTTGCACAAGCATCTTCCAGACCGGCGCGGTGAGCCAGCCAGTACTCCAGGCTTGCCAGAGGAGCGATGTAGTAGTAAGTTTCCTCACTGACAGCTGCGGGAGCTGCTTCGGGAGCTGCCTCGGGGGCTGCTTCCTGCTTGGGTGCGCATGCGATCAGGCCCAGAGCCATGACCAGTACCAGCACCAATGCGATGATCTTTTTCATTTTTCGATACTCCTTTTTTGAATTTTTATTCCACACAAAACCTGTGTAAAATACGCAGTAGGACAACACAACATTTTCCAAAAGTCCACAGTTTATCCTATTATCCTGGAAATTACAGAACTAATCATTCTACTAAACCATTTTGAAAGGTAATATGATATGATGATTTTTTTGACAACAATCAGGCAAGCAGTACAGCCTTGGAATTCCGGGCATGCTGGATCATAGCCTGCCGGGCAGCCTCGGGATCCTGGGCCTCAATGGCCTTGAAAATATCGTAATGCTCTTTATAGCAATGCTCCAAAGTGGTCAGATACTTATCAAACCGTTTTACGCAAGCGGTGTCGATCTCCTCCAGGGTCTGCAGGATCGAGAGCATGATGGGATTATGGGCCGCTTTGGCCACCTCTGTATGGAAAGCCCGGTCAAACTCATAGAGCTTCACGATATCCTGCTCCGCGATGCATTGGCGGATGCTCTGCAGAATGTTGCGCAGCACAGCCAGCTCAAATTCCGATCTGCCGACGGCAGCCAGGTAAGCGGTGCCGCCTTCAATGTATTCTCTGGTGGTGTAGATGGCCTCCACATTGATCTCTTCAAAATCGATCAACTGAAGCAGGGGCTTCATAAAGAGCCCTAAATCCACTGTCTTCACAAAGGTTCCCTTGCCCTGCTTGATCTCCACCAAGCCCATCATATTCAGTTTCTTCAGCGCTTCCCGCACCGTAATGCGGCTGACGCCAAACAGTTCACACAGCGCGCCCTCCGGGGGAAGCTGGTCGCCGGATTTATACGCGCCGGATACGATCTGCTCTTTCAGCTGCTCCACCACATAATCGCACTTGGTCATTTGATTCTTCTTGGGTAAATAATCCACTCCAGAGCCGCCTTCCAAGCATCACAATGCACCTATAATGTATATGTTTACTATAAAAGTTCCCCATCGCCTAGTCAACAAAAAAATCCTTCCGCTTATACATTTCTCACAATTCTAAAAAACCGGAGGAATTTTTTTGGTTGAATTTCACGAAAGGTTATAACCATTTTTTCGCTAAATTCGGAGGCAAAACTTCGTGCATTTTCCCATCTCAAAACAAATTGACAGAAAAACCTTATCTGCCATATAATTTTCTCAAACCCAATAAGTGTAGAAAAATGCAAACAAATCCTTTATTTATTCTCCGAGACTCATCATATCATATTACCTTTTGTTTATTTGCCGCCGTGACTTTACTTTTTACAGGAGGGTGCTTATGACGACCTATGTTTTACATGGCAGGGAGGATCATCGGCTGATTAACCAAACCGGTGTCCGGCAATACTGCTATCCCCCGCGCCACAGCCACAACGCCATTTGGGACTCCAACGCAGGTCCCGACGGAAAGCTCTATTACGGTCTTGCCACAGAAATCGCTACCGCCGGATACGTTCGCCTTTGCTCCTATGATTACCACACCGGCATCGCAGAAGAGCTGTTCCGGGTAGAAGATGTGATCCTTCCTCAGGACAGAGCCATCCGGGCCAGCAAATTCCACTCTTCCATTTGCTTTATGCCCGATGGTCGGCTCATCATGACCACCCACACCACCGACAAGAGTCCCCGCCATCCCACCTGGATGCCCATCGCCTACTATCATCACCCCTGGGACAGCTTTGCCGGCGGCAACATTCTGATCTATGATCCCAAAACCCGCAAGGCCGAGAATTTGGGGATCCCTGTACCGCACGAGTCCATTTACGGCGCTCTCTACGAGCCTGCCCATAATGCGCTTTTCTTCCTGGGCTTCCTGAGAGGACACCTGTACCGCTTCAGTCTGGATGACCGGCAGGTCATCGACCTGGGCAAGGTCTCCGAGACCTACTCCTTCCGTCTGTCTTTGGGCAAGGACGGCCACATCTACTCCGCCTCCCGGACCGGTCATGTGTACCGGATCCGCACCGACACTTTGGAAATCCAGGACTTAAACTACCAGTTTAAGCACGAACCTTTTGAGTATCACACCTTCTACAACAACCTGGCCATTGCCCGCACCGGCCCCGACGGCAAGCTCTATATGTCCGCCATGTACAGCAAAAACCTGGTGGCCTTCGATACGGACACCGATACCTTCCAGGATCTGGGGCCCTATCTGACCACCGACCGGTACAGCTATGACGAAAACCGGAACTGCATCTTCGGCATGGATTTCGACAGTGAAGGGGTCCTGTGGTATGTGGTCACCAGTCTGAACAATTACGAGGAAAATCTGGAGCACGGCATCCCCGCATCCCTGTATCGCTGGGATATCACCCGGGGCGGCAAGCCGGAGCACCTGGGTATCATCGGTACGCCCCAGCGGGCCTGCGGCTGGAACAGCGAAGTGGTCATCACAAAGGACGACATTCTCTATGTGACCGGCTCCAACCACTCTTTGGACGGCCCGGAGCTGACCGGCATCGATCTGAAGGTCTTCAGAGCGCATATGTATGAACCCGGCCCCATGCTGGAGGACCGCTATTACGATCCGAAGGCCCCGGAATACATCGAATCCGCCCTGGAGATTCAAGCCCAGGAGCACATCATGGGCGAGAACCCCACCAATGTGCTGCTTCCCGTAGTCGGTCATCCCATTCTCCTTTGGCGCGCTCTTGCGCCCGGGAATATCCCCGAAAGCGCTGTCCGCCACCTGGAATGGAAGGACGAGAACACCCTCTGGGGTATCTGCGGTGAAAAGAAGAACTATACCTTCACCATCACCGATGGCAGACTCACTTCTTTGGCGCCTTACGATGGTGAAATCCCTGCTGCAACCTTACCCGAATATGAAAACCTGCCCTGGCAGCCCGGCCGCCAGTATTTGGCCAAGCCCTCTGCCGCGGCAAAACTGCCGGATGGCCGTCAGCTGATCGGCACCCCCGATGGCATGCTGGCTCTTTGGGATGGACGGGATATGTACAGCCTGGGTGCTGTATCTGTGAACGGCCCTATCCATTGTCTCAGCGCCGCTCCCGACAGCGCTGTCTACGGCGTTGCCGGTGATGAAATGGACATTGCCCTGTTGTTCCGCTGGGACAGCAAGCAAGGTCTTCGTTTCCTGGGTCATATGGGCCAGGGTTACGGGGAGTCCATCGACGATGTGTTCTACTGCACCTATGTGACCACCTGCGCTGTCAGCCCCGACGGCAAAAAGCTTGCTATCGGCGCAACGGAGCGCCTGGGTACCGTAGTCATCTACGATCTGAGCAAATAAAACTACACCCCATTGTCAGGCAGACAATGGGGTGTTCTACATTTTAGTCTTCCGCGGACAGCTTGTTCAAAACCGCGGCCAGCTTTGCGTTGACCATATCAAAGTCGGAAACCGCATCCATGATCTCGTCATAGGCCACATCCTTGCCGGCCATCATCAGCTCCCGGGCCAGGTCCGCCACCTCCTGGGCATGGGCATCGTTATGGCTGACCAGGTACTTCATCATCACCAGCAGTTCCTCCAGGGGTGTTGCGTTTTCTCTGGGCAGATGGTCATGCACTTCATCCCCGTGGCTATGGCAATGGGTGAGGCCGCCATGGCTGTGGGTGGTTCCACCGTGGGAGTGAGCCAGCACATCACGCTTCACGCCGCTAACCTGGTACATGTGACGGTTGGAGACCACCACCTCCACCTGGAAGTGGGCATCGAAGATCCGCTTCAGACTCTCCGCTGCCATCAAGCCGTTACTGACCTTGCTGGCAGAGCCGCTGTGGTGGTTGTCAATGGCTTCCCGGCTCATGCCATGGGCAACGGTGAGCCGTCCATCATCCTTCAAAAGCTTTGCCAGGATCTTGATGAGCCGCTTGGGATAAGGAAAATGGGGAAAAGCATTGTA
>JAZQJO010000010.1:0-35855 GCA_045541695.1 Faecousia sp.
ATGCCTTACCAACTTGGCCATGCCCCTGTATTGGCGCGCCGCGAGCAACGGCGGGCAGTCTTTCACGCCTTGGCTGCCTATCTCCAGGAGGTCATATGCGGCGCTGTAGCTCGCCGCTGGAGGAAGCGGCCGGAATCGAACTGGCATTTCCTGCCTTGTGCTAAGCAGGTGGGCACCACACCCCGCGCTTCCATATAGCCGTCACAGGGCTTTCGCTCTGTGACGGTACACCGGAGCGCTCTGCTGCTCTTTGTGCTGTTGGCGCAAACGCCGCCCCGGCAGTGTTTGTTCTTTATATTTCAGCTTCACGTTCCAGCTGAACCAGCGATACAGTGTCCAGGATGCAGCTGCTCCCAGCAGACAACAGACCGCCATGAAAACATCGAATGTCATGTCGCATCTCCTTTGTTTGGCTTTCCGGCTTCAGGTCGCTCAACTCTCGATCCACTGCATTGCCGCCAGATGGTCTAGATGCGCCTTCTCGCCGGCGCCGATTTCCCGCCTTACGTATACACTGCTGATATCGCCTTTGGCGCAAATGAAGTCGTCAACCGCCCGAGTATGTTTACTGTCGATTAACCGAGTGTACGCAGGATCCATCATGTAGATTTCCAGATCCTGCTCTTTCTGCCACACCTGGCAAGAACCAAGCATCAGTTTTGTACGCTGGATCGTTTGCGGGAAATTGCCTGTCAGAGCGGTCCGCTCTACCAATTTCTTGATCTCTGCATCGACAACAGCAAAGACCTCCTTTTGGACAACCGGACCGGTATCGATCTTGTAAATGCGATGAGCACTTTCCCGCTCCGGCAGCTCGCCCATGTGCAGCACGATTAAGGCGAGCACTGCGTTTGGTACATTGTTTTGGCCATCGATCTGCACCATCCAATTCGGTGTGTAGACCGCCCACTTCTCATTCGACCCCACGGTCACAGTGTAGCCCCAACCCTTGTAGGCTTCCTTCATCCTCTGTACCAGTGATTTTTCGTTAATTACCATAGCGATCTTTGCTCTCCTTCATATGCCGATCAGCTCGGCCAGCTTATTGATGGGACACTCTTTGCAAATTTGCTCAAATTCTTCCGGATCTGCATTCACGCTCATGCGGCAATAGTCGTCGCAGGCGCGCCCGATCAGATCTTCTGCCTGGTGCTCAATAGCCCCCAGCTTCTGAACGATCTCTTCCTTTGTCCTGGGCGACCAGTAGCCGGTGCGGATCCCGTTGCAGCGCTCATGCGTCAGCTGTTCCATGGTCAACCTCCTTCTCGTCCGGGCCCATAAGAACAACAGCCAGCACGGAGATAATATGTACCACCGGCACCTGCAGTTCACGGGCAAGATCCTGGATCAGCAGCCCCAGCGCATTGATAGCCGCTGCGGCCGAGCTGGTCTTGATGCTGCGCTGACAACGATCGTTGCCAGCTTCTTTGACCAAGGAGATGCGCACCTGATCCTCGATGCCACAATCCTTCAGCTTGCGAGCAAGCTCATCTGCTACACTGAATAACTCGGGCATACGCGAAGCCTCCTTTCTGGTGCCGCCATGTTATGATTCCAAAAGATCTGCGCATCGTGCCGAACAGAGAAAGCCTTGCCTTTTGCGCTGCAGCTTGTACACCTTGCTTCCCACAATGCACCTGCAGCGGACCGAACTTGAACGTAGATCACATCGGCGCTGCCACACTTGCAGCCGCGCAGCTGGTATTGGCTGTCACGGTCGGGTGCTTCTGCGCGAATAATATTTGTTCCGTTCATTTATCCACCACCTTAAACTCGCCGGTGATCCGGTTTTTGACGATCATGCTGTGGGCGAGATCCTTCACAACGACCCACGCTACCTTAGACAACTTGTGCCGGGCGAGGACTTGCGCCTGCTCCTTGGTGGGTGTAGCGTTTTTCTGTGCCATCAGCTGTCACCTCCGCTAGACCCAACCTGCTCCTGAGTATCCTCGCGATCCTGGCAGTCACAGCGCTCTCCGAAATCCAGATTATCGCCGCAGTATTCGCATACCTTGCATTTTGCCATTATGACCTCTTCCTTCCTGCGCTCACGCGCTCGATGTACGTTGTTTGCCGCTGACTTTTTAGCCGCACATATACCTTGCCAAATGCACCTTGCTGAGCCGCTTGTTGACAAAATAATGGCCCAAGTGCTTCAGCACCGTATTTTTGCTCCGGTACCCGGTTGTTTCCATGACTTCTTCCATCGTCAGAAGGTCATGATCCGGAAACCGCATGTTCAGCAGCTCCAAGTTCTCCCGGTAGCCTTCCTTCTCTCGTGCCAATCAACTCACGCTCCTTCCTTTGCGTTTGGTTTTCTTATGTAGCATCCTTGCTAAACAGCTCTCCAAGATCAACGCCCAGGGCCTCTGCGATAGGAACAACCTCATCAGCGAAGACTGGACGCTTGCAATGAGTAATCCTCGAAAACGTATCCCTTCTAATGCCTGCGCGATCAGCAACCGCCGACGCCCTCTTGTCCAGTTCGTCAATAAGACGCTTAATATTTTTGTTCACCGTAAAATCTTTCATCGCAATCCACCTCTCTGTTTCTCAACATTTCATTGAGTTCATTTTTAATATACTCAACGGATTATTGATTGTCAAGTCGCTTTTTTGTTTTTTCTAAATATTTTATTGACTAATCGTCAATTATTAAGTATCATAACTGCAAAGGAGTGATATTATGAGCGCAACTGAAATCGGTCGCAGATTAAAAAAAGCCCGGCTGGATGCCGGACTTACCCAAAATGATGTTGCTCAACGCCTAGGCATTACCTACCAAGCAATCAGCAACTATGAACGCGGAACAAATCGTGTCGATACAACAACCCTCTCTCAACTTTGCGATATTTACGGCATAGAAATCGTCAGTCTTCTTCGCACACCCGCATGGAACGATGACATGTTCGAGGCGTACAACAATGCTAAATCCGCAGAGGAGCGCCAATACTACATCAGCTTGTGGGGCTGCCCTGCAGAATTGATTGAGAAAGAGAACAACCGGCGAGAGCCGGACGCTAATCCGTTAACACCGGAGGATGAGTACATTCTTTACGCATACCACAACGGCTTATTGCCCGCCAACATTATACCCATGCCCAACATGCGCAAAATCCCGCTATTGGGCAAAATTGCCTGCGGTGCGCCGATCCTTGCCGAGGATCACATTGAGGAATACATCGACATTCCCAAGCACATCCACGCAGACTTTGCCCTCACTTGCCAGGGTGACAGCATGATCAATGCCAGGATCTTCGACGGAGACATCGTCTATATCCGGCAGCAGGACACCGTAGAGTCCGGAGAGATCGCCGCCGTTCTGATCGACAACGACGCCACCCTTAAGCGCATCCGGATCTTCGAGGATCACGTATCCCTGGAGCCGGAGAATCCCCAGTACCGCCCCATCGTTCTGTGGGGTGAGGAAATGAACACCGTCCGCATCCTGGGAAAGGCCATCGCCTTCACCAGCGCCGTGCGCTAAGAAGGATCGGTGGTCTTTGCTTTGGATGACTTTATACTTTCTCTTATACTGTTCCTTCTCCTCGCCGCCGCATTGGCACCTCTTGCACTTATCGTCATAGGGATCGTGCGCCGCCACAAGGAAAATGGAAAATCTCTCTTCCTGATCGGCGCAGGCCTTCTCTCGCTTTTAGTAGCCGCGGAGGCGGCGCAGTTGTTTTCGACCCAGTTTGTTTCTCTTGTCGTTTTCTTTGCCGTCTCGATTTCTTTGTTTTGCGGCTTGCAGTGGCTATTCAAATGGATCACAGTTTACTATGGCATCAAGCGCAAATATCGCAGTTGGTGCCTGCAGATGATCCGCAGCGCAGAAACCCCTGTGTTACCTTCCTGCGAATCCCTTCTGCTGGAACATATCGACGCCACCCTTTCTGCCAAACCGGAGGCGCAGTTCCATCAACTCAGTCAGCAAGCAGCAGAAACCTTAGTATATCGCATTGCTCTCAACTTTGTAGATTCAGACAAACTTAGAACTTTTAACGGTCTCACAGATCAAGGCAAGCAGCTGCTCCATATCTGCTACCACTGTCTGGATCATTTCTTGAAGTCCGGGTATATCTCTTCCGAAGAACACGCAGAACACCGCCAATATCTTAACGATTGCGACCACCATAACGATCACTACATCTTTGGCACCCCTCGTTTTTGAACAACATAGAACTTCCGCAAGAAAGGAGCGCCCTATGGCCAAAAAAATAAATTATGCTGCCATGTTCACCCTTCGCAAAGACGGGCGCTATCAGGGCAGCTACACTGACGCCGCCGGCCGGCACTACGTGTACGACCGTGACCCGGCAAAGCTTTTCCAAAAACTTCAGGGGAAAGAAAAACAGCCCCCGCAGATTCCCACCTTACGGCAGATCGCCGAGAGCTGGGAGCGGGAGCACCGGGAAGAGATCCACCCTCGCACCTGGAGCAACTATGCGCCCCACTACCTGGACATTCTCACCCGCCACGGACACAAGCAGATCTCCGAGGTCACAGCGTTGGACATCATGAACCACCTGACCGCCGCAAAATCTAAGGGCTACAGCTCCACCGTGGTCAATTCCATCCGCTCACTGTACCGCATGATCCTGGATTATGCCGTGGCGCATGAATATGCGCAGTACAATCCCGTCCTTTCCGTCCGGCTTCCGAAGGGTCTGAAGCGGGGCAAACGAAAAGCGCCGACGGACGAGCAGATAAAAACCATCTTTGCCTGCGCCGATGCGCCATTCGGTCTGTTTCCGCTGTTCCTGCTGTGCACCGGCCTTCGAAAGTCCGAGGCATTGGCCCTCGAGTGGGCCGATGTGGATTTTGCTCGCAGAGAGATCTCTGTCACAAAATCCCTGGACTATACCAACGGCGCCCACCCCACGATCAAATCCCCAAAGACGGACGCTGGTATTCGCACCGTTCCCATCGTGGATCCTCTCCTGATCAAGCTTCAGCAAGCCCGGAGCTGCAGCACGTCCGCTTTGCTTTTCCCGTCCCAGGATAGCACAAGAGGAGGAAAAGGAGGGAGTCACATGACCCTCCGTGGATACGAAGGAGCCTGGCTGCGCTACTGCCAGGCAGCCGGTTTTGTGGAAGATGGGAAACCGACGCTCACCGCCCACAACCTCCGGCACGGTACCGCCACCCTTATGTTCGAGCTCGGTGTCGATGAGTTGTCCGCTCAGCGAATCCTCGGCCATTCCCGTATCGAGATCACCCGTGAGATATATACCGACCTGCGCACGGCGCAGGCCGCAAAATCGATCAGCAAATTCAATAAGGGCATGCGCAAGTACTTGGCCTGATCAGCTTGTGGCCGGCCACCCTTGCAGCCACCGAGCATAGCACGCTTCGATGTCATTGATGTCACATTTGATGTCAAATGCCAAAATCCTATTGAAGCAAACCGCCTTTTTGCAGACTGTAAATCTGCTGCGTATCGCTTCGGTGGTTCGAATCCGCCCTCCCCCACCATCAAAAGGCTACAAAAAAGATATAGCCACAGAAAAGCTCTGATTTTATCAGGGCTTTTTCTGTTTTTATGGGCAAAATTTTAGTTGTCGGTTTAAACAAACAAAAAAGATATTTTTCACAGAACAGACTTGAACTCTCACAACATCGCTATATTTAAGGAGTATAGAACACACTATGCTTCTTTTTATTTTCGAAAAGGATTGACTTTCTTTCTAATTTTTGATATCATTATATCAAGATATTATGATATCAAAATGGAGGTGGGATTGTGAACAAAACGAAAACTCCGACATGCGAAAAAATAATGATCCCTCTACGTCTGCCACCGGAGATTTACAGCCGTATGATGGACGAGGTGCAAAAAAAGAAAAAAGACGAACGTGGGTATAGCATCAATCAGTATTTAACTGATATACTGACAAAAGATTTGAAGGAGAAGAATAATGGCAAAGAACGTAAGTGAAACAAAAACCGAAAATATTTTTCGCGATTTTTACGGTGCAACTACCTTTATTGAAAAATCTGCAATTTCTTCTGAATATGGTTTTAAAAGTAAAAAAGGCACAGATTATAAAGGATATCCAGATTTCTTCCTAGATAGAGGATTATACGCAATAATTGTGGAAGCGAAGGCACTCCTTCATGATAAAGCCGAAGAAGAAGTGCAATATTATTTAACTAACAACAAATTAAGGAATAAGAAGGATTTGATAGGTGTTGCTGTTTCAGGGCAAACAAAAACCAACTTAAAAATCACTTATTATTGTCTATTCAAAGATCAAAAAGAAATAATTACATTAGAAGCGAGTAAGTTACTAAAAATTGAAAATATCGAAAAGTTATATTTAAATAAGAAGAATGGCGATCAGATCTCAGATGCTGAATTGAACACAATCTTAATAAGTTTAAACCAAACTTTTCACGACAATAATGTCCGCGATACAGATAGAAGTTTGCTTTTTTCAGGAATAATGATTGCACTAAAAAATCCTAATTTTAGAAACACCTACAAAAGTATACAAGCGCCTTCTGACGAAGAAAGAGCAAATGTGGGCATTAATCTATTAGATGCGCATTATATGAACGATGCAATATTAAAGGCTGTCGATATTGAATTAAAGGGGAAAATAAACAATTTATCGAAAGAGTTCTCGTGGAGAGATAGGTTTTCCTTTATTAAAACAATAGATATTCCGCTTCTAAAGTACATAGAAATCATTGAAACCGTTGAATCAAAGATTTACATGCCTTTTAGAAGTGATGAGAAATTAGATATATTAGGAAGAGCCTATAAGACCTTTTTGAAAAGAGCAGGCAAAGTTGACAATAAAAACATCATATTAACACCAGACCATGTAAAAAACCTCATGGTAAAACTAGCGCGTCTTTCTGCAGAGGATGTTGTGTTGGATACGTGTACTGGATCTGGTGGTTTTTTAATGCAAGCCATGGAAATCATGATTAAACAAGCCAACGGAGATGCAACGAAAATCGAAAGCATAACAGAAAAACAATTAATTGGATTTGAAATAGATCCTGTTTTATTCTCCCTAGCATGTTCAAATATGTTTCTTCATGGCGATGGACGGACAAACATGCTTTATAGAAGCAGTTTGTTAGATCTTTCTATTAAACAAGATAAATTGGTGTTTGATGAAATCAGGAAGTTAAAACCAACGAAAGTTATTATCAATCCGCCTTATGAAAAGGGAAATCCAATTAAATTCACAAAGCAGGCACTTGATTTCTTGGAGCCTAATGGAACCCTGATTACAATTATGCCGAATCCCACGTTATCGTCTAATGTAGGCAAATTAACAGACGATATATTAAAAATTGCAAAATTAGATTTCGTAATAAAAATGCCGGTTGCAATTTTTAAAGAACAAGACAGAATTGTATACACTTCCATTTTTGGTTTTACAAAAACCCCTCACAGGAAAGACGACGAGGTGGTTTTCTATGAATTAAAAGAGGATGGCTTGGTATCGGTTCAACACAAAGGTCGTGTTGATAAATACAATAAGTGGAACGAAATTGAATCCAATATACTCGATTGCGTTCTAAACAAAAAAGAAAAAAGTGGAGTTTGCGAAAAAAGGCGCATTTACGTTGGAGAAAAGATTGTGTTGGCGGGCGTGAAAAAGCAAACATTGGATTTGCCAAACCTGGTAAAGTTTTCTGATATCTTTGATACTAGCATTAGTGGCACATTACAGAGCGAAGACAACAACCCGGAAGGAGAATATGATTTTATAACAGCGGCTGAAAAATGGAAGAAACATGATTCGTATTCGCACGACCAAGAAGCGATAATTTATGCAGTAGGCGCAGAGGGCTCCTTGGGAAGAGCGCACTATGTCAAGGGGAAATTTATTGCGAGTACGCTTTGCTTGATTTTAACGCCTAAGAATCCGAAAGAGTATCCTGTAGATCTTGAATTCTATGCCCATTATTTGATGGCTATACGCGAAAAAATAGTTGTTGCTTTGAGAAATGGAACTTCTAAATTAACTATTAAGCCAGAAGAGTTAGATGAATATCCGATAGAGTATTTTGATATTGTTGAACAGAAAAACAAGAAGAAAAAAATAATCGAACATATAGCAATAGTCAAAGACTTGGAAGAAAAACTTCAGCAAGCAGAAAGTAAAGTATATAATAGTGTGTCTTCAATGTGAACGTTCAAAGTCATGCGCAAAACTGCCAAAATATCTTTTTTGTAGCCCATAGACAGAAAAAGACCAATCCTTTCGGATTGGTCTTTTTCTGCGTATGGGTATTGGGAGGATAGATTCGAACCCATTTCAATGCAACTGTCCGGTGGACAGTTGCTGCCACCAGTTCAAAAACTGGTGGCTACAATAATTTTTGCCCTCCGGGCAAAAAGGCAAATCGAATCCGCACTCCCCCAATATAATTATTGTTTTTTTTACACTTTCATGATATACTGAAGCAAAGGCGGTGCTCCCATGTATACAAAAAACGACATCCTCTCCCAACTGCACGCCATGAACGCACCTCAGAATAGCGTTGTTTTGATGCATTCGTCCCTGCGCTCCATCGGCAACATAGAAGGCGGTGCCCAGGCGCTTTTAGATGCCATGATCGAGTATTTCACCCAGGACGGCGGACTTTTTTGCGTTCCCACCCACACATGGGACAACATTGACAAGGACATCACCCTGGATATGGACAGCAGCGCAAACTGTTTGGGCACTTTTGCCACCGTGGCGCTCAAGGATAAGCGGGGCGTCCGTTCCGAGAGCCCGACCCATTCCATGGTGGTTTTCGGTGACAGAGCAAAGGCCGAAGACTTTATCAAGGATGAGCCCTTGATCACCACCCCTACTGCACCGGAAAGCTGCTACGGCAAGCTTTATGCCATGGGCGGTCACGTCCTGCTGGTTGGCGTTGCCCACAACCGAAACACCTACCTGCACGCCGTCGATGAGATCCTTGGCACACCCAACCGAATGGACAATAGGCCCATCCGCACCAACCTGCGCCGCAGCTCCGGGCAGGTCATAGAGCGGGAGCTTACCCTTTACTTTACAGACTATATTGACGATATCTCCTATCGGTTTCCCAAATACGAGACCGCATTTCGCTATCACAAATGCATTGTCGATGGTTTCCTCGGCAATGCCCCGACCCAGCTTTGCGATGCACGAAAAATGAAGGAAACCGTTACCCTGATCTTTCAAAACAGCGGCGGAGCCGATCCGCTTTATGGTGAATCCCCCATTCCTCCGGCATGGTATTGCTCCAAATAATTCTTCGAGGTGATAAAATGAAAAAGCGTGCACTCTGTTTGATACTCATTGTCTGCATTCTTTTGCTCAGCGCCTGCGACATTGGTTCTATTGGGCTGCAGCAGTCAACCCAAGCCACGCAAGTCACCCATCCCCAGCAGACCCTCCCACCTGTCACCGATCCTCCGGCAACAGAGCCTCCTGTGACTGAGCCTCCTGTGACTGAACCTCCTGTGACTGAGCCGCCCCATTCGCAGCTGTATGTCCCGGGCGTTTCCGTCGAGGATATGATCCGCTATTTCAACGAGGTGTGTCTGGATGCCGAATACTCCAGCGGCCCCGGCAATGCCAGCTTGATTCAAAAATGGGACATTCCCATCTACTACATGCTAACCGGCAGTGCCACCGATGCCGACCTGCAGGTCTTAACCGGTTTTGTTACATGGCTGAACACCATTGAAGGCTTCCCCGGCATACACGAAACAGAGGATGCTGCAAAAGCCAACCTGAAGATCTATTTCTGCACGAAGCAGGAGCTGATAGACCGCATGGGCGCAAACCTCAGGGATGCCGACGGCGCAGTCACCTTCTGGTACAACGACAACAAGATCTTTGACGAAGTGATTTGCTACCGCACTGACATAGACCAGACCGTGCGCAACTCCGTCATTTTGGAAGAGATCTACAACGGTCTGGGCCCTGCCCAGGATACCGACCTTCGCAGATACAGCATTATTTACTCCGGCTTTTCCCAGCCGCAGCAACTGACCAAGGTCGATGAAGTGATCCTGAAGCTTCTGTATCATCCCGATATCTTACCCGGTATGAACGCCGCAGAATGCGAAGCTGTTATCCGCCAGTTATATTATTGATAATAAAAAAGCACTTGCTCTCGCAAGTGCTTTTTTATAGGTAAAGGATTAGTCCTTCTTCCAGCCGATGTTCTTTTCCTTGTTGGGATCGAAGGTCAGGTTGCAGATGGAAGCAACCAGAGCGTAGATGCCCATGGTAACCATAGTTGCCCAGAAGTAAGCAGAAGTTCTGCAGGTGTAGCCTTCAGGCTTCAGAGAAGTATGGTTGATGATGAAGCTGCCGATCCAACCCAGGAAGAAGGTCAGAAGGAATCTAACGAGGTTATTGTTGTCCATTGGAAATCTCTCCTTTAAGAAAATATGTACTCTCTTCTTTTCAAGTACATATGCATTTTACCCCATATATCGACATTTGTCAATAGAATGGACACAATATCTGCCGTTTTTTCTGAAACTCAGCGGTACATTGCCATGTAAGGACCGTGGGCTTCAATGAGTTCGTCCACCATTTTTGCCATATCGTCGATGGACAGTTCCGCCTGGGTATGGGGGTCCATCATGACAGCACGGAGAATGTCCTCCTTCTTGCGGGTGCGTGCTGCTTCGATGGTCAGCAGCTGCACATTGAGGTTGGTCATATTCATAGCAGCCAACACCGGAGGAAGGCTGCCCACATAGGTGGGATGGATGCCGGTGGCGTTGACCATACAGGGCACTTCCACACAGGCCTGCTCCGGGAAATCCTCGATCAGGTGGCCGGTGTTGAGCACATTGCCACCGATCTCATAAGGCACATTGGTGACCATAGCGTCCATGATGTGAGAAGCATATTCACGGCTGCGCTGATGGCCCAGCTCGGTGTTGCCCAGCAGTTCTGCGCTTTCCTTCTTCCACTCTTCGATCTGGGTGACGCATCTTCTGGGATACTCGTCCAGGGGAATGTTGAATTTCTCGATCAGCTCGGGATACTTAGATTTGATGTAGAAGGGATTATATTCTGCGTTATGCTCGCTGGACTCGGTGCAGTAATAGCCCAGCTTGTCCATATAGTCGAAACGGACCATGTCCTTGTGGATCTGGGTGGCATTCTGCTCCTTGGCGCGGCGCTTGATCTCGGGATACAGGTCGTTTCCGTGCTTGTCCTGGATCTTTAGCAGCCAGCCCATGTGGTTAATGCCGGCGATCAGCTCCTTATGGCCCTCCAGCTTTTCACTCATGCCCAGCTGATCCAGCAGCCGCTGGCTGCAAACCTGCACGCTGTGGCACAGACCGATAATGTTGGCGCCGGTGTAGCGGGCAATGTAGCCGGTGAGCATGCCCATAGGGTTGGTGTAGTTCATCAGCAGCGCATCGGGGCAGACCTCTTCCATGTCCCGGGCAAAGTCTTCCATCACGGGAATGGTACGCAGAGCACGCATAATGCCGCCAACACCCAAGGTGTCGGCGATAGTCTGGCGCAGGCCGTACTTCTTGGGAATCTCAAAGTCGATGACGGTGCAAGGCTCATAGCCGCCCACCTGAATGGCATTGACAACAAAGGTTGCGCCACGCAGAGCGTCCTTGCGGTTTTCAACGCCCAGATAGGTCTTCAAAACGGCACGGCCGGCGTTGATATTCTGATTAATGGTAGAAAGGATACGGAAGCTCTCGTCCAGGCGGACAGGGTCAATGTCGTAAAGTGCGATCTCGCACTCCTGCAAAACAGGAGATGCCATCACGTCGCCCAGAACATTCCGGGCAAAAATAGTGCTTCCTGCACCCAAAAATGTGATCTTAAGCATGATATAACCTCCAAACGTTTTATGGATAGTTCAAATATACAAAAAAAGTGTCGCAAATGCTATTGCAAAACGGGTGCTAGATTTGGTAAAATGGAAACAACTACGAAAGGCGGTGCGTAATTGTGGCGCAATATATGATTACCCCGGGCTGGTGCCACGGGATCTGTCCTGTTTTCTATGGCTTCGAAGCCTGCGAGCCTGAACACGCCTTCGGTCCGGCGGTGCGCTCCGATCCGCTGCTGCACTACGTGCTGGAGGGGGAAGGCACGTTCACACTGGAGGGACAGACCCACCATGTCAGCAAAGGCGACATTTTTGTGATCCTCCCCGGGCAGGTCACCACCTACCGGGCAAGCAGGGAAAACCCGTGGCAGTACGCATGGCTGTGCTTTTCTGCACCCCAGCTTCCGGCCTGTCTTCATACTCCTGTTCTGCGTCAGCCGCCGGTGCGCCACATTTTTTCCTACATCCGGGATCACTGCCGGGACGAAAACCTGACCGGAAAGATCTTTTCCCTCACCCACGAGCTGCTTTGGATCCTTTCCAGAGACCAGCAGTCCAAAGAGGTTTCAAGCCAGTATGCCGTTTACGCCAAAACTTATCTGGAAAATTCCTATATGCAGCGGGTCAGCATTCAGGAGATCGCCGACAGCCTGCATATCGACCGGCGGTATCTGACCACCCTGTTTCGCCAAACGTACGGCGTACCGCCGCAAACTTTTCTGATGGACCTGCGCATGGATAAGGCCAGAGAATTCTTGGAGGCGGGTCACCGGGTCTCAGAATCTGCTACCATGGCAGGTTTTTCCGATCTTGCCAACTTTTCCAAGCAGTATAAGGCCCGCTTCGGCATCAGCCCGGGAAGGAAAAAAGTATAGTTATTTTTTCCAGCTCCCTTGACTTTTCACCCCAACGGTGGTATACCTAAGCTATGCGCTTAGCAAAACTATTTTGGAGGTAATATCAATGAAAAAGCTTAATGTATTTATTGCCCTTTTGCTGTGCCTGACCGTCAGCGGTGTCTTCGCCGTCTGGACCTATTCCGGCAGTGTGGACATCATTGACCAGAACAAGGAAGTCTTCGTAGAGCTGACCGACGCTGTTGACGCCGGCGCAGACGGCACCTTCACTATGGACTACAACTTTACTCTGGCCATTGACCAGGCAAATGACGACCACCTGGCAAAGCTGGTCTTCGTTACCACCGATGGTGCAGATCCCTACCTGACCATCAGCTTCAAGCCCTCCGAGGGTGCAACCGGCGATATCAAGAACAACGGTGTTCCCGCTGAGCTGTACTTCAAACCCTCCACCGAGATGCAGGTTCCTCTGGATTCCAACGGCCACTATGATGCTTCCGGTACCCTGACCGACATCTTCGCATTCTCCAACGAGTCTGACGGTGATTTTGCTCCCAATGTTGACTGGGGCACCAAGAACGGCGACGGTCTCTTCGTTGTTACTTACGATGCTGAAGACTTGGCTGAGATGATCAAGCTCAACACCGACATCTATCTGGATGCTAAGCCCGATCACACTGCTTTCCGCAGCCATCTGAACGGTAATATCGTTATGTGCCTGACCAACGGCGTTGTCGACGGCGTCACTCAGGGCTAATCTTCCTTACTTACCTATACGGCAAGGGCACCTTGATATGCCCTTGCCGTAAAATGCATTATAAAAGCGGTGTTTTCGATGACAGAATACGAGTTTTATGTGTTTATTTTGTGCCTGATTGTTTTCCTGATGCTGACCACATTGTCCATTGTGGCAGTTGCCGTGATCACAAAGCTCACTATCCGGCTGATCCGGACCGGCGCGGAGGACGAAAACATTCTGGCAGAGTATAAAAAAGAAAACTGCAAGAAGGCCAGGATTGGGCGGTGGATCGACCGTGCAGTCTCTATTGTGCTGTGTCTGATTTTCTCCACCGCTTTTGTTCTTTCTCTCTGCGTCAATCACTGCGAAGGCGAGCTCAGCGAAAGCATTCCTTCCTGGCGTGTGGTGGAATCCGGCTCTATGAGCAAAAAGCACCCCGACAATGAATATCTGGCGGAAAACGGTCTGGACGACCAATTCCACACCTTCGATCTGGTGGCGTTCTACAAAGCGCCCCCGGCTGAAGAACTGAAACTTTACGATATTATCATCTATGAGCACGAAGACTATATGATCGCTCACCGCATTGTCGGCATCAAGGAAACAGAAAGCGGCAGATGCTTTACCACCCAGGGCGACGCCATCAAATATGTCGACCGCAACTGCGTGCATTATTCCCAGATCAAGGGCATTTACCGTGGAGAACGCATTCCCTTCTGGGGCAGCTTTGTTCTCTTCCTGCAGTCCCCTGCCGGCTGGATGTGTATCCTTCTGGTCCTCTTTACAACCATCGCCACGCCCATTGTGGAGCGCAGAATCGCAAATGAAAAGAAGCTTCGTTTGGCGCTGATGGAAGCGCAGCTTCCGGAATAAGGAGGCCGTTATGAAATTACGCCTCGCTTTGCTCCCTGCTATTTTGCTCTGTGCGCTGTTGGTGGCATCCTCGCTGACAAGCGTCTTCGCTCTTTGGCACTACACCGCACCCCCCGAAGATGTCCATTCCAATGCAGCAATCTCTCTTCACGATTTTCGCTACAGCACGCTGTATATTACCCGTGTCAATGTTACCGACGGTACATATCAAAGCGCCAGCATTACCAAGACGGCAGATTTGGATATTCAAAGCATCCTGGCGCTGACAAACGCTGCCGGCTCTTCCGTTACTGCCCAGATCACCTTCTACAACAACACGGATGCCAGCTTCTACTACAAAGAAACCGAAACCCTTTCCTGGGATAACAATACGATCGGCTACACGCTGACCGGTCTGGAGCAAAAAGACGAGATCAAACCCCATTCCTACAAAACCGTCACCATTACCTTTGCTTACACTGGCAGCAGCCGTTCCAACCGCAATTTGAATTCCTCCCTGCGTTTCCACTTCGTGGTGGACAAGGACTCCATCGGCACTGTTGTGGCGCAGACTGCAGTTGACCGCTTCCTCGCCATTTTGAACAACCAAGCCTTCGACGGATCCTATCAGTATCTGGAAGACTCCATGAATAGCCGCAGCGGTTATAACAAAGCATCCGCAGTCACCTACATTGGCAATGTCTACGGTTCTTCTTCCGGTGACTCCGGCAAGGTCAAGTACATGTTCGGCGACGAATTTATGTCCATGGACCTGGACGGCGACGGCAAGGCTGAGCCCATCACTATGATGATCAAGCGTGAGAATCTGGACAATCACACCGACACCGGCGACAGCTACACCTATACCACCAGCAGCTGGTGGGGACCGGATGAGGAGCACACCGTTGACGGTGCCGAAATGACCATTTATATCACTGCGGATGACCTGAGCAAGGTCTCCAGCAACGACGAAGTGGTGGTTTACGCCGCCGCCTTCACCAAGCTGCCCGGCGCAGCAGAATGGACAGCCCTTGTGCCGCTGACTAAGGGCATCGCCTATGCCAACAACTATGGCGGCTACGGCAGCGCAAACTCCTTCAATACCGACACTTGGGTCTCTGACAGCGGCTACAGTATCGAAGACTTGGTCACCGCCAACAGCTAATTTCACAAAAAACCGCTTTGTGATACGCAAAGCGGTTTTTCTTTAAAAATTTTATGGTAAAAACAACCTTGTTTTTTGTACCGATTTATCTCCCCGTCAGTCTTGAACTCTTCCTTTTGCCATGATATATTATTTTTATCGATTTCCGCTTCATTTTTCAAAGGAGGACACAAATGAGCTATGTTCATTATTCCTACACACAGCTGAAAACCTTCTGCTGTGATGCTTTTGAGACCTTCGGCTTTACCAAGGAAGAAGCCGCCACCATTACCGATGTTCTGCTGCTTTCCGATGCCTACGGCATCGAGTCCCACGGCATGCAGCGCCTTGTGCGTTACCACAAAGGCATCGAAAAAGGCCTGATTCACGTAGATGCCAAGCCCGAGGTGGTTTACGAGACCCCTGTTTCCGCCGTTATCGACGGTCACGATGGCATGGGTCAGCTGATTTCCGTGAAGGCTATGGGTCTTGCCATTGAAAAGGCAAAAAAGACCGGTATGGCCATCGTCAGTGTAAAGAATTCCAATCATTTCGGCATTGCCGGCTACTATGCCAAAATGGCATGCGATGCTGGTCTTGTAGGCTTTGCCATGACCAACTCCGAAGCTATCATGGTCCCCACCAATTCCCGTCTGGCTATGCTGGGCTCCAACCCCATTGCCATCGCCATGCCCGCTGAGCCCTACCCCTTCTTCTTCGATGCCTCCACCACCGTGGTCACAAGAGGCAAGCTGGAGATCTACAACAAGCTGTCCAAGCCTCTGCCCGACGGCTGGGCGCTGGACGAAAACGGCAATCCCTGCTCCGATGCTTCCCGTGTGCTGAGTAACATTGTTGGCAAGAAGGGCGGCGGCATCATGCCCATGGGCGGCAACACCGAGATGCTGGGCAGCCACAAAGGCTACGGCTACGGTATGCTGTGTGAGATCTTCTGCTCTATTTTCTCCGGCGGTCTGACCTCCAACCACACCCATATCGGCGGCAAGGGCGGTACTTGCCACGGCTTTATGGCCATTGATCCTGCTGTGTTCGGTGACCCTCAGGAAATGAAGGACCGCTTCTCCGTATTCCTGCAGGAGCTGCGTGACGCTCCCAAGGCGGAGGGCGCCGCACGAATCTATACCCATGGCGAAAAAGAGATCCTCGCCTACGCCGACCGCATGGAAAACGGTATCGATGTGAACATCAACACCGTTGTGGAGATGAAGAATCTGTGCGATTATCTGGGTCTTGACAGCAAAAAGTATCTGGGCGATGTGGACTTCTCCGGCGCCAAGCAGAGCTCTTATCAATAATCCTTTGCACCCCATTTCCGAAACGGAAATGGGGTGTATTCATGCTTGCATGAATCGCGGTTTTCGTATATACTAAAAGAAAACGGTAAGGAGCGCATTGGCATGGATTTTAAGGTGCTGGCCGTAGGCGATGTGGTAGGCAATCCGGGTATGGAACGGGTGCGCCATTCCCTGCGGTATCTCAAACAAAGGACTCAGGCGGACTTTGTGATTGTAAACGGCGAAAACGCAAGCGTTGTAGGCTTGACCCCAGACCAGGCAGAGGACATTCTGGATGCCGGCGCAGACGTGATCACCATGGGCAACCACACCTTCGGCAAACGGGAGCTTGTCCCCTATCTTGACGACTCGTCCCGGATCATCCGTCCGGCAAACTTTGCCCCTCAAGCTCCCGGCAGAGGCTGCGGCGTTTTCGAAACCAAGTGCGGTAACGTAGCCGTGATCCAGCTGATCGGCCGGTGCAACATGGACTACGGCCCGGACAATCCTTTTTTGATGATCGACAAGATCCTGAAAGAAACGGATGCAAAGATCACACTGGTGGAATTTCACGCCGAAGCCACCTCGGAAAAGCTGGCCATGGGCTACATGCTGGATGGCAAGGTCAGCGCCGCATGGGGCACTCACACCCACGTTCCCACCGCAGATGCCCAGGTGCTTCCCCAGGGGACAGGCTATGTAACGGATCTGGGTATGACCGGCCCCATGCATTCTGTGCTGGGCATTCGCCCGGAGCTGTCCATCGCAAAATTCCGGGGCGATCTCACCAGCCGCTACCAATGGGCAAACGGCCCGACAAAACTGGAAGCTGTTTTATTTACCATTGACGCCGGCACAGGTCTGTGCCGCAGCGTAGAAAGGGTGGATTTGTATGATCAAGCTGCTGCACAGCGCTGACTGGCATCTGGACGCACCGCTGCATGGTTACAGCAATGCCCAGACCGCCTTTTTGAAGCAGGAACTGCAGAAGATCCCCGGCAAGGTCGCCGCGCTGTGCAAACAGGAAAATTGCCAGCTTTTGCTGCTTTCCGGCGACCTGTTCGACGGTCCATATACCAAAGAAAGCTTTTCTCTGGTATCTAAGACCTTGGAAGCGCTGCGGATTCCGGTTTTCATTAGTCCCGGCAACCATGATTTCTGCCGACCCGGCTCTGTTTATCTGGAAGAAAGCTGGCCGGAAAATGTCCATATTTTCCGCCACGCCGCCATGGAAGCCGTTTCCCTGCCGGAGCTTGACTGCAAGATCTACGGCGCAGGCTTTGAAAGCATGGACTGTCCCGGTCTTTTGGAAGGCTTTTCCGCAGAGGGCGATGAAAAGTGGCACATTGGCGTTCTCCACGGTGACCCCACCTCTGCTTCCTCTCCCTACTGCCCGGTTACTGCCCAGCAAATGCGGCAGTCCGGTCTTGATTATCTGGCGCTGGGTCATATCCACAAAGGGGAATCTGTCCGCAGCGGCGAGGTGCTGTGCGCCTGGCCAGGCTGCCCCATGGGCCGTGGCTTTGACGAATGCGGTGACAAGGGCGTTATTGTTGTGACCCTCGGGCAGGAAGTCCACGCCCAGTTCGTGTCGCTGGACACGCCCCAGTTCTTCGATCTGGAAGCCGACGCAGGGGAAGATCCCGCTGCCGCAGTTGCTGCTCTTTTGCCGCCTGCGCGAACTAATGATTTTTATCGCATCACTCTCACCGGCTACGCCGCCGGTGTGGATCTTGACGCCATTCAAAGCGCCAATCCCCAGGTAGCCAATCTGACCCTCCGGGATCAGACGCTGCCGGAAATGGATTTGTGGAGCGCTGTAGGAAATGACACGCTGGAGGGTGTTTATTTCCGGCTGCTCCATGATGCGCTGGACTCTCCCAGCGAAACCCACCAAAAGCACGTCAGGCTGGCTGCCCGGATCTCCCGGCAGATCCTGGATGGACAGGGGGTGAAGCTGCCGTGAGGATCTATTCTATGACCGCCACCTTCGGTAAGCTTGAGCATGCCACCCTGGAGCTGAAGCCGGGCCTGAATGTGATCGAAGCCCCCAACGAATGGGGCAAAAGTACATGGTGCGCCTTTCTTGTGAATATGCTCTACGGCATCGACACCAGAGAAAAAAACACAAAAACCGCCCTTGCGGAAAAAGAGCGTTACAAGCCCTGGTCAAACTTGCCCATGGCAGGCCGTATCGATCTGTGCTGGAACGGACGGGACATCACCATTGAGCGCAGCACCAAGGGTCGTGTTCCCTTTGGCGATTTCCGGGCGTATGAAACCGAGACCGGCATCGACATTCCGGAGCTGAACTCTGTCAACTGCGGCCAGACCCTTCTGGGGGTGGAGCGGAGTGTTTTTACCCGGGCAGGCTTTTTGAAGCTGTCCGACCTTCCCCTGACCCAGGACGATGCCCTACGCCGCCGGCTGAACAATCTGGTCACCACCGGTGACGAAAGCGGTGCCGGCGACAAGCTGGGTCAAAAGCTGAAAGATCTGAAAAACAAATGTCGCTATAACAAGTCCGGCTTGCTTCCTCAGGCAGAAGCCCAGCGAGACCAGCTTATGCAGCAGATCTATGATCTGCAGGATCTGAACAAGCAGATCGAGACCACTTCCCAACGGCAGCAGGAACTGGACACCTGGGTTTCCAAGCTGGAAAATCATAAGGCTGCCTTGGCCTATACCCGGGCTTTGGAGGATGCTTCCCAGGTGGAGCAGGCGGACGCAGCCTGCGTGCAGGCACGGCAAAACGCCCAGCAGCTGGAAGTGCAATGCCGGCAGCTGCCGCCTCTGGAAACCGCCGAGCGCTCCCTGCAAACTGTTCAGGCTCTGCAGGAAAGCTGGCTTTCTATACAAATGGAGACCCAAATGCTCCCCTCTGCGCCCGAGACCCCCGCTGTTCCGGAACGCTATACCGGCATGACCCCGGAAGCCGCCATTGACGGCGCAAAGGCTGATACGGTGCTTCTGGACAAGCTGCAGCGAAAGAAGAAAACCGCTGCTGCGGTTTGCTGGTCTTTGATGATCGCTGCGGTCTTGGTGGCTGTAGCCGCCTTGGCGACTATGAAGCTTCTTCCCATGGAGCTCTTCATTGCGCTTTGCTGCGGCAGCGGCACTCTGCTGGTGACCGGCGGCGTGATCCTTGCGCTAAACACCGGCCGACTGAGTAAGCAGATCAAACAACTGCAAGACCGCTATGCGCCTCTGGAAGCTTCCCGATGGACAGGCGACGCAGAAAGCTATGCTGCTACGCAGCGAAAATATGCTGAAGATCTGCAGCAATACCAAGCGGTTTTTGCGGAACTGGATAACCGCCGCCGGGCGCTGGATACCAAAACCAATGCTTTTACCGGGGGCAAGACCTTGGGCGCTGCTCAAGAGCAATGGAATCAGACCACTGCGCTTTGGCGAAGCCTCGCCGATGCCCAGCGGGATCTGCGGCAGGCAGAAAACCATCTGAAGGCGCTGCGCTCTATGGCAAAAAGTGCCCAGAAACCCCAGTATCCCGATGAGCTTACCCAAACCAAGGAAGAAACTGACGCCATGCTCACCAACGCATTGCTGGAGCAGAAGCAAAACAGTCTGCGGCTGGGTCAGCTGCAGGGACAGGCGGAGGCTCTGGGACAGGAATCGGTCCTCAAGCAGCAGCTGAAGGCTGTGAAATACCGCATTGCGCAGCTGGAAGATTATTACCATGCGCTGGAGCTGGCGCAAGAAGCGCTGTATAAAGCCACAACTGATCTGCAGCGCCGCTTTGCGCCCCGGATCACCAAACGGACGCAAGCGCTGTTTGGCAAGCTGACCGACGGTCGCTATGACCGGCTGACTCTCAGTGCAGACCTCAGCCTCAGCGTAGGCGCTCAGCAGGAAGAAACGACCCGGGAATCCTACTGGCGAAGCGACGGCACGGTGGATCAGCTGTATCTGGCTCTGCGGCTTTCCGTGGCAGAAGAGCTGACACCGGATGCGCCGCTGGTCCTGGACGATGCCCTGGTACGCTTTGACGACAAGCGTCTGGCCGCTGCCATGGACATCCTCAAGGAAACGGCAGAAACCAAGCAAATCATCCTCTTTACCTGTCAAAGCCGGGAAAAAGAACACATCTAAACGTAAAAGAGCCTGTACCCAAAGGTACAGGCTCTTAAATTTTGTTATACAGACCGGGTCCATTCCGTGACCAAAAATCCGGGGATCAGCCAGATCAGCTCAAACAGCAGCACATTGGCAGGTGTCAGCAGATGCTGCGCTCCCACAACGGTCAGCGCCAGCATAACAAGCAATCCCACAATACCGCCAAACAGATTGATTGCAATGCCCACACGGCTTGCGCTGTTGAGCGCCCGTGCGCCGGTCACCGCAAATGCCATGCCGGCCAGGCCTTCCTGGGTCATGAGCGCCAATGCCGGCGCATCCTCCGGAGGCTGCTTGGCGATCAGATCGTCCCGCTGCTTCCGGCCCGCAAAAAGGATCCGTTTGGTATTGATGCCGAATTTACTGCCCAAAAAGCTTTCCGTCAGCATAAAATCGCCGGCAAGCATCACCGGGCTCAAGCCACGGTATGCGCACAGGGTAGTAAGACCTGCAGCCGCAGGCTTGGATTTGGCAAAGGAAACAGCGAATACGCCGCTCAGCTCTCCGTCCACCGCCACATACACAGCTTGGTTGACTTTGGTTCCGCTGGGGATCTCCACGCCCATGTCCTGCATGAACGACAGCGTTCCTGCCAGCACGGCTTCGCCGTTGACTTCTGCGCCGATGCCGCCGTTGCCGTAATTGCGCAGGCCGCTTGCCTCATAGTGATAGCCGCTGCGGCTGTCCAACAGCTGGGCGAACAGAGGTGCCATGCCGCTGCCGTCTGCGGTGATCAATGCCGCTGCGTAGGCGATCACGTCATCGGGATCTTTGGAGCCATAGAACTTCACGCCGTTCATCTTGGTAGCGCCGGCAGGAAACAGATCGCCGCTGGTCAGCGGAAATACGCCGGATCTGCTCAATTCCCGGACACCTTCCCAGCCGCACAGCACAGTTCCCAGCTTATGCAGACGCCGCTCCAAAAGCGCCATGGGACGGCTAGTGGCAATATAAGAAGACGCAGGCACCGCCACCAACAAGGCTGCGGCGAAAACCTGAATGCCCACAGAAACGGAATGCAGCACGCCGGCTGTCACGCCGATGGCAAGGCTTACACCCAGCGCCACCAATGCGTAAACAGAAATCACCTTTTCCGGACCGGAGGTCTTTTTGTAGACGTCCATAAAATCTTCAACCTGTCCCTCGCCACGCAGGAAGCCGGGTCTGCCCTCGTAATAATCCGGGGTGCTTACCAAGCTGTCCAGACGGATGGCCTTGCGCATGGTATCCATCTGCGCCATTTCGGTTTTCCGCTTTTGATAAGCGCTCCACAGGGACATGGACATATTCACACAAAATGCGGCGCAGCAAGGCACTCGCACCTCACGCAGACAGAGGATCGCATCTGCACAGCAGGCTGCCAGACTGAAAAGCAGCAGCGTATTCAAAGAAAACCGCTTGTGCAGCAGATCGTGCATGCCTTCGATCAGCTGGTAGCTGCCCAGCAGCGCAGACAGCAGCAGCGCAAAGAACTGTCCGAACACCAGCAGACGCAGCCGCTGTTCCGGCACCATGCCGAAGGCAAACATAGCCGTAGCGCCGGCGGACAGAAGCACCACCAGCAAATTCAAAAAGATCGCAACCTGCAGCTTGCCAAGGCCCTGCTCAGCCAGCTCATAATACCGTTTTTCCGGTCCTGCGATCAGCTTGCTCTTCAGCTCATGCAGCCGGGATTTCGGACGGAACACGATGGGCTCCTGGGGCACATAGTCCCGGATGGGCTGCTCATACTCCGGCTCCCAGGTCTCGGAATAGGGCTCTACACGTTCTGCCCGGGGAATGGTCACCGGCTCATCCAAAAGCTCCGCATCGCCCCCCACCGGGGTAAAGCGTGCCGTTTCTTCCAAAGATTCCTTTTCGCCTACCGGGGCAAATCGAGTAGTTTCTTCCCGCATTTTTTCGTCGCCGGTTAACGGAGCAAACCGCACCGTTTGATCCGGATCCGCCATCTCTTCGCTCACAGGCGTAAACCGCATGGTCTGCTCCCCGGGCGCCTGCTCATACTCTTTGACCGCCTTGAGAATGTCATCCAGGCGGACGGTATCGGCAAGGTCTGCGTCGTCGGTGATCCGCTCGGCAGTAAGCTTGCTGCCCCAGATTCGCACATCCTCAGCAAGCAGCTCTTCCGGTGTCTGCGCCGGAGCAGCGGCACCTTCCTGATTCTCTCCGAATTCTTTCAGAATATCTTCCAGGCTGAATTCCGTTACATCCTTTTCCTTCTCATCCATAAGCCATCCCTCCCATCAGCCAAGCCGCTGGCGGACCGCTTCATACAAAAGAATGGAGGCTGCCGCCGAGGCATTCAAAGAAGAAATATTTCCTTTCATAGGGATATGCACCATAACATCGCAATTCTTCCGCACCAGCTGGCTCATGCCAACGCCTTCGTTGCCGATGACGATGGCAGCAGGACCTGTCAGATCCGCCTTGTACATGGGGATCGAGCCTTCTGCAGCTGTGCCGAAGATCCAAACGCCCTTTTCCTTCAGCTCGGTAATTGCGCTGTTGATATTGGTCACCCGGGCCACCTTCATATACTCCACGGCGCCGGCAGAAGCTTTTGCCACCACAGCAGTCAGGCCCACGCTGCGGCGCTTGGGAATGATCACGCCGTGTGCGCCTGCGCACTCTGCGCTGCGGATGATGGCACCCAGATTGTGGGGGTCTGTCAGCTCGTCGCAAATAACGATCAGCGGCGGCTCTCCCCTGTCTGCAGCTTCCTGCAAAATATCATCCAGCGTAAAATACTCGTGAGCCGCCGCCAGGGTGATCACGCCCTGATGGGCTTTCGTAACGCTCATGGCATCCAGCTTTCGGCGGTCCACCGGCACGACAACAGCGCCGGTTTCCTTTGCCTGAGCGGCAAGGCGCTGCAATGCCCGGTCTGTTTCACCTGCAGCGATAAATACCTTATCGATGGTTCTTCCGCTTTTCAGCGCTTCCGTCAGCGCATTGCGTCCTTCCAGCTGACCCTCAATCTCCTGGGCGGGCTCAGGTTTGGCGGGACGGCGGTATTTTTCATTCATCTTCATTTCCGGCTACCTCTCTCGGGTACATAGTTACTGTCATTATAACAGGTTTTCCGTCACAGCACAATATTTATTTTCATCTGTCAGAAAATATTAGGTTCCATCCGGAAATTAACAGAAAATTTACGGTAATCTTTTGAATCGTTCATTGCTCTAACTCAAAATATATGTTATGATGTAAAAAATCATGTGCCAAGGAGGCTGCAGACATGGACCAAAACCGCAGCAATTCTAATAAAAACAAACCGGGCGATAAGCGACCGAAGAATCATATTCTCATTACCATCATCATCACTGTCGCTATCGTGCTGATCATCAGCTCTGTCTACAACGCTGTTGTAAACAGCCAGTACACCCAGACCACCTACTCTGAGTTTGTGGCGGCCATGGATGCCGGGCAGCTCAAAGAGGTGGAGCTGCGCTACGACCGCATCGTTTACATGACCCACAACGAAGCCGCAAAGCCCGCCGGTCAGCAGAAGGCATTTTACACCGGTCTGCCCAGCGGCAACATCATGGCACTGGCCGATGAGCTGAACGCTATGGGCGTCAAGGTGGATCAGCAGATCGTGGAGGATAACTCCACCATTGTGATGATTCTCTACTATGTCATCATGATCGCTCTGATCTTCGGCGTTATGAGCATGTTCACCAAGCGGCTCAGCGGCGACGGCGCCATGGGCGGCTTCGGTCACAGCAAGGCTAAGGTCTATATGGAAAAGCAGACCGGTATCACCTTTAAGGATGTGGCAGGACAGGACGAAGCAAAGGAATCCTTGCAGGAGATCATTGATTTCCTGAACAATCCCCAGAAATACACCGACATCGGCGCAAAGCTGCCCAAGGGTGCGCTGCTGGTGGGTTCCCCCGGCACAGGTAAGACATTGCTTGCCAAAGCCGTTGCAGGCGAAGCCGGTGTTCCCTTCTTCTCCATTTCCGGCTCTGATTTTGAAGAAATGTTCGTAGGCGTAGGCGCAAGCCGTGTCCGGGATCTGTTCCAGCAGGCCACTAAAGTTGCCCCCTCTATCATTTTCATCGACGAGATCGACGCCGTGGGCCGTACCCGTGACTCCCGCTTCGGCACAAACGACCAGACCCTCAACCAGCTGTTGGGCGAGATCGACGGCTTTGATTCTTCCAAGGGTGTTGTGATTCTGGCTGCCACCAACCGTCCGGAAATTCTGGACAAGGCGCTGCTTCGGGCAGGCCGTTTTGACCGGCGGATCATCGTTGACCGCCCCAATTTCCAGGGCCGGCTGGACACCCTCAAGGTGCACACCCGTAAGATCAAATTGGCAGAAGATGTGGATCTCAAGAAGATTGCCCAGGCTACTGCCGGTGCTGTGGGCGCTGATCTTGCCAATCTGGTAAACGAAGCAGCGCTGCGGGCTGTCCGCAAGGGCCGCAAGGCTGTCACCCAGGAAGACTTGCTGGTCTCCTTTGAAACCGTCATTGCCGGCACGGAAAAGAAAAACACCGTCATTACCGACGCAGAAAAGCGGCTCATCTCTTATCACGAGGTGGGTCACGCTCTGGTGGCTGCACTTTCCAAGAACGCCACACCGGTTTCCAAGATTACCATCGTACCCCATACCTCCGGCGCATTGGGCTACACCATGACCCTGCCCGAGGAAGAAAAGTTCATCACTACCAAAGAGGAGCTGCTGACAGAGCTGCGTGTCATGCTGGGCGGCCGCTCCGCTGAAAAAGTGGTGTTTAACGCCATGACCACCGGCGCATCCAACGACCTGCAGCGTGCTACTGCCCTGGCCCGGAATATGGTCACCCAGTACGGCATGAGCGAAGAGCTGGGTCTCATGGCGCCTGCCAGCGTTTCCAATCAGTATCTGGACAATCAGGCCTATATGGATTGCTCTCAGGAAACTGCTGCCAAGGTAGACCGGGCCGTGCAGGCAATTCTGGATCAGTGCTTTGCCGAGTCTATGGCTCTGCTGAAGGAAAACCGGGCGCTCTTGGACGAGATCTCCGAGTTCCTGCTGGCAAAGGAAACCATCACCGGCGAAGAGCTGATGTCTTTTGTCAACAAGCAAAATGAGCCTGCGGAAGCAGAAGCCGCAGAAGCGGAAACCAACGAGGACTAAACGTCACGGGCGTGTGCCGGCAGGTACACGCCCGGTCTTTTCTGCTGCCAAATGGCTCTTGCAATCGCGCAGCAAACCCTGTATAATGGAAGACAGCGTTAGGAGGTTTCAGTATGACAAAACGCATTCTTTTTGCCGTGATGTGCACCCTGCTTTTGCTTGTGATCGTCATGTCCGGCATTGTTTTTCATAGAGTCAGCGCTTTGCTTTCCGGCCCCCAGGTCTCTGCGCCTCCGGCAGAAAGCACCGAAGCATCGCAGCCGGGTACCACGACCGCCCCAGCCACCGAGGCAACCGAAAGCACCCAGGCTACCGAGCCGAGTCAGCCCACCGAGCCCCCGCATGTGCATGAATATGTAAAGACCAGTACCGTCGAGCCCACCTGCACCGCCTTCGGCTACACCATCTATACCTGCGCCTGCGGCAAAACAGATCTGCCCGCTGAAGAATACCAGGAGCCTTATGGACATGACTACCTGGAAGGCGAGCCGGTGAAGCGTACATGCACAGAAGACGGCTACATTCCTTTCACCTGCCAGACCTGCGACTTCGTGGATAAGCGCAATGTCCAGAAAGCTGAAGGTCACACACTGGGCGTAGCCAAGGTCACCGCTCCCACCTGCACGGAAGGAGGATACACCGTCCAGACCTGCTCCATCTGCCGGGAAGATCTTTTCAGCGATCTGCAGGAGCCGCTCGGTCACAGCTACGGCGAATGGACCGATATCTCTGTCCCGTCTGATGCCACACCCGGTCTGCGGCAGCGGCAATGCGCTGTATGTCTGGAATATGATTCCGAATTCGTTCCGCCTACCGGCCAGCTGACCATTACCAACGGCAACGGAAAGGGCGAAATCAACACCGAGATCGATTCCGAAAATAAGGAATACCGCCGCTACACCATTGTGGTAGGTACGGCCCTCAATCCGGAGGCTTACACCTACACTATCGATTATTACGTTGCTGATGGCAATCTGACCTTTGTTTACGGCAGTTCCGGTCTGGTGATCACTTATGATGATGCCGTCGGTCAGCAGCAGACACAAACGCTGCTTCCGTATATTAGCGACACATTGGTGATTGCAGACGAAGAAGCACCCACTGCTCCGGAAGAACCTGATGCACCTGCGCAGCCGGACGAGGAAGCTGACCCTGCCGGTGAATAACATATTTTCCCACCGGGACTTGCTTTGCAAGTCCCGGTTTTCTGCCTTTTGAGTAACATTTTCACGGTTTCCTCTTGTTTTTTTCTGCGCATAAGGTTATAATATGTGGAGAAATTGCGATAGGAGGTCATATTATGGCTGTTAAGATTGAAAAAGAAACCATCATCGGAGACGTTCTGGATATCGCTCCCCACGCTGCTCCCCTGTTTTTCGCCATCGGCATGCATTGCCTGGGCTGCCCCTCTTCCCGGGGTGAAACAGTTGAGGAAGCCTGCATGGTACACGGTATCGACTGCGATTCCTTCCTGGCTCAGCTGAATCATTTTCTGGAAGCTTACGAAGCCGATCAGGCTGAGAAGAACGCTTAAAGGTTTTGCAGGGACGGAGTCACTCTGTCCCTGTTTTTTTTGGAGGTTTTATGAAGCTCCCCATTTCTGACCGGCTGCTGGCCTGCTGTGATTTTATATCTCAAAATGAACGGGTGGCAGACATTGGCTGCGACCACGGATATTTGGCGATCCACCTGCTGCAAAGCGGCAAGGCCAGCTCTGTGATCGCTTCCGACATCAAGCAGGGCCCTCTGGACAGCGCCCTGCGCAACGCCGAGAAGTACGGCGTTCGTGACAAGATCGCCTTTTACTTATCCGACGGCGTCCGCAGCATTCCCCGGGATTTTGATACTCTGGTCTGCGCCGGCATGGGCGGCGATACCATGATCTCCATTCTGGAGGCTGCGCCGTGGCTGAAAAGCAGCCAGTACCGGCTGGTGCTGCAATGTCAGTCCAAGACACCCATGCTGCGCAGCTACCTGTCGCAAAGCGGCTGGAATCTGGAGAAAGAATGTGTATTGCGTGACGGCCGTTTTCTTTATACGGTCATGGCGCTCCGCTATGATCCCGGCAAACCCCTGACACCGGCGCAATGCCACTTCCCTCCCACCCTGCTGGATACCCCCACCGACACCGTAGCAGCTTACTACCGCTGGGTTATCGGCGGTTTGGAGCTTGCCTGTAAGCATCGCAGTGAGCCACAGCTGCAGAATATTTTGACGGAGCTGCGCAAGCTGCCGGAAAACTATCCGTTTTTGGAGGAATGAACATGAAGACTGTTTCTGATATTATGGCCTATCTGGAGACCATCGCACCCAAGCACATGCAGTATGAATGGGACAACAACGGCATGCTCTGCGGCAGACGCAGCAAAGAGGTCAAGAAGATCCTCGTTGCCCTTGATCCCTTTGAGGAGATCTGTCAGGAAGCCAAGGATTGGGGCGCAGATCTGCTGCTGACCCACCATCCTCTGATCTTCCATGGCCCCAAGGCTATCAACGATGAGTCCGACATGGGTCGGGCGATCATGCTCCTGATCAAAAATGACATCACCGCCGTCAACGCCCATACCAATCTGGACTGCGCGCCGGGCGGTATCAACGACACTTTGGCGAACCGTTTGGGACTTACTGATATTCAGATCGTAGAGCCTAAGGGTACAGACGTGCCCTACGGTCTGCTGCGCATCGGCAGCGTCCGTCAGCAGACCTTGGGCGAGTTTTTGGCGGTTGTGAAAGAAAACCTCGGCTGTGAATACCTGCGCTATACAGACGGCGGCAGGCCCGTCAACCGCGTGGCTGTGGGCGGCGGCAGCTGCGGCGGAGAAATGTGGGATGCCGTCAAGGCCGGCTGCGACACTTTCGTAACCGCCGATGTGAAGTATAACCAGTTCCACGATGCCAAGAGCATCGGCATCAACATCATCGACGCAGGCCATTTCCATACGGAAAGTCCCGTCTGCGCCGTGCTGGCATCCAAAATCGCTGCTGCCTTCCCGGAGATCGAAGTAAAAATCTCCGAAAAGCATGGCGATTGCATGAAATTCTATTGATTTTTGTGCCGTTTGGTGCTAAAATATTTTGGAATTTTGAAAATCATCTCTGAAGGGAAGAAAAATATATGTCCGGACATTCCAAATGGCATAATATCCAAAAAACCAAAGGCGCGCAGGACGCCAAGCGTGCTGCTGCCTTCACCAAGATCGCCAAGGAGCTGATCGTGGCTGTTAAGGAAGGCGGCGGTATCACCGACCCTGCCAACAACTCCCGTCTGGCCACCGTTATCACCAAGGCAAAGGCCGCCAATATGCCCAACGACAACATCAAGCGCTGCCTGGAAAAGGCAAGCGGCGCAGGCGGCGGCGATAGCTACGAGACCATTACCTACGAAGGCTATGGCCCCGGTGGCGTTGCTGTCATCGTAGAAACCATGACCGACAACCGTAACCGTACCGCAGGCTCGCTGCGTCACCACTTCGACAAGTTTGGCGGCAACCTGGGCGCTTCCGGCTGTGTCAGCTGGTCTTTCGACAAGAAGGGTGTGCTGGTCATCGACAACGAAGACGGCGACTATGAAGAAGACGACGTCATGATGGACGCCATGGACTGCGGCGCAGACGATTTCGAGGCTGAGGAAGACGTGTTCACTGTCTACACCGACCCCGATGATTTCAACGCTGTTGCCGAAGCTCTGGGCAAGAAGTACACCTTTGCCTCCGCTCAGATCGAAATGGTGCCCCAGAACTATCAGAAGCTGGACAATGAAGAGCATGTCAAGCTCATGGAAAAGCTCATCGACATCATGGAAGAGGATGACGATGTCCAGAACGTCTGGCACAACTGGGATCAGGAATAAGAAAGCAAATGAAAGGAGGGTCCCGATGGGAGCCGCCTTTTTGTTATTCAGTTTGCCATAATGGTATTTTTCAGTTGGTTACGGATCTTCACCAGGTCCGGGATCAAAACCTCGTTGATTCCCGTCACCATGGCATTTTCGTACATTCCGTATTCCGGCACCCGCTGGGTAACGATGGTGGCGCCGGACAGCATGGGAAACAGCTGCGCAGCATAGCCGATAATGTCGCTGTTGGTCATATCCGTGGTGATCAGCGGCAGGATATCCCAAAGCAGTCTTTCCATCTGCGTCCAGCTCTGGTCCTTATAGGCCTGGATGATGGCAGAGATCACATTGCGCTGGCGCTGTGTCCGGGCAAAGTCGGAATCCAGAGCACGGATGCGGGAATATGCCAGCGCCTGCTGGGCATTGAGGTGATTCACGCCTTCTACAAGATTCCATACACCGTCATCTTCGGGAATGTCCACATCGCCCACCGCATTCAGGTGGTCTGCTTCTGCCTTGGTCAAATGAATGTCAACACCGCCCAAAAGGTCGATAATCTTCATAAATCCATAGAAATCCACTTCCACATTGGCGTCCACATGAGCGCCGAAGTTGATTGCCAGGGTTTCGTCCAACTTGCTCATGCCGCCCAGCTGATACGCCGTATTCAGCCGGTTTGCTTCGTAACCGGGGATCTGCACATACAAATCACGCATGAAAGAGGTCATGGTGATGGTCTTTTTATTGGTGTTAAAGGTGCACAGGATCATGGCATCGGAACGCTGACGGTCCTCACCTTCCCGGCGGTCCTGGCCGATCAGGAGAATATTGATAATGCCGTCCTCCGCAAAAATGGGATCGTCCGGCGAAAGGGTGGGAAGCGTAATTTCCTCCGGGTTATAGGTCGGGCCGGTAAAGTCGGGGCTGACGGTGTCCTGCGGTCTCAGAATGTCTTCGATCTCGCTGGAAGAAAGGGTCTCGGTGCTGTCTGAGGGGCGGCTGATCCTGTTCAGGGCTGTTTCCACGTACGCCGTGATGAAAATCAGCGCAATCAGCGACAGAAACAACACAACGCACAGCGCAATGAGCACATACCGCTGCCATGCGTCATTATTTTTCTGCGATCTGTTCATAAATGCATTACCTCCATGCTTGAGGGAAAATAGAAGCAAAAACCTCTTTGCATAGTATACTATACATCTGACAAAAAATCCAGCCTTTATTTATGTTTCGACGATCTGCGCCATAATTTCCCCGCCGGCTTCCCTGCCTTTCATTTTACCTGAGCGGCAACGGGTTTATTCCTTGCAGGGCGCTTCTTTTTCCAGCAGCAGATTGTCTGCGATCCGGGCGATAAACTCGCTGTTGGTAGGACAGCGGTCTGCGCCCGCATCCGTCTGGGCAAAATAGCAGCGCCAACGCTCCGCTTCACCATTTTCCCAAGCCTGCCGGATAGCGCTGCGGATCGCCCTCTCCACCCGTTCGCCGCAGCTGCTGAACTTTGCGCCAATGGCAGGATACAGCTCCTTCGTCACCAGCTGCGACGTATCCTTGGCAAACAGCAGCACTCCCTCCCGGAGGTAGCCATAGCCCTTCAGCTTAGCGGAAAAGCCAAGCTGAAGCAGCACGTTGGATACCTGCGTGCGTGGATCTGCCTTGGGCGCAGAGGTAGCCACCGTCTGCAGGGCAATATCCTCGATCCGTTCGGCGCAGGCTTCCGGGCTGCATGGCTTTCGCATCATGTAGCAAACACGAAACCGCCCGGCTGATTCGGCCATATATTCGCTGCAATAGCCGGTCATGGCGATCACCGCCGGATGAAGTCCCTGCTGCTGCGCTCTTTGCAGCAAGGTGATACCGTCGAGCCCTGGGAGGAGCATGTCCAGTATCCAAATATCCGGGACGAATGTAGCCAGCAGCTCCTGCGCCCGGATACCGTCCCGGCAGGTCCTTACGTTATAGCGCTCCTGAAGCTTTTGGGCCAGCTGCGTGCAAAAATCGTCTGCGCTGTCAGCAATCAAGATCTTCAAACGACTCATATATAACCTCCGCAAATTGGTCTGTATACTCCTAAAAATAGCACACACGGCAGCTGTTTTCAATTTGCGGCGGCCTCGTATTTTTCATCATTTTTCGACATAAACGCAAAAAAAGCGGCGCCTGCTGCAAGTGCAGCAAGCGCCGGATTCTTTATTAACCTTGGCTGTTTTGGGCAGGCTTTTCATCCAGAGTGATGTCAAGCTTCAGCTGTGCGCCGGAACGCCAGACCGTAATGGTGGTGGTGTCGCCGGGCTTAAACTTATCCAGCGCCCGGGACAAGCCGTTCAGGCTGTCTACTTCATGATCCCCAATAGCAATGATAATGTCCTGCGCACGGACACCAGCCTCACTGGCGCAGTAGCCGTTAACAACTTCCGCAACGTAAGCGCCTACAGGAATGCCGTACAAAGAAAGGGATGGATCCATATCCCGGACGGAAACGCCCAGATATGCGCCGGTGATATAACCCACAGTCACCAGATCGTTGATCTTCTTCGCCACATCATCCATGGGAATGGCAAAGCCGATGCTCTCGATCACAGCGCCGGAGGCTGTTGTGCCGGTGTACTTTGCGGTGGTGATGCCGATGACCTCGCCTTTCATATTAAACAGCGGGCCGCCGGAGTTGCCGGAGTTGATAGCGGCATCGGTCTGGAGCATGTTGATGGTCGTGCCGTCTGTGGTGACGCTGCGATCCTTTGCGCTGATATAGCCAACTGTCAGGGAGTTAGTCAGCTCACCCAGAGGATTGCCAATGGCCGCCACCTGATCGCCCACGATCAAATCATCGCTGCTTCCCAGCTTCACGGCAGAAAGGCCGGTGGCTTCGATCTTCAGCACGGCGATATCGTTGTTTGCGTCATAGCCAACCAGCTTGGCGGTGTGCTCCATGCCGTCGTAGGTAATGACCGTCAGTTTGTTTGCACCTTTCGTCACGTGGTAGTTGGTCACCACATAGCCATCCGTGGAAATGATAAAACCGGAGCCGGAGGAAGCAGTTTCGGAGACCTGTCCGAAAATATTGGTGCTGGATTGCTGATTGGAGATTGCCACAACGCTTTTTCTGCATTGCGCATATACCTGACCGGGGGTCAGGCTGTCGTCTGCGCCCTGGTTAGGCGTACCGGAAACGGAGTTGCCCTGGCCGGTGAAGGCATTATCCTGCACATATTCCTCAAGATCCTTGATCTTGGCATCCATCTGCCGCAGCAGCTTTTCGGTATCTTCGCTGCGCTCTTCCCAGTATTCGTTGACCACCAGCGCCGTCACACCGCAGCCGGTAACCAGCAATGCGATCACCAGCACCGTAGACAAAATCGCCTTCAGCACCTTTCTGCCGGTTTTCTTTTTGGGCTTGGGCTGGGGCGCTGCAAAGGGCGACTGCCACGGCTCTTGCCGATTCCGGTAGGGATCGGTGTTGTTCATAATATAGGGCGAATCGGCAAAAGGAGATGCCTTTGTGGCAGGCTGGTACTGCTCCTGAGGCGCAAATTTCTCCTGCGGCTCGTATTGAGGCTGCTGCATATCGGACGCCTGGGCATTTTCCTGCTCAAATTCAGGATTTTCAAAGTTATCCATGAATTTACCCTCCTGTGTTTTTTGATATTACCATTTTACGGTTAAGATGTGAAAAAAATATGTACGGCGGTCAAACGTTTTTTTAACATGAACTGAAATAATCTTCAGTATTACCGCCTGCTTCCGTAATATTTTACACAATTATTTCACTTGCGTCAAGATTTCAAAAAGAAAAGCGGCGGCAAATGCCGCCGCAGACCCGAAATCACTTCTTGCGGAAGGATTTGCAGTCGGTGCACTGGTCAACGGTGGGGTTTGCTTCATGGGTGCCCACCATGATCCGCTCCAGAGAGCAGTAGTTCTCGGTGTCGCAGTGATGGGCGCACTGAGAAACGGTGCATTCGATACACTTGTTGGCATTGCAGTTCATAGTATTGACCTCCTTTTTTGAGTTCACAGCTAGTATGGACAGTTTTCGAAAAAATATGTAGGGATGGCGCAAGAAACGCAATTGGTTAATTTGCACAAAACTCTGGCATCAAAACTGTGCATATATCCAAAAAAGCACCAATATTATTGACAATTTATAGAAATCACGTTATGGTAATAATGACCACAAAATGGAAGGAGTGATTACTATGAAAAAGAAAATAGCTTTGATTGCACTATGCTTGCTCGTTATTGCGGCCATTGGGTTAGTTATCTATTACTATTATGATCGTTTGGGCCCACAATTGAGCAAGGATCAAAAAGAAGCAATTCGAGCTGCCTGCACCGAGGCAGATATTGCACCCGTCAACTTTGAGGCGAAGGATCGCACGCCCGGTGCTGTTCGATATTACGGTAATTACGAAGGATACGACGTTTTCCTCTTGTTTCCGGAAAATTTTGAAGTAGGCAGTAATGTTCTTATCTGTTTAGGCAATAGGGAGTTTTACTGTCCCGTTGACGATTGTAAGTTCTACGCTTATAAAGAGAATACGGTTTATAGTGTAAAAGATTTGTATTCAAGCAATGTGTTCAGCAATGAAGTGATAGAGAAGCTTTGGTTACGGCATAGAAAATATAATAACAGGCTCCTTATTGCTGGAACTGGTCAAATAGTCCCTGCTGGATAATACGCTCTCCAATTGTGTAAGTAACGATTTTACAACCCATACTGGAAATTGTAGCTGCGGTGCAGTAGTGACTGAATCGCACACATTTGTAGCCAACGGCATTGGCCTTGTGTGTTCCAAATGTGGATACGTTTCCTCCTTTATTATCAATTCCAATCCAGATGTAGAAGCAGAATAATATCCCGATCGTTTTTTATGGGCAGGAGGCTTTGGCTTCCTGCCCAATTTTTGCGTGCAAAACCCCGCCGTTTTTTGTTCGGCATACATTGACATTTTTTATATGCCCATGTATAATATATTGCGGAAAATCTAAGGACGGAGCAATACTCCGGCTTTCAAAAGAAAGGAAATTTGCCATGATTTACAGTAGCGAAGTACAGCATATGTGCTCCGTGGCCAAGGGCGCTTATCACGGCCCCGCTCCCATCCCCGAAGAGGGCAAGTGGGTTCAGGTCAAGGAGATCAAGGATGTCAGCGGTTTTACCCACGGCATCGGTTGGTGCGCTCCTCAGCAGGGCTGCTGCAAGCTGACCCTGAATGTGAAGGAGGGCATCATTGAAGAGGCTCTGGTAGAGACTCTGGGCTGCTCCGGCATGACCCACTCTGCCGCTATGGCTTCCGAAATTCTGATCGGCAAGACTCTGCTGGAGGCGCTGAACACCGACCTGGTGTGTGACGCCATCAACACCGCCATGCGTGAGCTGTTCCTGCAGATCGTTTATGGCCGCAGCCAGTCCGCCTTCTCCGAGGACGGCCTTGCCGTCGGCGCTTCTCTGGAAGACCTGGGTAAGGGTCTGCGCAGCCAGGTGGGCACCATGTTTGCCACTAAGGTCAAGGGTCCCCGTTATCTGGAAATGGCCGAGGGCTATGTTACCCGCATCGCTCTGGATGAGGACAACCTGATCACCGGCTATGAGTTCATCAATCTGGGCAAGATGATGGACTTCATCAAGAAGGGCGACGATGCCAACGAGGCACTGAAGAAGGCCAAGGGCTCCTACGGCCGCTTTGCCGATGCTGCCAAGTACATCGATCCCCGTCACGAATAAGAGGAGGACACGAAAATGGCTTTGTTTGAAGGTTACGAAAGAAAGATTGACAAAATCAACGGTGTTCTCGCTCAGTATGGCCTGAAGTCTGTTGAGGAGTGCCGTGATCTGTGCACCGCTAAGGGCTTCGATCCCTACGAGATCGTTAAGGGCATTCAGCCCATCGCTTTCTAGGACGTGGCTTGGGCATACTGTGTCGGCGCTGCTATCGCTCTGAAGAAGGGCGTTAAGAATGCCGCTGAGGCTGCTGAAGCCATCGGCATCGGCCTGCAGGCATTCTGCATCCCCGGTTCTGTTGCTGAGGACCGCAAGGTCGG
>JAZQJO010000011.1:0-10333 GCA_045541695.1 Faecousia sp.
CAGCATCATGTTCAATTTCATCACAGAAGCCGAACTGTCTGGGGTGATCTACTCCACCAATAACCAAGCTTTTATCATACGCACTTCCGGAAAAACGGGCTGGAGAATTGGAAAGCCCCATACTGTTCCATTGATCGGCCACAGGCAATACGACACCTTGCGCAGGAATCTCAAGCAGCGCCACATAGTCTGCCCCATTGATTTCCAGAACGGGCATAACAGAATCTGAATATACTCCCGGAACGCCAGATGTTCTGTCGGGGAGAAGCTTATTCATTTCCATTGCGACCTCTTGGCACTTTTTTGCTCCGATGTGCTGCTGAAGCTGAACAACAACTACACAACACAGGCTCAACACGATCAAACAAGTTCCCAAAATCAACAGAAAGGGTATTCTCCGCTTCATCCCTTATGCCTCCTGCCGTAAACGCCAAGGATCACCAACAGAATGCCGGAAAGACACATGATTATGATCCATGGTCGTGGAGCAAATGTATCACCGGTCTGAGGAATATCTGTTGGTATATGCCATGTATTGATAATGGAAAAGGTGCTGCCGTTTTCCTTGACCGTTAGCTTGTAGGGTGCAGAAACAGAAGGTTCAGTTACGGTCCATTTGCTGTATTCCTCACTATTGACAAACCAAGTATAAGTCCAGTTATTGCTTGCACTGAGAATTTGTGTTTCGTACAGCTGTCCATCCTTATAGATCTCTACTGAGACTTCTTTCGGCCGAGATGCTTGGTTTCCGGAATCCTGCCACAGCTTGGTAACAGTATATTGGGTCTTGGGAACAAAATTCGTACATTTGGGTCTTGCTTCGACGGTATAATTGTAGCTGCCATCTGCTTGCGGTGTGGGAAGATAAACCATAAAACGGTTAAACAAATAAGTTCCGCTGGTGTTTTCCGCCACAACCTCTTCAACAAGATATAAGCCTGTTTCCAAATCAGTAAATAAAGCAACCCCTTCTTCATCAGTCAGCATTTCAGCATCAGGCGTTATATGATTTGAGACAATGTACGCATTTAAGGTATTTGCTGCATTTGTCCACTGCTCCTGTACCATGATGTCATGTATATTGACCGGATAGGAAGAAAACGGCTCAATCAATTCAAATATCCCGCTAGGGAAAGCTTGCGCCACACGATATATACCCACTGTCAAACCCGGAAAAGCAGCGCCATCCTTCTGATAAGTTATTGTTAAGGAAGCCTTTGCATTAGGATCCAAGGGTGTTGCCGCATTGACGCAAAGCGGGGAAAACAGGGTTAAACAAATGACAATGAGAGATATCAATAACAGGATTCTTTTTTTCATACATTATCCTCTCCCAGAGTTTCTTTTTTAACAGGCGCAAACATCACATAAATCAGTAATACAAAAATAATAGGAAGCGCCACAATCGGCATGACGATCAGAGGTTCGATGCGATATGCCTCATTGGCAATGTAGATATTGCGGGTTTGGGTCGCATCCACCTGATGACCACGCACCAACAGCCGCTGTGTGTTGATACCGTAAGGTGTACATGTCAACAGTGTGCAGTAGTCTTTTCCATCCACGATCCGGATCAGACTTGTATCATGGGGTTCCACAATGCGAATTTCATCCACTTCGTAGGTAATCGTGCGGTCAAGGATGGTAAAATAAAAGGTATCGCCAACTTCCATTCTGTCTAGGTGGGTAAACAGAACCGCTGTGGGTAAGCCACGGTGCGCCGAAACCACACTATGGGTGCTTTTGCCGCCTACAGGCAGGCTAGTGCCCTCCAAATGACCTACCGCAACACTGAGAACACTGTCAGAGGTTCCGTGATAAATCGGCAATTCCTGGCTGATTTTGGGGATCGTAATATACCCCATCATACCGTTGCCGCTGACATTGAGAATACTGTGGTACTCCGTAAGCCGGGTATGCTCCAACAGAGGTTCTTCCAACTGCAGAAGCTCCCGATTATAGTCATCGGCTTCTTCAAAGATCGCCGCATAGTCCTCAGGCTTATACTGTGCCAGCATGGATTCATAATCAACAATGGCCTCACTCTGAGTTTTCGAGTTCCAGTAGCTGCTGATTGACGGGTATAACAGCACGGACAGGCCTATAAAAAACGATATTAAAAGAATAATGGTGGATTTTCTGCTTTTCATAGGTCTCTCCCTAATGTTATTTCCGGGGTTTCCCCGGCAGGGGCGGATGCCCCTGCCGGGATTATCATTTACCGGAGATGAGAGTCAGTCCTCATCCTCGATCTTGGACATTCTCTTCTTGGTGACCAGCACAACGCCGGTGCTCAGTGCTGCGCCGCCGCCCAGGACGGTGAACAGCAGAGTGCCCAGGCCGCCGGTCTCAGGCAGCATGGAGCCGGTTTTGTTGACCACATGGACACCAGAACCGGTGGAGTAAACATCACCGTTGAAGGTAGCGTCCAGGTTGCCGTCGGAGATGATGAACTTCTGGCGGGCAGTCAGCTTGTTGTAGCCGTCGGGAGCCTCGGTCTCCTCCAGATAGTAGGTACCGTTGTCGAAGCCAACCACGCGGACCTTGCCGTCCTTGACCACGATGTCAACTCCGGTCTCGTCTGCTCTTGCGCGGCGGTAGGTAATGCTGTCATCCATCAAAACCACTGCCACTTCGTTGCCGTTTTCCGCAGCGTCGTAGATACGGAACTGAGCACCGTCGATCAGTGTGTTCTGAGAGTTGGTCTTGATGATGTCGATGCCGTAGGTGTAGGTGATGACAGTGTCGGGATTGGTCTCATTGCCCTCACCGAAAGCCAGCCATGCGGTGTTTACGTTGCCGCCTTCCGCGATCGCAGCATTACGGTTCAGCATTGCCTCGTAGGAGACAATGATCTTGTCGTTAGTTTCCAAAGTATCGCAGAATTCCTTTGTAAAATGTACTTCGAATGTACACTCATCGTCGCTCACATCTGCACCAGTCTTGACGGTGTAGGTAGAACCGTTCTCCACATGGCTTTCGCTGCCGGGGATCAGGTGTTCGACCTTGGTGACACGATTGAAGGTCAGGCCTTCAGCCATCTTATCGTGCAACACATAGTTTTCTGCACCGGCGTGGACATTGATGGTTACGCGGTATTCCACGGTCTGACCGATATCTGCGGTATTATGAGCGCCCCACTGAGCGGTGGAGTCCTCTTTGACCTGCTTGTCAATAGTGGGAATGCCGTTCTTAGCGTTGATGGATGCGTTGGGGTTAGTGGTGGTCAGGCCGCACAGCGCGCCCACGGTGGAGTCAACCAGGTAGTAGCCCAGTTCCAGGCCGGAGAACTTACCGGAGTTCTCGGTGATAACGAATTCGCCGCTGTTTTTGGAAGACTTCACAGGAGCAATGCCGTTTGCCTTTGCGTAAGCCAGAGCCAGCTTTGCAAAAGCAGCCTTGGTGTCGTCGTCTTCGGCAGCGACCCAGGTCACATAGCCATCTGCATCGGTAGCCATATATGCCTTGGCATCGTCGGTGGCAAAGAATGCAGTCCAAGCGGCATTTGCCTTGTAGGAGTATGCACCTGCAGCAGCATCATAACTTTCCAGATCCAGCAATCTGTAGATTTCGTAAGTGTTGTCGGCACTGACACCGTTGATCGTGATGGAGCCGGTTTCCTCCGCTGCAAAAGCAACTACGGACAAAGAAGCAATAAGCATCAACACGAGGATCATAGAGATAATCTTTTTCATAGTATGTCTTTCCTTTCATAATAATAGCTTTTTAAGTGAGAATCAAATTCACGGCGCAATTTTTGCCGCGATCAGAAGGCTTATTTCATCCTCCTTTCCCGCTTGCGCCTTGATCCGATTCCGTATACCAGCGAACCCAGCATAATGCCGGTGCCGCATAGTACATACATCAGTCGGGCCGCCGAGCCCGTGGAAGGAAGCTCCGGCCCACCCGCATAATAGGTGTTTGTGATGGTGGTGGAGTAAACAGGCGGTGAACTGCCGGAGGACAGGACGGGGCCATAGGCACTCGTCCAGCGTTCCTTCTCCCATACCTCATCTACGGTATATACGATCACCTTTCCGCTGTCATCCTTATAAGGAAGTCCCTGGAAGCTGCCCTGCCAGTTATTTTTCAGGGTTAGCGTCAATGTACGGCCAGTGTTCACACCATTGGCATACAGCCGAACCGTAACCGCAAATTCCTGATATAGGGTGGAATCATAGCCCGCCGGAATGACCCATTCTTTTTTCACCGACATGGAGGTTTCGTTTCCTTCTTGCAGCGGTGTGTTGGTGATTTGGTATGCCCAGTCCTCCACCGGCCGGATGTCCGTCTCGCTGATTTTCTCCATGGGGATCAGGATCAAGCCGTTGGAAGCGGAGGTGGTGCTGGGGATCCTGCCACTGCTGTTAATGCCGGAGGATGCCATATAATAATTTCGGTAGCTGCGGGTAACGTAGAACCGGAATCCGGTTCCTGCATCCACCGGTGTGAAACTTTGGTAAGTGGAACTACCGGTGGTGGCATAGAAGTAGCGGCTGTTGGTATTGCTGCTGTAGTTGAAGGTCAGGATCTGTCCTGCGCCATTGGTGAATTTCACCTTGCCGCTGCTGACCGTAGCCGTCCACAATGCCAGGGAAGATTCTTGAGCTGTTGCCTCATCCACCCATTTCAGTTTGGCATCCGATGCCGATACCGTGGACAGATAACCGCTGGTGTGCTTCAAAATATAGCTTTCGCCATTGATGAAACTGGTAGCCTCTGCCCATTCGGTTTTGGATATCTCGATTTCAGTTATCTTTCGGACGGTGGAATAGTAGCCCGATTCGTAAGATTCCTCAATACCGTACTGCACTTCCGTTAAGGCATCGTAATCATATTTAGGCAGGTTTGTCCAGGTGTACATCCATTCATTTTCATCGCTGAGGGTAATCTCACGAATCCGGCGAACCGTTCCGTCAGGATCTGTGACCGTCAGGTAGGCCTGCACATAATCATCGCTGTGGGATTTGTTATCCTCCCACTTTTTGATTACCTGAACCGTTGTGGTCTCAATTACCGACTCTGGTGCGTTTGTGGCAATAATATAGACCGTTTTTGTTTCCTCATCGATTTGTACTCCGTGAACGGTAAAACCATTGGAGGGTTCATTCCCGTCTGCATCGGCGATCACATCCACACGGTAAGTTGCCAAACCGCCCTTTTCGATGATCAAGCGGATGACACCGCTTGCAAGGCCGTATCCTTCCGCAGTCGGAGGTCCGGTTTCTTTGATGTAATAGGTGTTACCTGAACCGAGACCCCACAGCTTGGCAACCCCATTTGTCACGGTAAATGTACTCTTTGCTTGATCAAGGGTGCCATCCAGAATGTCCTCATTATAGGCTTTTTCGCTGTCCCAGAGGTTGACAGGCTGGGTACACGCCAGATCCTCATAAACCGTAAACTGGGCGCCGTTGAGTACCTGCTGGGTCAGGACGTCTTCTTTCTGCAGTTCCAGACCGAAGCGGGGCGCCAGGTTGAAGTAGATGGAGCAGTTGGACATGGACGAGCCACGCTCCAGATACAAAATGGAGAGCGTATGGTCTCCAGCCTCGATCCCCAGATCCATAAGGCTTGTCTGGATTTTTCCCTGCACCGTCACCTGACCGGTAGAGAAGTCGATAACGCCTTCTTCCGCGCCGTGGATACCGCCGATATCCAGCACAAGCTGGCCGTCGATCAGGATCCACAGATCATCGTCACCACTAAACTGGAACTGCATGTCGTTGCCATACAGATCCTTGTTGCCGTCGCTGCCGGGGTCATTGGGCAGATAGAACTTGATATCCGACCGCATACCGTAGGCGTAGTCGGTTTGCACGTTGTTGACGGAGTTGTAGTTGCCGGAATTGTATTTGGAGTCGTAACGGTAGTGGGGTACACCGGCGTATTCGCCGTCCACGCCGTCGTAGTTGTATGTACCCACCGTCTTGCCGTTGGTGTTGGCGTAGGGGGAGTTCAGGGGCAGGAAGTCGGAGTTGGTGGAGCCGATGGCATCGGAGGTCGCCGACAGATACTCGTACACATAGAACCGACCCTTGCTCTGATTAAAGGACGCTGCATTGTGCTTGGAGTCATAGTAGTAGTAACCGTAATGCTCGTCCGCCGGGTCATCCATGATCTGGAACAGATGGTCGCCGGTACCCAGATAGTTCTTACCCAGAATTCCGGTGCCGGTAGCAGGATCATAGCAGTTGTCCGTCGCAAACAGCACATTTCCCAGGGAAGCGTAATAAATGTCAGGCGTCACGATCCCGGAACCGGGATAGACGTTGTGGGAGCTTCTGTTGTTGGGCATACACAGAACGCCGCCGGAATCGTTATCGATGAACACAAAATCCAGCGTCTCCTGCCCGCCGTGGTCGACCGTTCCAGAGGTGACCATAGACCATGTCTCCGAGTGGCCGGATGCTGTGACCGACACCTGCGCCCGTACGGAATGGAGGTTGAACAGGTAATTAAAGTCAAACATGTGGGTGGTGATGAAGGAATTGGTGCTGACGGTATCGGCAACCTGTGCGTTGAACTGACCGATATCGTAGGTGCTAGCCACCCAATCCGCATACAGCACCGTGTTTCCGGTGACCGTCATTTCCTCCCCGGGCAGATAGTACCGGGCATTGACCACGTCATACCAGCCCCGGAGCTTGTAGCTGTACTTGCTGGGAGAAGTCCATTCCGTGGGCAGCTGCATGATCTGCCCTGCGGAGACGGTGTATCCCACATCCGGTGAGCCGGTCAAATGCCCCAGCCCGCCGTCCGTACCATCCAGCCAGACGGTGCATCGCTGGGTGATGCCCACCTGGAAGGTGGTGTTCTGGGACTGATTGCGAACCATCTGGAATCTTCCGTTTGCCAAATCCGTTCCTACATAGGCCGAATGGCTGAAGGTCACGCCGGTGCCCGCGGCATTGATGGTAGTTCCCCATCGGCCGGGAGTGATGATGCCGTTGTCGGTACTGCTGTTATAGAACGGATGCAGATGCCGGCCGGTAGACACATTCTGAATGGCCCAGGCGTTGCTGCTGTAGGAGGTTATAGACCACAGCAGCAGGTTGGGATCTGCCAGATCCGTATAGATATTCCCATCGTCGCCGATGTAAACCTGCACCGCATTGCCGTTTCCGTCAATGGCATAGGTATTGCCGCCGCTCTGGGTATAAAAGACAAACTGATTTGTGTCGGAAATCAGGCTTGTGCTGTAGTTTGTAGTTGCCGCTATGGGCGCCGTTCCGGCGGGCGGTTCCACCAGCACCGTAAAGGACGAAGACTCCGGGATCACACCATAGCCCAAAATGGCGGGATCCGTGATCTCATAGACAGCTTCCGCCACGGTGTTGTTCAGATCCCCCTGGATCACCGTAACTGTCTGTTCGGAAACCCGGGTGATGACCGCCACCGCGCCGGCGCTTTGGAATTCATTTTCGGTTTTGTCTAAAAACAGCAGGTTGCCAGGCTCGGCAGTCCCGTCCGGAGCCGCTGTGTAAAGTCCCGCCGCCTCCCATTCCAGCCGCATAGCCTCCGGGCCGGCGTTTGTGGGCAAATCCTCCGCGCCCGCGTAATACAGGCAGAAGGAAGCGAACATAGCCGACCAGTCACCGTAGGGGTTTCCGTACCATTGACCGTAGCGGGTAATACCTCTACGGACGCCCTGGGCGTCTACCTGGAAGTTTAGCTCACTTTCTGTGTAACCCAGCTGAGACTGTGCCACCAAAACTACATTTGCCCTGGTTGTGGGGCCCCGGACCATATCGGCCAGCGTCATTTCCCAATCATCACTGGTTTCCATGTCTGCGGTAATGTCACTGTAGCAGCTTTCTATGTGGGTATGCTCTTCTATTTGACAGCTTATCACGATCTCGTAACAAGCATCTGTATGGGTATGGTCGGTTGTTTCTTCTTGGGTGCAGATCAGCGTCTTTTCTACACACAATGCACTGTGCGCGTGTTCCTGCTTGCCGCAGAAAGCTTCACCGGCAATGCCAATACCGGTAAGCTTCAAGCTCCAGAAAACAATCACTATCACCACAAGAGAGAGGCTGGTGACGATCTGCCAAAGACTGCGCCGGTCTTTACTGTATGTATTCAGTTGTTCCAACAATTTCTCTCTATTCTCAGGCAAGATCACACCTCCTTTCCAGTGGCATAAGGTGTTAGTCTATAAACTCAAATTCAGACAAGGGCCAGAATTTGCAAAAGATCTTACCTACAATTTGATCCTCAGCAATGCATCCGATCACACTGCTGCGGCTATCAATGGAAGTCTCTCTTTTATCTCCCATTACAAAGTAGCTGTTCTCCGGTACTTGGTAAGGAAAATCTACATCACATTCGCCCAATGCTTTCTCGCTGACATAGGGCTCGTCCAAAGGCTCACCATTGAGGTAGACAGTGCCGTCGGACTCGATCCAGATATAATCTCCCGGAGTCGCAATAACCCGCTTGATCAGTATCTTGTTAGAGTAATAAAATGCGCATAAGTCGCCCGTTTCCAAATCATTGGTTTTCACCAGCAGAACAATGTCACCGTCATTCAAATTGGGTTCCATACTGGTTCCGGCGATTTGCAGCACCGGAAGAATCAAGGTCGCAATCAGAGCTGCAACAGCAGCCACAACGATCAGCGCATTTACCGTGCTGCGCAGCAATCTGCGAAAACGACGTTTATATCGTACCCGCTTTAGCTCCTTTTGCAGAGCATCCAGCTGTGGCATATCATGCTTGCTGTGTTTCGCAATATACTTTCCCATAGATTATCCTTCACCTTTGATGCGTCGAGCCTGCGCCTGTGCTTGGACAAGAATCTCCGCAGCTTTTTTATGAGCGGCTTCCTCAATTTCTTGGGCACGCTTCTTTGCAGCATCTATGTACATATCCGCAGCATCTTGCGCTGCCTGAAAAACTCCTTTTAATTGCAAGGATGCTTCCGCTATGGATCCTAAAGAGGAAATTTGCAGTTCCTGATTTTCTAATTGCTTTTCTGCAATATCCAGCTTAGCCTGCAATTTATCCGCACGGTCCGTTTGTACGATTAACAATTCGAGAAGTTGATAACGGTTTAGCTTTTTCAAATCTTTTTCTGTCAAAAGAAGCACCTTCCTAAACAATCTGGAGTAATCTGCAACATATTCAATGCAACATTGCTATGCATATTCTCGCAACGCGCGTGAATAAAAGCATATACTTTGATCACATACACATGTGTATTATCACTTAACATATTATTATAGCTACATATACTCAAAAAGTCCAGTCTTTACAATGTTTTTCGTCAATTATAATTGGCGTTTTTACATTTACGGATTGCCTGTCCGGTTTGCGGGAACACTTTCCGCCATACGGAGCATATCTTCTTCATTTTCTGCAGCTGGATCATATTCGATCACGCAGCTAAGTTCCGGCATGATTGTCCAACAAAGATAAGCTTGTCCGTCTTTTTGATAGATAGCTGCAGGCAGGCCACTAACAGTACATTCTCGGCAGCTTTCTGCCTCATCGGGAGAGATCACTGCAGAGATTGCATCAGCATTTAAGCCTGTTTGCGCGATGGCCTCGATTCCGTAATATGTAGTGAGACAGACGTGATAAATGATGTTGTTTCCCTCACCATCAGAATATACCAAGTCAGAAACCTCTGTTACAGTCTTCTTTTCCCATTCGTCCCCCAGCGCATTTTCCACCCGATTCAACATATCCATTATTTTGTCCTGTGGGGTAGGACGATTGACAAAGATGATTACGGCAACCAAAACAAGCAGCATACAAACCACTGCAATAATAAGCCACATTTTCTTTTTCATACAGTTCAACTCCTTGGCAGAACAGTTACGGATATTAAATTCCGCTGCTCTCTTTTCTTGGCATATTCCACGAGATCCCGAGCGTTACTAGCCGGATGCCAGGCATAAGCAATCAGGTAATCCACATGATCGACCATATACCGGTTGGCTCGGACGATTGCCAACTTGCGGGGCACATTCTCCATTCCCGGAGGATAATAGGTATTATCAAACCCTGGCGGCGTTTCAATTGGTCTTTCTGTCGGATGATATGGAATCAAAAGGGACAAGGTTATTTCCGGGTATTGTTGTTTCAATGAAATAACCGCCTTAGCTGCTAAGTGATCAAAGCCACCATACCCACCGACAATAAACACCGTTACCCCATACTCAGATATATGTTTCTCAACAACCTGTGTCAGTATGGGGAGTAATTCATTTGAAGCTTCCCTATCACCGATAAAGAAGCAGCTTTTTCCTTCCATATTATCATACACCTTTACTTGCGTATATCGTAGAAATTATACGATATAAATTATTAAAATGCAACGATT
>JAZQJO010000012.1:0-11810 GCA_045541695.1 Faecousia sp.
CATTATATATGAGCATCCCCCGTTTGTCAAGTAAAAATTCAAGATTTTTTGGGCATACTTTGTCCGGAGGGGACTTTATGAGATTTTGGAAAGGCAGCGTCTAAGTCGGAGGCCAAGCGGTCTTAGGAAGACAAGACTCACTGACAACTCCTTGGCCCACAGAACGACATGGCTACGATCCGACTTCATTATATATGAGCATCCCCCGTTTGTCAAGTAAAAATTCAAGATTTTTTGGGCATACTTTGTCCGGAGGGGACTTTATGAGATTTTGGAAAGGCAGCGTCTTGTTCTATCTGGGCGGCAGTGCCTATATGCTGCTGGAATTTCTGTGGCGCAGGCGCAGCCATGGCAGCATGTTTCTGCTTGGCGGCACTTGCTTTTTGCTCATCGGAAGGCTCAGCCGCATTTTGACTAAGGTTTCGCAGGTGGCGCAGCTGGTGGTGTATTCCGGAGTGATCACATTTCTGGAGCTGCTCACCGGGCTGCTGGTCAACCGGCGGTACCGGGTCTGGGATTACCGGAATGTGCGCTATAACTACCGCGGGCAGATCTGCCTTCCTTATTTTTTGCTGTGGATGCCGGTCAGCTTTCTGGCCCGGGAATTGTACCGCCTGGCGGAAAGAGGGCTGGAAAAGAGAGACTTTTCCGATTGTTGACAAACTTTTTTCCTTATATTATACTGTAAATACAGTCGGCAGGGATGCAGCTTTCTGCCGACCTATTTTTTGAAGAGAGGTAGCTACATATGAAATGTTGTTCCTGCGGTAGGGAAATTGATGACGGCGTCCGTTTCTGCACCCTGTGCGGCGCACCCCAGACAGCGCCTGTGGTTGAAGCTGTGGCAGAGGCTGTCGCCGTGGCAGCGGAAGAGACGATCGCAGCGCCCGCTGCCGAAGTGATGGAAGAACCGGCGACTGAACTGGTTGCAGAAGTGTCTGTGGCTGAAGCGGTGGAAGAAGAGTCTGCCGCTCAGATCGCCGAAGAGGTGGCTGAGCCTGTGGTATTTGAACCGGAGGCGGAAACTGTCGAAGAGACCGTTCCTGCCCCTGCGGCAACGGCCAATACTGTCTACCAGGTGGTTTATCAGCCCACCGCAGCGCCCGAGCCGAAGCCAGCGCCCGTCCGTACCACCAAGGGCCCGCTGTACAAGCTGCCGGACCGCCGGGGTCTGGGCAAAATGTTCTTCCTGGGTCTGATCACCTGCGGCATCTATAATATGGTCATTATGAGCCGCATGGCAGAAGAAATGAACATGGTCGCCAGTAAGCACGACGGTCTGCGTACCCAGCAGTTTGCCTGGGTTTCCATTTTGTCTGTTCTGACCCTGGGCATTTATCCCTTCGTGTGGATCCACGGTCTGTGCAGCCGCATGGGCGTGGAGCTGAAGCGCCGTGGCATCGACTATAAGTTTGGCGCAGGAACCTTCTGGCTGTGGGGCATTCTCGGCAGCCTGCTGATCGGTATCGGACCTTTTATCTACACCTTTAAGCTGTGTAAGGCATCCAACCTGATCAACCGGGATTACAACATCAACGGATAATCGTCAAACCCTCCGGCTTAGCCGGAGGGTTTGACGATTATTTCAGCAGCTGTGCGATTTTTTGCATGCGCTCTGCGTCCGCTTTACAGACCTTGCGGTCGTAGCTGAGCAGGCCGTTTGTTTCGTCCTCCACATCGGAGACCTGGGTGTAGATGGCGGCGCACAAGCCGTTTTTGTATGCCGGTACGATCTGCTCCAAATACAGCTTTTCCAGCGCTTCCCGGAAGGCCTCAGCAGAGGCGAATTTGGCGTAGCCGTAGGTCTGCTCGGTGTTAAATACGTGTCCGGTGGGTTTAAAGGAATAACCGCCGAACTCGCTGAGCACCAGGGGTTTGTCCCCAGCTTTCAGCGCCACCTTTTTGAAATAGACATGGCGGCTGTCCACGTCGGTGTTTTTCCGACGGAACCAGCCGGAGGTGGCGTCGATAAACCGGGTGTCGTCCAGTTTTCGGAACTGTGCGCAGACATTGTCGCTGTCAAACTGACCCCAGCCCTCGTTGAAAATGGTCCAGTAGCAGATGCAGGGGTGGTTTTTCAGCCGACCTACCGTGGCGGTCATGCCGGCCACAAAGCGCTCCCGGACAGCCTTGCTGCGGTGGAAGCCTTTGTCATTCAGCTTTTGCAGACCAACGGTGGGCAGGGCGGTATCCCGCAGGAAATTGTAGCTGCCGTTGTTGACCATGTCCTGAAAGACGATCATGCCCAGTTTGTCGCATTGGTAGTAAAATTCCTCCGGCTCGACCTTGATGTGCTTGCGCAACGTGTTAAAGCCCAACTTTTTCATGGCCAGAATATCTTCGGCAAACATTTGCGGGGCAGCGGGGGTGAACAAGCCGTCGGGCCAATAGCCCTGGTCCAGCAGACCGTGGAAGAAATAGGGCTTTCCGTTCAGGCACAGCCGGGGGAAGCCGTCCACAGTCTTGATCTCCAGAGAGCGCAGAGCGAAATAGGATTCGATCCGGTCATCGCCCGCTTCCAAAGTGAATTCATACAGATAAGGGTCTTCCGGCGACCAGAAATGCGGCTTGTCCGGCGCAATGACGGCGCAGCCTTCCTCCAGAGGGAACGCTCCCAAACCGGGAACGATCACGTTTCCGGCCATCGCCGGCTCTATTGTGATTTTGACCTGTGCGCCCCGGTTGTCAATGTGCAGCTTTTCCACATAGCGTTCCGGAACGCTTTCCAGCCATACGCTCTGCCAGATACCGGAGACCGGGGTGTACCACATGCCGCCCCGCTTTTCCGGCAGGACCTGCTTGCCGTAGGGGAAGGACTTGTCCCGCAGGTCGTCGCTGCAGCGGATCACCAGCTCGTTTTCTGCCTGCAGGGCATCGGTGATGTCCAGAGTGAAGGTTTCATAGCCGCCTTTGTGAACGCCCACCGGCTTTTGGTTTACATAAACTTCTGCGATTTGGTCTGCTGCGCCAATGTGGAGCAGAACTTTTCCACGGTTAAAGTCTTCCGGTAGCGTAAAAGTGCGGCGGTAAAACAGACCCATTCCTTCGGAGAAATGCTCTTTTATACCGGAAAGCTGGCTTTCCGGGCAGAAAGGCACAAGGATCTTCTTATCGTAAACAGCAGGGAAGCTGCTGCCTGCGGAAAAATCCCACAGACCGTTTAGGTTTACATAACTTTCACGTCGCATTTGGGGACGGGGATAGATCTGCCAGGGCGTTTCGCCGGTTTCCAGCAGTGCCTGGCCTTGCTGTGTCAATAAGTCAATGGGCATACAGATGCTCCTTTCAAATTCGGTGTCATTGCGAGCCGGTGGCACGCCGGCGTGGCAAGCCCCAACGTAGAGCGGTTTATTTTTCCCGCTTCTTGATCAGCCGCAGCAGAGGGATCAGGGTCAGCCATGCGGCGATGGCGGCCAGAAATGCGGCAAGGAAAATGTTTTCGTTGGGAATGAAAGAGGTGGTGCCGTCGGCATTGGCGATCTTGTCGGCGTTTTGCAGCACAGCTGCGCCGATGGCAGGGCCGACGATGCCGGGGATCAGCACCTGGGCCACGATCCGCAGGCCCTGGAACATACCGGATTTATGCTCCGGCGTGTGGGCACGCACCAGAGCGCCCAAAACAGCGCCTGTACCCAAAAAACCGCACATCATAATGAGCGATCCCATAAAAACGGGAACGGTACTGCGGAAGAAATAGAGGATCACGTAGCCTACCATCAGCATCGACAGAGGCAGGATGATGGCAAAGCCGAAGCCCTTGCGGTCAAAAACCTTGCCGTACAGGCCGGTAAATACGGCAGCGACCACGATAGCCGGAGCAAAAATAAGGACATAATTGTCCATCTTCAAAGTTTCGGTGTAATAAAGGATCAGATAGGGCATGAAGATCTGAATGGAGATGTTGAACACCGCCAGCATAACAAGTGCGCCGTAAAGCGGCAGGTTGCCTTTGATCACGCCCGGGCGGAAGCCGTAGAAAATGTTGGCGAAATACCGGCTGTTTTCCTCGGTCTTCACGCCGGTGTCCTCGATCAGGAAGAAGCCGGCGATGCCCAGCATCAGCACCGCAGCGCCGATGACGCAGAAGATCAGCGTCCAGCTGCTCTCCAAGTTTTGATCCACCCCCATAAAGCCGCCGAATACCACCAAAATGGCCACCAGCGGCATCATGGCGTTGATACCTTCCATAGCGCCCCGGTTGGTTTCGTCGGTGGAGTCGGTGAGCCAGGCGTTAAAGCAGGCATCGTTGGCGGAAGAGCCGAAGAAGGTCATAATGCAGTCCAGGATCAGCACAAGGCTTGCGCCCACGGTGGCGGCAGAGACTGTTGCGGGGATCACGGCTGCCAGCCAGTCCGTGCGGATCAGAGCGAAGCCCAGAATGGAGATGCCCCACAGGATGTAGCCGCCGCAAATAAACAGCTTGCGCTTGCCCAACTTGTCGCTGAGAGCGCCGATGAGCAGGGTGGTCACGGTGGCGGTAATGGCAGATGCCGCCACCATGGCAGAGATCATGGATGCGCTGGCGTGGAACATCTTATAAATAAAGACGTTGAGATACATGTTTTCAATGACCCATGCAACCTGGCCCACCAGGCTGAAAATGATCAAAGAAAGGTAGAATCTGGCGTTTTTTCCGGTTTTGTTCATAAGGCAGCCACCTTTCATTTGTTTTTTCCATTATAGCATAGAAGCTTGTCGGACTCAAGAAAAAGTGGGATAATTTGCTGTGTCCGGGACATGATAACCAATGTACGGCTTCCATTTGTAATAAATACAGTGGGAAAATGCAGTTAGTTCTTGACATCCGGCACCGGATTCTGCTATATTAAATAGGAAGTATGAGGGAGTAATTCCGCGCACAGCGTTGCGTGAAGCCTTTCGTCAGAACGGTCCGTCAGGACCCGGAATGCTTGTCAGAATGAGACTCATGCACAGCTCTGGAAGTTCGTGCATGTGTCTTTTTTATTTATGAGAAGAAGGAGTATCGATTCATGAAGAAGTCTTATACCCAATCCGCTGAAGAAGTCCTTCAGGAGCTGGGTGTTGGCGCCGAGGGTCTGACCACTGCCCAGGCAGAGGAAAGACTGGCTAAATACGGCCTCAACAAGCTCAAGGAAGCGCCCAAGCCTACCCTTTTGCAGCGCTTTTTGGCGCAACTGAAAGACCCCATGCTGATCATTCTGATGATCGCCGCTGCTGTCAGCGCCCTGACGGGCATGCTCTCCGGCGAAAATGAATGGGCAGAGGTCATCATTATCATTGCTGTTGTCCTGCTCAACGCCATTCTGGGCGTGATCCAGGAGAGCAAGGCAGAGGCTGCCATCGAGGCTCTGCAAACCATGACCGCCGCAACCTGTAAAGTGCTGCGTGACGGCAAGATGGTGGTGCTGCACTCCACCGATCTGGTCCCCGGCGACGTGGTGCTGCTGGAAGCCGGCGATGCTGTTCCTGCTGACGGCCGTATCATTGAAAACGCTTCTTTGAAGATCGAGGAAGCCGCCCTTACCGGCGAGTCTGTCCCCGTCAACAAGCTGATCGACGCACTCAATCTCACCGCCGGTACAGACGATGTTCCTCTGGGCGACCGGAAGAATATGTGCTACATGGGCTCTACCGTGGTCTACGGCCGTGGCAAGGCTGTCATTACCGAGACCGGTATGGACACCGAAATGGGCAAGATCGCCGGCGCTCTGGCCGCCGCCGAGGAAGAGCAGACCCCTCTGCAGAAGAAGCTGGACAGCCTGGGCAAGACCCTCAGCTTCCTGGTGCTGGGTATCTGCGTATTCATCTTTGCCTTTAACCTGATCATGCATGGCGAGTTTAGCCTGCCTGCTATTCTGGAAACCTTTATGGTTGCCGTTTCTCTGGCAGTTGCCGCCATCCCCGAGGGTCTGGCGACGGTCGTCACCGTTGTTCTGTCCATCGGTGTTACCAAGATGAGCAAGCGCAATGCCGTTATCCGCCGGCTCACCGCTGTGGAGACTCTGGGCTGCACCCAGGTCATCTGCTCCGATAAGACCGGCACCCTGACCCAGAACAAGATGACCGTTGTGGACCATGTGGGTGAAACCAACCTGCTGGCTACCGCTATGGCCCTTTGCTCCGACGCAAACCTCAACGAGGAAAACCAGGCCGAGGGCGAGCCTACCGAGTGCGCTCTGGTCAACTTCGCATATTCCGTAGGCCTGCACAAGGCTGAGATGGAAAAGGCAACGCCCCGTGTGGACGAAGCCCCCTTTGATTCCGGCCGTAAGATGATGTCCACCATCCATGATCTGGGTGGCAAGTTCGTTCAGTATACCAAGGGCGGCCCCGATGTGATCCTGGAGCGCTGCGCTTACTGGCTGGACGGCAATGAAGTCAAGCCCATGACCGAGGAGAAGCGCAGCGAGATCATGGCTTCCAACAAGGCCATGGCCGACAAGGCGCTCCGGGTACTGGCAGCTGCCAAGCGCGATTGGAGCGAAAAGCCGGCTGACAATTCTCCCGAGGCTCTGGAAAAGGATCTGATCTTCATCGGTCTGACCGGCATGATCGACCCTGTCCGTCCTGAGGTCAAGGCCGCTATTGACGAGTGCCGCTCCGCCGGCATCCGTGCCGTGATGATCACCGGTGACCATAAGGATACCGCCGTGGCCATCGCCAAGGAGCTGGGCATCATTACTGATGCTTCCGAAGCCATCACCGGCGCTGAGCTGGACAATATCTCCGACGAGGAGATCCAGGAATTCGTGAAGAAGTACGGCGTGTACGCCCGTGTTCAGCCTGAGCACAAGACCCGCATCGTTACCGCCTGGAAGGCCAATAACTGCATCACCGCCATGACCGGTGACGGCGTCAACGACGCACCCTCCATCAAGTCCGCCGACATTGGCGTGGGCATGGGCATCACCGGCACCGACGTTACCAAGAATGTTGCCGATATGGTGCTGGCTGACGATAACTTCGCCACCATCGTTTCCGCTGTTGGCGAGGGCCGCCGGATCTATGACAATATCCGCAAGGCCATCCAGTTCCTGCTGGCCTCCAACATGAGTGAGGTGCTGGGCGTCTTCGGCGCAACGCTGATCGGCTTCACCCTGCTCAACCCTGTCCACCTGCTGTTTATCAATCTGGTCACCGACTGCTTCCCGGCTCTGGCGCTGGGCATGGAAGATGCAGAGCCCGACACCATGAACCGTCCCCCCAGAGATTCCAAGGACGGCATCTTCTCCGGCGGTCTGGGCTTTGACGTGGTCTATCAGGGCATTCTGGTTACCATTATCACCATCGCAGCCTACCTGATCGGCAGCTTTATGGAATTCTCTCCCGCTTACGGCGCCGGCTGGTTTGCACATCTGGTTGACCCCACCGTGGGCGTGTCCGGCCACGGCATGACCATGGCTTTCCTTGCCATGAGTATGTGTGAGATCTTCCACTCCTTCAACCTGCGCTCTCAGAGAAAGAGCGTGTTCAGCCTGCGCAGCCACAACAAGGTCCTGTGGGCAGCTATGCTGGGCAGCCTGCTGCTGACCACCCTGGTCATTGAAGTGCCTTTCATCGCCAATGCCTTCGGCTTTACCACCATCGGCTGGCTGGAGTACGGCATCGCCATTGGCCTGGCTTTCCTGGTCATTCCCATTGTGGAGCTGGTCAAGCTGATCCAGAGAGCTGTCGCCAAGAAATAAGCATAAATAAAAAGAAAGCAGAGGATTTTCCTCTGCTTTCTTTCTTTGCAACAGGCTGCCCGAAAGCCTTCTCCCCCATGCTGGGGGAGAAGGCTTTTTGCTCCGCCCTATAATTCAAATCGTCGCCAACGGCGACACCGAAATTTTCAATTTTCCATTCTCAATTTTCCATTAAAAAGGCCACCCTGTGGGCGGCCTTTTTTACAGATTGTCCTTGATCTTTTGGATCATTTCGGCGTACTGCTCGTCAGTGAGGTAGACCTTGCCGGGATTCATCTGGAATGTGCCGCCCCATTCGTCGCCGCCCTCGTACTTGGGAACCAGGTGCATGTGCAGATGGCAGCCGGTGTCGCCGTATGCGCCGTAGTTGACCTTGCCGGGATGGAATGCCTTGTGCAGGGCGCTGGCAGCATGGCAGACGTCAGCCATAAACAGGTTGCGCTCTTCCTCGCTGATGTTGACCAGCTCGCTGACATGGTCTTTGTAGGCGACGATGACACGGCCGGGCTTGGACTGCTCCTTGAAAAGGATCAGCTGGCTGACCTGCAGGTCGCAGATGGGGATGCCGAATTTGGCCAGCACGTCGCCACCGGCGCAGTAACCGCAGTTGGGATCTTTCATAAGTGTTTCCTCCGCTTCATAAGATAGCTTTATTATAATCCAGGCCGCAGGGGAAATCAACAGAGAAAAGTGTTGATTTGCCATGACAGTTTCGGTATAATGAGGACAAAGCCTTCCCCAAGAAACGAAAAAGGAGCTTGCTTTATGAAAAGATTTGCCGTTTTGTTGATGGTTTTTGCCATTGTGCTGAGCCTGGCGGCCTGTACGCCTGCTGAGTCCGGCGTTACCGAAACGCCTACTGAAGCATCCACCGAGCCCCAGCTGACTATTTATGAGCCGCCGGCAGGCGCCGAGATCCGCAGCGTTTTGATGATCGGCAACTCCAACTGCTCTTACTTTAACGATGAGCTTCTGGAGATCGCCAGAGCCGACGGTATTGAAATGATCATTGCAAACCTGTATATCTCCGGCTGCAGTGTGGAAAAGCACGTGGAGCAGATGGAGTATAAAATGGACTATACCAAATATACTGTCCGCACCGTTCAGGGCACAACGGTCTATGACAATGAGATCAATCTCCAGGAAGCGCTGGCAGAGCGGCAGTGGGACGCCATTACTCTGCAGCAGCACTATGATCCTCTGGTGGCAAAAAGCGTGAAGGTCGCCAACGGCGTTACCAACAGATATGCCAAGAAGATCTATGATTATCTGAAGCAGGAGCAGCCGGGCGCATTGCTGTTCTGGCAGCAGATGTGGGCATTCCAGCTGGGCTACCCTGGAACAGAGGTCGTGGAAGAAAAGCGGATCGAAACGGTAGAAAAGCAGAGCGAAATTGCCGAGGTCATTCGCCAGAACTCCATGTATGTGTGCGATGAAAACCAGGCCTACCGTATCCCTGTGGGTGATGCGTGGCAGATCGCCCGCGCCGACGAGCGGATCGGCCACACCCTGAGCAATAAAAATTCCTCCGGTGACACCGACTATATCCACGATGGCGAAGTGGGCGGCGGACAGTATCTCAACGCCTGCGTTTGGTACGAAGTGCTGACCCAGCAAAGCTGCATCGGCAATACCTTCCGTCCCGGCTACGGCCTGAGCGAGGAAAAGGTGATCCTTCTGCAGCAGATCGCCCACAATGTGGTGGCGGAGCTCTACGGTGCAGACTATGCGAAATAAGAAATTTATTGCGCTGGCGCTTTTGCTGGCGCTTGGTCTGACAGCCTGCGTCCCTACGGCGGGCGGCGGCGAAACAACTGCCGCAACTGCGCCTACCGAGCCGGTGAATACAACTGTGGATTGGAGCGCGATGGAAATGGGCAACGAAAACGTACGCAATATTTTGATGATCGGCAATTCTCTGTGCTTTTTCTTCTGTGACGAGCTTTATGAGATCGCCAAGGCCGACGGCATTGAGCTGGTGGTTGCCAACCTCTACAAATCCGGCGGCAAGCTGGCGGAGCATTTGCAGGCAAAACAGGATTATTTGCCCCAATATCAGTACATCATCCATGACAAAAACGGCAAAAAAGTAGAGTATGATGCCACCATCCAGCTGGCGCTGGAGGATAAAGCCTGGGATGTGATTACCCTGCAGCAGAACTATCCGCCGGAGTTGGCGGTGGACCTGAAGACTGTTACCGTTATGAGTAATCCTTTTGCAAAAAAGCTTTATGACGAGTTGAAGCAGGAGCATCCCGATGCGATTTTCTTCTGGCATCAGACCTGGGCAAAGCAGGTTGGCTACCTGGGCGACCCCACTCCCCACAACAAAGAAACCAACTATGCGGATGTTCCCCCGGAAAAGCAGGTGCTGACCGTGGAAAAACAGACGCTGAACTATGAGGTCATCCGGGATTCGTCCAATCTTATTTGTAAGGAAAACAACGTGCCTTTGATCCCCACAGGCGATGCCTGGCAGCTGGCAAGAGCCGATGAGCGGATCGGCGACGTGCTGTGCAACCGCGCTTCCGACGGCGGCGACGGCACCCACGACGGTGACACCGGCGGCGGACAGTATCTCAATGCTTGCGTTTGGTATGAGGTGCTGCTGAAAAAAAGCTGTATCGGTAACACTTTCCGGCCCAACTACGGCTTGAGCGAGGAAAAGATCACAGCGCTGCAGCAGATCGCGCACGATGCGGTGGCAGCCCTTTACGGCGCAGATTACGCAAAATAAGGAGAAAACAATGAAAAAGGGGATTATAGCCATGCTGTTGTTGACATCTATGGGCCTTTCTGCCTGCACGCCGGCAGTGCCGACCGAAAGCGAGCCCACGGTCCCTGCGCCTACCAACGCATTAAATGAAGTGATTCCCGCTGCGGGTAAGGAGATTCGCAGCATTCTGCTTATCGGCAACTCTTCCTGTTATTACTGGTGCGATGAGCTTTATGCCATGGCCAAGGCTGCCGGCATGGAGCTGTATGTTGCTAACCTGTACATTTCCGGTTGCCCCATTCAGACCCATGTGGAAAATCTGGAACAGGATCTTCCTTATAAGCAGTACATTATCCATGACAAAAACGGCAAGAGAATCGAAACGGACAACACGACCTTAAAAATGGCACTGGAGGAACGGCAATGGGATGCCATATCCCTGCAGCAGGCCTACAGCACTTCGGTTTATACCAGCGTTGCCATTGCAAATGTGCTGACCAACAAGGGAGCTAAGCAGATATATGACTTTGTGAAGCAACAGCAGCCTGATGCGCAGTTGTTCTGGCATCAAACCTGGATTGCTCAGGCGCGGGATCTCACCGGCACCGATCTGAACCCCCAAGGCTGGATCGACTCCGCGGAAAAGCAAAATGAACGCCATGAGATTGTGCGGGAAAATGCATTCCAGATCTGCCACGAAAATCAGGTCAGCCGTGTTCCTGTGGGCGATGCATGGCAGATTGCCAGAGCCGACGAGCGGATCGGCGACACCCTTTGCAACAAAAACCCAGCCGGCGAGACCGACTACATCCACGACGGCGAAGCCGGCGGCGGTCAGTACCTGAATGCCTGCGTTTGGTTTGAGGTGTTGACCCAGAAAAGCTGCATCGGCAATGCCTTCCGTCCTGCTTATTCTCTGAGCGAAGAGAAGATCGTTTTGCTGCAACAGATTGCACATGCTGCTGTTGCGGAAGCTTATGGCGCAGATTACGCAAAATAAATCATTCGGCCCCCTCGTCTGAGGGGGCTGTCAATTTCCTATGAATAAATTCCACGGCTAGACGGAAGCCTTTTTTCGTGGTATAGTGTGAGTAAAATCCAAGGAAAGGTGTTTTACCGTGACAGACTATACGAAGAATTTCGGCTTTCGCCATAAGTCGGGCGTTTTGATGCCCGTAAGCTCCCTGCCGTCCAAGTACGGCATCGGCAGTTTTGGAAAAAGCGCCCATGACTTCATTGATTTTCTGGACTGTACCGGTCAGAAATGCTGGCAGGTCCTGCCCCTGAATCCCACCTCCTACGGCGACAGCCCCTATCAGTCGCCTTCTTCCGTGGCTGGCAATCCCTATTTCATCGACCTGGATATTCTGGCAAAGCAGAAGCTGCTGACCAAAGAAGAGCTGGAGGAGCAAAAAGACAGCTCCAGA
>JAZQJO010000013.1:0-4171 GCA_045541695.1 Faecousia sp.
TCAGTGAGTCTTGTCTTCCTAAGACCGCTTGGCCTCCGACTTCGACTGGAAAAGCACATCGCAACTGCTGAGTCCCTGGGTCTGCGTAAGATCGGCCAGGTCACTATCCAGCCCGACAACACCCAGACCCGCGGTAAGATCGCCAAGATCGGCTATCTGCTGCAGGTTACCGAAGTTGAATAAGGAGGGTCAAGATAATGAAGCTTCATGAACTCTCTCCTGTAGCTGGCTCTACTTTTGAGGGCAAGCGTAAGGGCCGTGGCCACGGTAGTGGTAACGGCAAGACCGGTGGCCGTGGCCACAAGGGTCAGAAGGCTCGCTCCGGCGGCAAGGTCCGCGTTGGCTTTGAAGGCGGTCAGATGCCTCTGTCCCGTCGCATCCCCAAGCGCGGCTTCAACAACATTTTCGCAAAGCCTCTCACCGCTGTGAACGTTGCAGTGCTGAATTGCTTTGAAGACGGCGCCGTCGTTGACGCTGCCGCCCTGATCGAGAAGGGCATCCTTTCCGACTGCCCCTACGGCCTGAAGGTCCTGTCTAACGGTACCTTGACCAAGAAACTTACTGTTAAGGCAGCGGCTTTCTCTGAGTCTGCAAAAGAAAAAATTGAGCAGGCAGGCGGAAAGACCGAGGTGGTTTAAGTGTTTACGACTCTTCGAAATGCTTGGGCCATCCCCGAGCTGCGCAAGAAACTGATCTTCACCATTTTGATCATGTTGCTGTATCGTATCGGTAACGTTATTCCGGTACCCTTCATCAATGTTAGTGCACTGGGCAGCTACTTTGATTCGGTTTTGTCCACCACTATTCTGGGCCTGTACAACGCCATGTCCGGCTCTGCCTTCTCTCAGGCAACCGTTCTGGCGCTGGCAATCCAGCCCTACATTAACTCCTCCATCATCATCCAGCTGCTGACCATTGCGATTCCCGCATTGGAGCGCCTGAGTAAGGATGGCGGCGAGGAAGGCAAGAAGAAGATCGAACGGATCACCCGCTTCACTACCGTCGGACTGGGTCTGCTGATGGGTTGGGCATATTACATGATGCTCAGCGCCAACGGCCTGCTTACCGACACCAGCGTCCTGGCTGCATTTGTCATTATTCTGGCTTTCGCTGCAGGTTCTACTGTTGTTATGTGGCTGGGCGAGCAGATCACGCAGCACGGTATCGGCAACGGTATCTCTATGATCCTGTTTGCCAATATCATCTGCAGACTGCCCGGTATGCTGGGTACTACCTTGACTATGGAGTGGTGGCAGATCATCATTGTCGTGGTCGGCATGGCTGCACTGATCGTTCTTATCCTGTTTGCTAACGACGCTGAGCGCCGTATCCCCATTCAGTACGCTAAGCGCGTCGTTGGCCGTAAGGTCTACGGCGGCCAGAACACCAATCTGCCCATCAAGGTTGCAATGTCCGGTGTTATGCCTATCATTTTCGCCCAGTCCATTGCTTCTCTGCCCGCTACCATCTGCGCCTTTATGGGTATCAATGCCAATTCCGGCAACTGGTGGTACGACAACCTGTTTAGCCCCAACAGCTGGATCTATGCTGCACTTTACTTCCTGCTGATCTTCTTCTTCAGCTGGTTCTATGCAAGCACTCAGTATGATCCCGTTGAGATCGCTAACAACCTTAAGAAGAACGGCGGTTTCATTCCCGGCTTCCGTCCCGGCAAGCCCACCTCCGATTTCATTAAGAAGGTTATCAACAAGATCATCATCTTTGGTGCTGTTTATCTGGGCATCGTTGCTCTGCTGCCCATCATTGCCGGCAATTTCATTACTGAGATCGAGTATTTGGCAATCGGCGGCACCTCCGTCATCATCGTTGTCAGCGTTGCGCTGGAAACTGTGAAGGCTCTGGAGGCACAGATGCTGATGCGGCACTATAAGGGATTCCTGGATTAAATCAGGAGGCATGGCAGGATGAAATTGATCCTACTGGGCGCGCCCGGCGCCGGTAAGGGGACACAAGCTGAACTGCTGACAAAGCAGCTCTCCATCCCCGCCATTTCAACCGGGAATATGCTCCGTGAGGCTATGGCAAATGGCTCTCAGTTGGGGCAGAAAGTTAAGAAAATCATGGAAGAAGGCAACCTGGTTCCCGACGATGTCATTTTGGACATCGTTGCGGAACGGGTCAGCCGGCCCGACTGCGAACATGGCTATATCCTGGACGGTGTGCCCCGCACACTGCCTCAGGCTGAGGCTCTGGAAAAGCGCGGTCTGGAATTCGACCATGTGATTTCCATTGAGATTGACGACAGCGTGATCGAAGGCCGGATGACCGGTCGCAGAGTCTGCACCGGCTGCGGTGCCAGCTATCACATTGTTGCCAATCCCCCTAAAACCGAAGGCGTTTGCGATTCCTGCGGAAGTGCGCTTATGACCCGCAAGGATGATGCTCTGGAAACGGTGCATCGTCGCTTGATGGTATATCATAAGCAAACGGAAGTGCTGAAGGACTTTTACGCCAAGCGTGGCAAGCTCCGGCTTGTTCACGGTGAGCAATCCATCGAAGACGCCAATCGGGACATCCTTGTGGCAATAGGGGAAACGGTATGATAGCAATCAAAAATGAACGTGAGCTTGTATCCATGCGCCAGGCCTGTAAGATTACCGCGGCAGCCCGTGCTTTGGCAGGGGAAATGGTAAGACCCGGCGTAACAACGAAGCAGATCGACAAAGCCGTCCACGATTTTATCGTGGCTCAGGGCGCTAAACCGTCGTTCCTGAATTATCACGGCTTCCCTGCAAGTACATGCATCTCGGTCAACAATACGGTTATTCACGGAATTCCGGGCGATTACGTCCTGAAAGACGGGGATATCGTGTCCGTGGATGTGGGCGCTTATTACCAGGGTTTTCATGGAGATTGCGCAGCTACTTTTCCCTGTGGTGCTATCAGCGCTGAGGCCCAAAAGCTGATTGATGTTACAAAGCAGAGCTTCTATGAGGGCATCCGCTTTGCAACAAGAGGGCACAGAGTGTCAGATATCTCCCACGCCATTCAGACGTATGTGGAGTCTAACGGTTTTTCAGTTGTTCGCGCTTTCGTAGGTCACGGCGTGGGCGCACAGCTGCATGAGGATCCGGAGGTGCCGAATTTCGTCACTGAACGGAGAGGACCGAGTCCCAGATTACTCCGGGGAATGACCCTTGCCATCGAACCGATGGTCAATGCGGGGCTTCCGCATGTGGGTGTTCTGGAGGATCGCTGGACAACTGTTACGGCAGATGGAAAGCTCTCGGCCCATTATGAAAATACTGTACTCATCACCGACGGCGAGCCGGAAATACTCACCGTCGCCGAAGGACTTTAACTATGGACCCAGAACGAATATCGGATTTTAACATTTCGGATGTGGTAATGTCCACAGCCGGCAGGGACAGCGGCAAACTGTTCTATGTGATCGGAACGGACTCCGTTTATCTGATCCTTGCAAATGGAAAGGACCGAACGCTGGATAAGCCTAAGCGGAAAAAGCGCAGGCACATACAAAAGGTCCTTCGCTCTGAGACCAGAGTCGCCGAAAAGCTTCGGCTTGGCGACAAAGTGCTCAACAGCGAATTACGAAGAGATCTGGCATATATCAGCCAGAACATGCAAAGTAACAACCTGGGAGGGTAACAACTTGGCAAAAGACGACGTAATCGAGATTGAGGGCATCGTAACCGATGCACTGCCGAATGCTATGTTCACCGTTGACATTGGCAACGGGCACTCAATTCTGGCACACATTTCCGGCAAGCTCAGAATGAATTTTATCAAGATCTTGCCCGGTGACAAGGTAACCGTTCAAATGTCTCCTTATGATCTGACCCAAGGCCGGATCACCTGGAGAAGCAAGTAAAGACATTATATGGAGGTTAAACAGTATGAAAGTAAGACCGTCCGTTAAACCCATGTGCGAAAAATGCAAGATCATCAAGCGCAAGGGTCGCGTTATGGTAATTTGCGAAAACCCCAAACACAAGCAGAGACAAGGCTAATAAGTCGGATCGTAGCCATGTCGTTCTGTGAGCCAAGGAGTTGTCAGTGAGTCTTGTCTTCCTAAGACCGCTTGGCCTCCGACTTCTTGTCTCTGCTTGTGTTTGGGGTTTTCGCAAATTACCATAACGCGACCCTTGCGCTTGATGATCTTGCACTTTTCGCACATGGGTTTAACGGA
>JAZQJO010000014.1:0-23653 GCA_045541695.1 Faecousia sp.
TGGCACGCCAGGAGGGATTCGAACCCCCGACCTACTGCTTAGAAGGCAGTTGCTCTATCCTGCTGAGCTACTGGCGCATTTCTATGGAGCGGGTGACGGGAATCGGACCCGCGTATCCAGCTTGGAAGGCTGGTGTTCTACCATTGAACTACACCCGCAGATCCCTCTGTCCGAACGGATTCAGCCATAAGATATTAGCATACTTATTCCGGATTGTCAAGACTGAATCCCAGAATCTCCGGGATTTTTTTGTAAATCACATCCGCCACCGCACCCTCGGCGCAGCAGCATACATTGGGGTATCTTTCCGCCACCACGCCGTCGGCAGGGCAGAAAGCATAATCTGCCCCATCCAGCATGGGAATGTCGTTTTCCGCATCGCCTGCGCACACCAGGATCTTCTTCCCCAGCTCCTTTTGCAGCCGGCGGGCAGCCTTGATCTTGGACACGCCCTTGGCATGAACATTCAATATCCGGGGCGCAGGACGGAAGATCTCCAGCTTATCGCCGAAGCGCTGCCGCATAAAGGCCTCGATCTCGGCAAATTGCGCCAGCTCCTCCGGCGTTGCGGTGTACAGATCCGCAAAGCTGTTGTTGCCGGGATTTCCAAACACGGCAAACTTCAAAAACGGGCCCACATCGCTGCCGGGAACGGCAATCCGGTAGCTCCAGCCGGCGGCTTCATAAAACCGGATATACTCCGGCGTAGGCTCAACAAGGTAATGATTCTCGGCGCCGTGGATCTCCAGATTCATGTGAGGAAAGGCATTGTGGATCTCGAGCAAGGTATCCCACATGGGCAGATCGATCTCCACGCAGTTGACCAGCTTTCCGTTATGGTAAGCTGCGCTGCCGTTATACAGCAAAAACGGGGCATTGACCGGGATTATCTCCATTTGTTTGCGGAAATTGTTGGTGGTGCGGCCGGTATTCATGGTGAAAGCGCCGCCGTTTTCCATAAAAAAGCGGACTGCCTTCAGGTTTCGCTCCGGAATCGAGCTGTCCGGTGCGGACATGGTACGGTCAAAATCCACCGTCAGGAGAACATCATCGTAAAGGCCCATTATAACATCCTTTCCAGTTTGTCCAATACCTCTTGGAAATACGCCGGCAGCGGCGCAAAAACCATGACGGGTCGTCCGTCGCGAGGGTGGGAAAAGCACAGCGCACCGGCATGGAGGCACTGGCTCTCCTGCCCCAGCTCCTTGCTTTTGTGTCCGTAGACCGTGTCGCCCAGAATGGGGTGGCCAATGTGGGCCATGTGGACACGGATCTGGTGGGTCCTGCCGGTTTCCAGCCGACAGCGGATATGGGTATAGCCACGGTAGCGCTTCACCACTTCCCAATGGGTGACCGCTTCCTTGGAATTGCGTTGCGTAACGCACATTTTCTTCCGGTCTGTAGGGTGGCGGCCGATGGGCGCATCCACTGTGCCGCTGTCTTCCCGGAACGAGCCGCAGACAATGGCATCGTAAGTCCGGGCCATGGAATGGTCCTTCAGCTGGCTCGCCAGCACAACATGGGCAAGGTCATTTTTTGCCACCGCCAGAAGACCGGAGGTATCCTTGTCAATGCGGTGGACAATGCCCGGGCGCAGCTCGCCGTTGATACCGGACAGTTCATCACCCATAGCATGCAAAAGGCCGTTGACCAGGGTGTCATTTTGGTGCCCGGCAGCCGGATGCACCACCAATCCCTTGGGCTTGTTGATCACCAGCACGTCCTCGTCCTCGTAGACGATGTCCAGGGGCATTTCGGTGGGGAGAATGTCTACTTCCTTGGGTTCGGGGATCGTTACGCAGATCTCATCTCCCGGCTCCAGACGGTCATTCTTTTTGCCCGGCTTGCCGTTGCGCAGGACGCAGCCTTCCTCCAGCAGCCTCTGGGCGGCGCTGCGGGTCAGCTCCGGCACGCTGCGTGCCAGAAAGGCATCCAGACGCTCGCCAGGTATATCAGCCCAAAGTGTCATGCTTTTCATCCTTCCAGAACGACTTGTTGAAGAAAACCAGGTGAACGATCAGCAGCACGCAGCCGCAGGAGATAAAAATATCCGCCACATTGAAAACAGGAAACTGCATAAACTGGGTCTCGATCATGTCCACCACATAACCCAGCCGCACCCGGTCGATCATATTGCCCAGACCGCCGCCGTAGACCGCCGCCAGCAGCCAGCGCTCCAGACGGGTAAAGGGCAGGGGCTTTTTGAAATATTCCCACAGCAGCAGCGCCGTCAGCACCAGAAAGATCAGCACAAACAGCCATTGCTGGCCGCTCAGAATTGACCAGGCTGCGCCTGTGTTTTGCACGTAAGTCAGCTGCACCACGCCGGGCAAAAGCGGCGCTTTTCCGTACAGCGGAATATGGGTCACGGTCAAATATTTGGTAAGCTGGTCTGCCGCAACGATCCCCAGTGAAAACAAACACATAAACAAAAACTGCATGCTTTTTCCTCCGATTTTGTTGCTCCTATCATATCATGGGCACACGGGAAAGTCAAATTGCGGCGCAAGGACTAATACAGGTAGTAAATACCTCGGTTTGTCCGGGAGCAAGGATCTTCAGACCGTCACCGGAATTCAGGGCGTTGACAGCGCCGCACTGTGGCTCAATGGCCACAAAGCCTGCCTTTCCGCCGCCGTTCCACAGGATCCATTGGTCAAAGTTGGGAGAAACATGGTAATAGAAGCTGCCGATACCGGCGGTGTGTCCGGCAGCGGTGTAAAAGCCGGAAATAGCCTTTCCGTCCGGAGCGAAACCGGTGCACATCGCCTTTTCTCTTTCATCAAGCGGCAACAGCTTTCCCGTGGGAATATGGCGCCCGGTCTTTTCATGACGTTGACCCAGCGGCGCGAAAAACCGGTCTTTTTCCGCAAAATTCGTATGGATACCAAAGGTCAGCGGCATATTTTGCTTGCCGGTATTGGTAACGGCAAACTGCTGATGGTAACCCTTGTCGTCCAGCCACAGCTTTACGTCCATACGGAAGCAGAACGGAAACAGCGCTCCGGCGTTTTCATAGTGGGCGGAAACCCGGCTTTCGCCCACCTCGTCAAGGACAAAGGCGGTGCGATTGAGGAAGCCATGGAGGTGGTTGCCACCTGCCGCATCGTTGATGGGCAGCTCATAGCGAACGCCCTCGAAGACGAAGCAGCCACCGTCTGTGCGATTGGGCGGCAGCAGCATGGGCGTGCCGTAAATACAGGCATCCTCTTCCAGCAGCGCCGGGGATGACGGCGTGCGCAAGATCTGCTGGCTGTGATATGTCAAAGAAATTGTGTTCATGCCGTATTCCGGGCAGATCTGCGCTGTCCAGCCGGCGTAATTCAAATGGATCATATTTCCCCTCCACAAAGGCTCTTCTGAGTCAAAAAATAGCATCAAAACCTTTGCTTGTCAATCTTTTTCGGCAGCTTCTTGCAATTTGCGGCGACTATGCTATAATAGCCGCAGCATTTTAAAAAACCGAGGCGAGAAACTTGCATTTTATTGATTTTCACTGTCATGTTTACCCCGATGCCATCGCGCCCAAGGCCGCGAGCAGCATCCGGGAATTCTATCATTTGGGCGAGGACGCCATGGACGGCAAGGTATCCACTTTGGTGGATTACGGCACCCGGGCAGGTGTGGATGAATTTGTGATTCTGCCGGTGGCCATACATCCCGACCGCACCCGCCACATTAACGATTTCATCCTTGAACAGGTAGCGCTGCAATCCCGTTTTTACGGCTATGGCACAGTGCACGCCGCTATGGATGACCTGTCCGGTGAGGTACAGTATATTATGGACAAGGGTCTGCGGGGCATTAAGCTCCACCCGGACTCTCAGGTGTTTTCCATCGACGATCCCCGGCTTTTCCCCATGTATGAAATGCTGCAGGATCGGCTGCCTGTAATCTTACACATGGGCGATACCCGGTTTGACTACTCCCACCCTGCCCGGCTGCGCCATGTTTTGGAGCTGTTCCCCCGCTTGCAGGTCATCGCCGCGCACTTTGGCGGCTACAGCATGTATGACATCGCAGCAGAGGAGCTGAAAGGCAAAGAATGCTTTTTCGATGTATCCAGTTCTTTGATGCTTATGGACGAGGGTGTGGCGGAAAAATACATCCGCCATTACGGCCCGCAGCGTTTTGTCTACGGCAGCGATTTCCCCATGTGGAATCCGGTGACGGAAATGGAGCGCTTCCTCCGGCTGAAGCTGACGGATAGCGAATTTGAGCAGATCGCCCACATTACTGCGGAAAACATACTGAATTTGTAACGCATCACAAATGAAAAAGCCGACAGGTGCATAACCTGTCGGCTTTTTTTGCGGGCGATTCATGAATCGCCCCTACGACACTATTTAGCGATAGATCAGAGACTCGGCATAGCGAGTAGCGATAACGCCCTCGGGCTCGCCGGTGGTCTTGGACTCGGACAGAATGTGCTCGATGGAGTTGTAGATGTTATCCACCTTCGCCAGAACGGCATCCTTGTTGTAGGGGCCGTCCACCTCTGCTGCTGCGTTGATAACGCCGCCGCCGTTGATGACGAAGTCGGGAGCATAGAAGATACCCTTCTGCTTCAGCATGACGCCGGAAGCGTCGTCCAGGATCTGGTTGTTAGCGCCACCGGCAACAGCCTTGCACTTCAGCTGAGCGATGGTGGTGGGGTTCAGGATTGCGCCCATTGCGTTGGGAGAGAAGATGTCGCATTCCTGAGCATAGATCTCCTCGGTGGGAACGATCACAGCGCCGAACTCTTCCATAGCCTTCTGGGCCATAGCCTTGTTGCTGCGGTTGGCAATGATCAGCTTTGCGCCGGACTCATGCAGCAGACGGCACAGGTCATAGCCGACCTTGCCCAGACCCTGCACGGCGATGGTCACGCCTTCCAGATCGTCACGGCCCAGAGCCACCTTGGCGGTAGCCTTGATGCCCTGCCACACGCCGCGGGCGGTGAAGGGAGAGGGGTCACCGGAGTTCATGGACAGACCGCAGATGTGCTTGGTCTTGCGCAGCATGACCATGGCATCGTCGCAGGTGGTGTTGACGTCTTCAGCGGTGATGTAGTCGCCGCCCAGATTGTTGACAGCTTCGCCGAAAGCTTCAAACATAGCCTCGGTCTTCTGGGAGGGATCAGCGATGATGACGCCCTTGCCGCCGCCGTGGGGCAGACCGGCAACTGCATTCTTGTGGGACATGCCGCGGGACAGACGCAGAACGTCGAACAGAGCATCGTCGTAAGAAGCGTAGGGGAACAGACGGCAGCCGCCGATGGCGGGGCCCAGATTGGTATTGTGGACGGCGATGATAGCCTTCAGGCCGGCCTTTTCGTTGTTGATGAACAAAACCTTCTCATGACGGTAGTTGCTCATTTCGGTCATTGCATTCATATAAATTTCCTCCTTATGTAATTTTAAGCCTTATATTCTTTGCCCAACTGCAGAGCCTTTTTGTTCAGCTCCACCAGAGCGGCTTTCTTGAGGGGCACCAGCTGCTCCACCACCGCATCTGTTCCCTCAAAGGACAGCTCGGGGTGATTCTGCAGCAGAGAGCCCACAATGATCATATTGGCAAGGGTGGCGATGCCGGCATCCTTTGCCATCTGGGTAGCGGGGATGTAGAAAACCTCTACATCCTCACGCTCCACTTTCACATCAATGAGGGCGGAATCCACATACACCTGACCGCCGGGGACGACAGTGCCGATATACTTCTGCAAAGAGGGCAGGTTCATGGCGATCAGCACATCGGGATCGGTGATAATAGGAGAGCCGATGGGGGTTTCGGACAAAACCACGTTACAGTTTGCCGTACCGCCACGCATCTCCGGACCGTAAGAAGGCAGCCAGGAGACCTGCTTTTCTTCCGTCAGTCCCTTGTAGGCTAGAAACTTGCCGGCAAACAGGATGCCCTGTCCGCCGAAGCCTGCGATCAGGATCTGAGTAGTTTTCATTTTGCCTCAGCCTCCTTTGCAGCGGTTCTGTCCTTATAAACGCCGATGGGATAGTAAGGCAGCATATCGCTTTCCACCCACTCCAGAGCCTTCTGGGGAGTCATGCCCCAGTTGGTGGGGCAAGCGGAAACCACTTCCACAAGGCTGAAGCCCTTGCCCTGGATCTGGTTTTCGAAAGCCTTCTTGATGGCCTTCTTGGCGTTCTTGACATTTTTAACATTGTTCACAGCTACACGGGTGATGTACTCAGGACCTTCCAGAGTTGCCAGCATTTCGCAGACCTTAATGGGCCAGCCGCAATGCTTCACGTCGCGCCCGTAAGGAGAGGTCTGGGTCACCTGTCCGGGCAGGCTGGTGGGTGCCATTTGACCGCCGGTCATGCCGTAAATGGCATTGTTGACGAAAATGATGGTGATATTTTCGTTTCTGGCGGCAGCATGGACAGTTTCTGCCATGCCGATGGAAGCCAGATCGCCGTCACCCTGATAAGTAAAGACGATATTGTCGGGACGGCAGCGCTTGATGCCGGTTGCGGTAGCGGGCGCGCGGCCATGGGCAGCCTCGATCATGTCACAGGCAAAATAAACATATGCCATAACGGCGCAGCCAACGGGGGCAACACCGATGGTCTTGCCTTCGATGCCCAATTCATCAATGGCTTCTGCCACCAGACGGTGGATAATACCATGGGGGCAGCCGGGGCAATAGTGGAGCACTGCATCGGTCAGCGCCTTGGGTTTCTGAAACACAACTGCCATATCAGTACTCTCCTTTCTGTGCCTTGCGGATGGCATCCAGCACCTCGTCGGGGCTGGGGATCATGCCGCCGCAGCGGTTGCAAAGGCCAACAGGCTTCTTGCAGCCGGTGTACAGCTTGATGTCTTCGATCATCTGACCCATGTTCAGCTCCACGCTGATGAAGCCCTTGACCTGCTCGGCAGCCTTTGCCAGCGCCTTCTTGGGGAAGGGCCACAGGGTGATGGGACGAATCAATCCCACCTTGATGCCCTCTTTTCTGGCAGCCGCCACCGCATTCTTCGCCACACGGGAAGCGATACCGAAGGCAACGACACAATACTCAGCGTCTTCCATCATGTACTCTTCCCACATGGGCTCGCTCTCTTCCACCAGCTTATACCGCTCGTAGCGCTGGAAGTTCTTGACCTCCAGCTCATCGGGCTTTAGGTAAAGAGAATTGACGATGTTATGCTTACGCTCACAGTTCGTGCCGGTAAGCGCCCAGGGCTTTTCATAGGTCTCGATCTCGGCATCCTCGAAGGAAATGGGCTCCATCATCTGACCGATGGTGCCGTCTGCCAGGATCATAGCGGTCATAAGATACTTGTCCGCCAGATTGAAGCCCTTGATGGTCAAGCTTGCCATTTCCTGAACGGAAGCAGGCGCCAGAACGATCATGCGGTAGTCGCCGTGACCGCCGCCCTTGGTGGCCTGGAAATAGTCGGACTGGCTCGGCTGAATGCCGCCCAGACCCGGGCCACCGCGCTGCACGTTAACAACGAAAGCAGGGACATCGGAGCCTGCGATATAGCTCAGGCCCTCTGCCTTCAGGGAGATTCCGGGGCTGGAGGAGGAGGTCATAACACGCATGCCGGCAGCGGCCGCGCCGTAGACCATGTTAATGGACGCGATCTCACTTTCCGCCTGGAGGAACACGCCGCCGATCTTGGGCATTTTCTTTGCCATATACGCAGCGATCTCCGTCTGGGGAGTAATGGGATAGCCGAAATAGTGGCGGCAACCGGCGCGGATCGCAGCTTCTGCGATGGCCTCGTTGCCCTTCATAAGTACTCTTTGTGCCATATGTATGCCTCCTTACTTTTCCACGGTGATGATGCAGTCGGGGCACATTGTCGCGCAGAATGCGCAGGCGATGCACTTATCCTGATCCACCATCACAGCAGGAGAATAGCCTTTCTTGTTGATCTTGTCAGAGGCGATAGTCAGGCAGCCTTTGGGGCAGGCATTGACACACAGACCGCAGCCTTTGCACAGATCTGTCAGAAATGTAACTTTTGCCATAAAAGATTCCTCCTCGGTGATTTGCTGGATTATCCCCACAGAGGCCGGTTGTTCGGCTTCTGAGACGGTAAGTCAAAGTATTTTTCCTGCAGCTGCAGGGGCAGGAGCGGCGCAAGCCGTCCTTGCAGTTTTTCTGCGACATCTATTTTAGCAGTATGTGCGAAAATTGGCAAGCCGGAAATTTCGGAAAGTGTCAAAATATAGTCTAAAGATTCCAGCACCGTTTCCGGCGTGGTCTCGTGACCTAAGTTTGCGTTGTTGACGATGCAGGTAAAGCGCAGGCCACAGGCAGCTTCGATCTCATGCATCACTTCCAGTGCTTCCTCCGGCGTTCGGGTAAGTGGCCGGTAGCAGTTGGCAACAAAGACCATGCGGTAGTTGTCCTCCTCCAGAATAAATGGAGTGTAGCGCCCCAGGGCGTATGCGCCCCGGTCATCGCCACCGATGTCCATGATGCTGTAGCAGCTTTTGTCCTCCACCAAGCGGTACGCCTCCGCCGGAAGTGCAGGCAGATCCACGTTGGTGTTGGCAAACTGGGGAGAGATCAGCTCTACGCCGGCTGCTTCCAGCTCCTTTGCGCTGTCTTTGGTGCGGAAATAGGGGTTGACAATGTCCAGATCCGCAATGCAGACCTTCTTTCCCTCCTGTGCCAAACGGAGCGCATAGTTTACGGCGATATTTGTTTTTCCGCTGCCGTAATGGCCGGCAAACAGCGTCAGTCGTTTATGCTCCATAGCGCGCTCCTATGTTACAGCAGCTTACGGATGATCTTGCCGCTGGTGGTCTTGGGCAGGCTCTCCCGGAATTCCACGATTCTGGGGTATTTATAGGGAGCAGTTCTGCTCTTGACGTAGTTCTGGATCTCTTTACGCAGCTGGTCTGTGCCCTTGAAGTCCTTGACCAGCACGATACTTGCCTTGACCACCTGGCCGCGGACCTCGTCCGGGGCAGCGGAAACACCGCATTCCAGCACGTAAGGCAGCTCCATGATCACGTTTTCGATTTCGAAGGGTCCGATCCGGTAGCCGGAGGACTTGATCACATCGTCGGCACGGCCCACGTACCAATAGAAGCCGTCCTCATCCTTCCAGGCCAGGTCGCCGGTGTGGTAGAAGCCGTCACGCCAAGTCTCCTTGGTGACCTCTTCGTTGCCCTCGTAAGCATAGGCCAGACCGCAGGGCAGACCGCCGGAAATGTCGATACAGATCTCACCGTTTTCGCCGGGAGCCACCTCGTTGCCGTCGGGATCCAGCAGGTGGACATTATACAGCGGTACAGGCTTGCCCATAGAGCCAAGCTTGTGATCGTGACCGCTGAGATTGCCGATGATGAGGGTACTTTCGGACTGGCCGAAGCCCTCCATAATGTCCAGACCGGTCGCCTTCTGGAACTGGCGGTAGACCTCGGGATTCAGCGCCTCGCCGGCGGTGGAAGCATGCTCGATGGAAGAAAGGTCGAAGCGGCTGAGATCCTGCTTGGCCAGCATCCGGTACATGGTAGGCGGCGCGCAGAAGGTGGTGATTTGATATTTGGCGAACATAGGCAGGATCTTTTCCGCATCGAAGCGGTCAAAGTCGTAGACAAAGTTCGCCGCCTCACACAGCCACTGACCGTAAAGCTTGCCCCACAAGGACTTTGCCCAGCCGGTATCGGAAATGGTCAGGTGCAATCCCTCAGGATTGACGCAGTGCCAGTATTTTGCGGTAATAAAGTGACCCAGAGGGTACTTATAATTGTGTGCCGCCAGCTTGGGATAGCCGGAGGTGCCGGAGGTGAAGAACATGAGCATGGGGTCTGAGCCGCAAGGCGCATCCTCTGCTCTTGCAAAGTGGGAGCTGAACAGAGTATACTCCTCGTTAAAGTCATGCCAGCCCTCACGGCTGCCGCCCACAAGGATCTTATGCTGTAGGCTCGGACTCTTGGCCGCGGCCTCGTCCACCGCATCTGCCACCTCGCCGTCGGCGGTGCACAGGATCGCTTTGACATTGCCCGCCGCGAAACGGTAGGTAAAATCCTTCTCCAGCAGCTGATTGGTGGCCGGGATCGCGATAGCGCCCAGCTTATGCAGACCCAAAATGGCAAACCAGAACTGATAATGGCGTTTCAGCACCAGCATCACCCGGTCGCCCCGCTGGATGCCCAGAGACTTAAAGTAGTTGGCAGCTCTTGCGGATTCCTTCTTCATATCCTGGAAGGTGAAGCGGTGCTCTGTGCCGTCCTCGGAAACATGGAGCATTGCCAGCTTCTCCGGCTTGGTGCTGCCCAGCTCGTCCACGATGTCGAAGGCAAAATTGAATTTCTCTTCGCTCTGGAAGGCGATCCTCGTCAGCTTGCCGTCTTCCACGGTGGGAGTGATGAATTTGTGATAGACACGCTTGCGCTTTTCGGGCGCAGCTTGCTTTGCGCCGGGGGTCGCCACCGCGGCTGCCTGCTCGCCCTCACGGGCGGCGGAATTGCTCAAAACAATGGCATAGAAAGCGCAGTCCTCGCCGTCCACGGCGATCATGCCGTGGGGCGTGGGGGAATCGTAGTAAATACAGTCGCCGGGGTGCAGCACTTCGCTGTGACCGCCGATCTGGATCTTCAAATGACCCCGGATGACGATGTCACATTCCTGGCCCTCGTGGGTGACCAGCTCGATAGGCTCGTCCTCTGCGCCGGGGCGGTAGCCCACCTCCATATAAAGGGGCAAGGCGATACGGTTGCGGAAATCCGGCGCCAGGTTATAGCCGATCATGTGATGGGCTTCTTCAATGCGCTGGCCCTCTCCTCTTCTAGTCAGGGCGTAGGAACGCAGCTTGGGGCTGCGGCCTTCCAAAAGGTCAGAAAAGTCCACGCCGAAGATCAGCACACACCGATACAGGAACGCAATACTGAGATTTCGCTCGCCTGCTTCGCACGCAGCATATTCTTCTGCCGTGATACCGGTGCGCTTCGCCATTTCTTCTATGGTAAAGCCGGTGACCTCACGCAGCTCCCGGATACGTTTCGCAACTTCCCGGGTCTTAATGTCCATTTCGTTCATAATGACTCCTTACAGCTTATTACGCATAATTTTGCCGCTGATAGTCTTGGGAAGCTCCTGGCGGAACTCCACGATTCTGGGATACTTATAAGGTGCGGTATGGAGCTTAACGTAGGTCTGGATCTCCTTCTTCAGCTCCTCTGTTCCCTCCTTGCCGGGAACAAGAACGATGCAAGCCTTGACCACCTGGCCGCGAACCTCATCCGGCGCGGCGCAGACGCCGCATTCCAAAACATAAGGCAGCTCCATAATGGTAGACTCGATCTCAAAGGGTCCAATGCGGTAGCCGGAGGACTTGATCACATCGTCCGCACGGCCCACATACCAATAATATCCGTCTTCATCACGCCAGGCAAGGTCGCCGGTGTGATACATGCCGTCATGCCACACATTGTCGGTAGCTTCCTGATTGCGGTAATAGCCAAGATAGACACCGCAGGTGGGCTTGGGATCGGTACGGATAACGATCTCGCCGTTGACACCGTCCGCCACCGGGTTTCCGTCACTGTCCACAAGGTCGATGCCGTAGCCGGGAACAGGCTTGCCCATTGCGCCGGGCTTGAGCATGGTGCCCTGCAGGTTTGCGATACCCAGGGTCATTTCAGTCTGGCCGAAGCCCTCAGCAATCCGCAGGCCTGTGGCCTTCTCAAACTGGTAGAAGACCTCGGGATTCAGCGCCTCGCCGGCGGTAGTGGCATGGTGGATGGAGCTCAGGTCGTACTTGCTCAGATCCTGCTTGATGAGCATGCGGTACATGGTAGGCGGTGCACAGAAGGTGGTGATGTTGTACTTTTTGAACATGGGCAGGATCTTCTCCGCATCGAAACGGTCGAAGTCGTAAGTAAACACCGCGCCCTCGCACAGCCACTGGCCGTAGAGCTTGCCCCAAAGGGCCTTGCCCCAGCCGGTCTCGGAAATAGTAAAGTGCAGGCCGTCACGCTCGCAAAGATGCCAGTACTTGGCGGTGACGTAGTGACCCAACGCGTATTTATAAGAATGCATGGCCATCTTGGGATAGCCGGTAGTGCCGGAGGTGAAGAGCATCAGCATGGGGTCTGAGCCGCAGGGCGCATCCTCGGTACGGGTATAACGGCGGCTGAACAGGCCGTATTCCTTGTCGTAATCGTGCCAACCCTCGCGGCTGCCGCCAACCAGGATCTTAGTCAGATTCAAATTACTGCTCTTTTCCGCCAGCTCGATCTGCTGCGCAGTATCGCCGTCGGCAGTACACAGCACCGCACTGACGCCTGCTGCCTCGAAGCGGTATGTAAAGTCATGCTCCATCAGCTGGTTGGTTGCGGGGATGGCAATGGCGCCCAGCTTGTGCAGACCCAAAATGGCAAACCAGAACTGGTAGTGGCGCTTCAGCACCAGCATGACCCGGTCGCCCCGCTTGATACCCAGGGACTTAAAGTAGTTAGCGCTCTGGGAAGAAGCATCCTTGATATCCTTAAAGGTGAACCGGCGCTCGGTCATATCATTTGCAATATGTACCATTGCCAGCTTGTCCGGCTCACGGCGTGCGATAGCATCCACCGTATCGAATGCAAAGTTATAGGTTTCCTCATCCATGAAGGAAATGCCGGTGAGCGCGCCGCGCCCGTCCTCCTGGGCCTGCACAAATTTCTCGCACAGCAGAGGCTTTGCGTTCTTCTCCTGATGGCTCTTGCCGATGTAAAGAGGCTGGTCGGTGGTGTCACTTGCCATGATCATGGCAAGGAATACACAGTCCTGCCCGTCAACGGCGATCATGCCGTGGGGCGTGGAGGATTTGTAGAAGATGCTGTCGCCTTCCCGAAGCACTTCTTCCCGGTCGCCCACCTTGATGCGCATAGCACCCTTGATCACCAGATCAAATTCCTGACCGGTATGGGTGGTGGTGTGGATAGGCAGATTTTGCAGCTCCGCAGAATACTGATAGGTGACCCAATAAGGTGTCGCCAGCTTACTGCGGAACATGGGCGCCATATCCTGAATGGTGATACCGTCCTCACTGGCAGTCACAAGACCCTTGCCCTTGCGGGTAACTGTATAGCCGGAAAGCTTTGCGCTATGGCCTTCCAAAAGGTCGGTAATTTCCAGACCAAACACCTTGGCACATTTGTGCATAAAGGTAAAAGGCAGATCCACATTGCCGGCTTCATACTGACGGTAGGTATCCGCAGAAACTTCTGTCAGATCCGCCATCTTCTGCATGCTGTAGCCCAGAATTTCCCGCATTTCGCGAATTCGCAGGGCGATCTCCTTCAGTTGGTTGGCAGTAGATTGGTTGGTCATCACGATTCATCCTTTCCCGACCCATGGTCGAAATTTTGGCGGCCCCGTTGAAACAAAAACTCGCCTCAGGCCAAAAGCTTGAGACGAGAATCCACCCGCGGTACCACTCAAATTGCGGCCAAGCGCCGCCACTTCAGACTCCAGTAAGTCCTATCCCTTAACGCGGGCAAACGGGAAAACCTACTGGGCGTTGCCGTTGGGTCTTCCGGCTCGGAAGTGATGCGCCATTTGACAGACGACCGTTGGCTCGCACCTCACGCCAACTCTCTGAAGATCGCGCTTGTCTGGCAGTCTTCGTCAAAGCCTTTTTCAATATCGTAGCTACTTTACCATGAATGCGACAAAAAGTCAAATGTTTTTCTGTGAAATACAAATGTTTTTCTGATTTATGAAAAATACCCATTGACAAATCCTTTTATTTGTGCTTAAATGACAGAAATATTAAAAGACATTGACGGAAAATTCGCCGTTTGCCCCTCTGCTTCAGAGAGCCGGTGGTTGGTGCGAACCGGTGCGGAAAAAGCGGCGATCTGATTCCCGAGTCGGTCTTGTGAAAGTATTTCCGGTAATGAGACCCGTATGCCTGCGTTAAAGGATAGTGCTTGTTGGAGCATGAAGGGATTTCCCTTTCGGGAAATAATCAGGGTGGTACCGCGGATCGTAAATTCGTCCCTGAGGCTAATTTGCCTCAGGGTTTTTTCTATTATTTCAAGGAGTGAACAGCGATGAAGGAAATCAGAATCAGCGACATGACCATGAAGCAGGAGACCAAGGAGTTTTCTCTTTCTTTTAAGGAGAAGATCGAACTGGCAAAACTGCTGGATAAACTGAGCGTGTCGGTTATTGAATTGGAGGGTGTCCGCAATGCCCGTATCGATGCTCTGCGGATCAAATCCATTGCTTCTGCTGTCCAGGGCAGCATCGTTGCCGCTCCCGTGGAGCTAAACGAAGAAAGCGTAGACGCCGTTTGGGCGGCCCTCAGCCAGGCAAAGCACCCCCGGCTGCAGGTCTGCGCTCCCGTCAGCGACCTGCAGATGGAGTATCTTTACCACAAGAAGCCGGAAGCGATGCTTACCGCCATCGCCCAGACCGTCAAAAAATGCCGTACTCTTTGCACTGACGTGGAATTCATCGCCGACGACGCCACCCGCAGCGATATGGCGTTCATGCAGCAGGTTATTGCGCAGGCCATTCAGGCCGGCGCCACCACCGTCACCGTCTGTGACACCGCCGGTACCATGCTCCCTGAGGAATTCAGCAATTTCGTTGCAGAGCTTTATCAGCAGATCCCTCAGCTTAAAGAGCTGACCTTGGGCGTTAGCTGCACCAACCAGCTTTCCATGGCGGATTCCTGCGTCATCGCCGCCGCCTGCCAGGGCGCAGGCGAGATCAAAGCTGCCGCCTATCCCGTTTCCACCCCTTCCCTTTCCAACATTTCCCGCATCATCGCCGCCCGTGGCGACAGCTTCGGCGTTTCCTGCCCGGTGCGGGTCACCCATCTGAGCCGTATCATCAGCCAGATCACCTGGATGTGCCAGACCGGCCGCAGCAAGACCTCTCCCTTCGACAACGGTGTCCGGGAAGAAAGCGGCGTTTTCCTGTCTGCCCGGGAAGACATTGACGCCGTTTTGAAGGTGGTTGCCCAGCTGGGCTATGACCTTTCCGAAGAGGATGGCCTGAAGGTATATGAAGCCTTCCGTGCCATCGCCGACAAGAAAGAACAGGTCAGCGCCAAGGAGCTGGATGCCATCGTGGCTTCCGCCGCCATGCAGGTGCCTTCCACTTACGTACTGGATACCTTCGTCATCACCTCCGGCAACACCATTTCCTCCACCGCTCATTTAAAGCTTGCCAAGGCAGGCAGTGTTCTGGAGGGTGTCAGCGTGGGTGACGGCCCTATCGATGCTGCATTCCTTGCCATTGAGCAGATCACCGGACGGCACTATGAGCTGGATGATTTCCAACTGCAGGCCGTTACCGAGGGCCGTGAAGCCATGGGTCAGACCGTTGTGAAGCTGCGAAGCGGCGGCAAGGTCTACTCCGGCCGGGGCATCTCCACCGATATCGTAGGCGCCGGCATTCAGGCCTACCTGAGCGCATTGAATAAGATCGTTTATGAGGAGGAAGAAGCATGAATCTCTCCTTTTCCACCCGTGGCTGGCCGGATCTGAGCTGGGACGATATGATCGCCACCGCTTTGGATATGGGCTTCGGCGGCATTGAGGTGTATAACCTGCCGAAGTTTGAGAGCCTGCAGGAAAAAGGCAGTCCCTTTCACAAATACCAGACTGCGGCCACCGCCCGTCATCTGAAAGAAAAGAATCTGCAGATACCCTGTTTCGACACTTCCTGCGACATTTCCTCCCAGGAAGATTGCCTTGAGAAGCTGCAAAGCGTTATGGAGATCGCCCACAACACCCACGTTTCCTACGTAGCCGCCTGCGCATTGACGGACAACGAAGAAACTGTCCGGCAAAACCTCACCAAGCTGGTGGCATTGGCAGAAAAGCTGGACGTGACGCTCCTGTTGAAAACCAGCGGTATTTATGCAGACACCGCCCGCCTGCGGGCCATGATGGACGAATTTGCCTGCGACCAGCTGGCAGCCCTTTGGGATGTGCATCACCCTTATCGGGATTTCGGCGAAAGCGGCGACACCACCATTAAAAATCTGGGCAATTACGTGCGCCACGTGCATTTGCGGGACTCCGATGACGAGGGCAATTACCAGCTGATCGGCGAAGGCACCATGCCCATTGACGATACCATGCGGGCGCTGTCCTCTGTGAACTACGACGGCTTTATTTCTCTGGAGTGGAAGCCGGAATGGATGGAGGATCTGCAGGACCGGGACATTATCTTCCCCTATTTCGTCAACTACATGAGCCGTTTCCACTCCCCACGGAGTATGAAAAAATCCCTCTATTTCAACCATGACGGCACAGGTCAGTACGTTTGGAAGAAAGACGAGCTGATCAACCTGACCTTCCCGCAGGTGCTGGACCGTGTGGCAGAGGAATTCCCCGATCAGTATTGCTTCAAATATACCACCCTGGACTACACCCGCACCTATGCCCAGTTCCGGGAAGATGTGGACCGCTTCGCCCGGGCGCTGGTTTCTCTGGGCGTGAAAGCCGGCTCCAAGGTGGCCATTTGGGCGACCAATGTGCCGGCATGGTACATCACCTTCTGGGCCACCACCAAGCTGGGCGCTGTTCTGGTCACCGTCAATACCGCCTATAAAATTCATGAAGCGGAGTATCTGTTGCGGCAATCCGATACCCATACACTGGTGATGATCGACAGCTGCTTGGACTCCAACTACGCCCAGATCATCAACGAGCTTTGTCCGGAGATCGCTTCCGCAAAGCCGGGCCAGAGCCTGCATTGCAAGCGGCTTCCCTTCCTGCGCAACGTGATCACCGTGGGCTTCAAGCAGCCCGGCTGTCTGACCTTTGACGAGGCTATGGATCGCTATGAGCTGGTCAGCCGGGAGCAGGTGGCACAGATGGCAGCCGCCGTCCGCCCGGACGATGTGTGCAACATGCAGTACACCTCCGGCACCACCGGCTTCCCCAAAGGCGTCATGCTGACTCACTACAATGTGGTCAACAACGGCAAGTGTATCGGCGACCGCATGGGTCTTTCCACCGCCGACCGGATGATGATCCAGGTGCCCATGTTCCACTGCTTCGGCATGACCCTTTCCATGACCTCCTCCATGACCCACGGCGCAACCATGTGTCCCATGCCCTATTTCTCCGCAAAGTCCTCTCTGGCATGTATCAATCAGGAGCGGATCACCTGCTTCAACGGCGTGCCCACCATGTTCATCGCCATGTTCAACCATCCGGACTACCGCAAGACGGACTTTTCCCACATGCGTACCGGCATCATGGCCGGCGCCGGCTGTCCTCCGGAGCTGATGCGCCGTGCGGCGCAGCCGGATGAGATGAATATGTACGGCATCGTTTCCGTTTATGGCCAGACCGAATGCGCCCCGGGTAATACCATGAGCGCATGGACAGACTCGCTGGAGGTGCGCACGGATACCGTTGGCTATGCCTTCCCCCATGTGCAGTGCAAGATCGTGGATCCGGAGACCGGCGAGGAGGTTGGCCCCGGTGTCAACGGCGAATTCTGCGCCAAGGGCTACAACACCATGAAGGGTTACTACAAAATGCCTCAGGCCACCGCAGACACCGTCGATGCTGACGGCTGGCTTCATTCCGGCGACCTTGCCTGCCGTGACGAAGCGGGTAACTACCGCATCACCGGCCGGATCAAGGACATGATCATCCGTGGCGGCGAGAATATCTATCCCAAGGAGATCGAGGAATTTATCTATACCCACCCCGCAGTGAAGGATGTGCAGGTCATCGGCGTGCCGGATAAAAAGTACGGCGAAGAGATCATGGCCTGCGTCATTTTGAAAGAGCCCGGCTCTGTCACCGTGGAAGAAATGACAAACTATATCAAGGCCAGCATGGCGCGGCACAAAGTTCCCAAATATATTGCGTTTGTGGACAGCTTCCCCATGAATGCCGCCGGCAAGATCCTCAAGTACAAAATGCGTGAGGATGCCGCCAAGCGGTTGGGTCTCACAGGCGACGGCTCTGACACCGCCGGCCCGGGTAAATAACGCAAAAACTCCGAGAGCAAATGCTATAAGCAAAAAAAGAAGACCCCGATGGGGTCTTCTTTCTTTATGAGTCAGCGACTCTTGGGAACAAATGCGCCACAGCCCGATGCCATCGATGTGCCATGAATTCGGCAACTGCCAAGCTTTGCGCACTGCTGGCACTGCTTCTGTGCATAGAATCTGTTAATCGCTTCTTTGGACGCTGCGTCTCTGGCCTCCCGTTCTCGAGCCAGCTGCGCCTGGCGTGCGGCTTCACGTGTCGCTCTTTCCTGATCCCGGGCAGTCTTCTCCATTTGCTCATTATGACGGCGTGCCTCTTCTGCCTGCGCCTTCATAACCGCCAGCTTTTCTGCTTCTTCAGCTCGCCGCTGCTCTTCATTTCGTTCCAGACGATCCTCCTCAATTGCCTTATCAAGCGCTTCCTTCAGAGTATCAGCGCGACCGTCCCGTACAAGGTCTGCCATTTTTCCCACCAAGTGGTAGTGATTGCTGTCGACAATCTCGATCTGCTCAAGAAGCTGCTTTTGCTCCTCCAGTTTCGCCATATTCTCTTCAATTTTTTCCTCGAGGTTCTTCAAAACTACCAAATAGTCTTCATAGGCCTTATTGTACGACATTTCATACCGTTCATAGCTTGCAAGGCCGGATTTTACCTCACTATCGTAGGAAGCCAGCACTTCTGCAAGCGCAGCTTTGGACTCTGCAAACTCCTTAAAGATCGTTTTCTGATTATCCGCGTCAGATGGCGGCACCTTGTCCGAAGCTTTTGCAAACCCACGATACATCAAATAAGTTATGACCAGACCCGGAAAGGCCAAAATGCCTAAACCTGTCGCAAACGGAAGCACCAGCGTAGCCAAGCCGGCAACACCGGTCAGTGCCAACCAAATTTTGGCCTTGGCATCATTTTTCTGCGCCTTCGGATCCAATCCCTTTGCCGGCTTTAAAAATGTTGTGCTGGGAAGTTTCAGTTCGAAATCGCAAACAGCCGGTGCTTTGGGGAATTTCACCACGCCGTCTTTAATGTGCTGAATTTGGCTTTTGGCTTTTGCGACATATTGGTCTTTTTCCCGCAACAGAAGCGCCACTTTCAAATGTACCGTGTATTGCGCATCTAATCTTTCTGCCAATTCCTCTCTGTTCATCATTAGAATTATCCTCCCTTCTTACCGAAAAGCCACATGATTTTCAGCTGAAGCTGCTTCAATCCGTCATCCGCTTCAAAACAGCTCGGATCCAGCATAATTTCCTTATGCTCGTAGATATCATAACCTGCCTTTTCCAATGTCTCCTGGAGATCCTCTTCCGTATACCTTTCCTTATACAGCCAGCTGTCTTCGTCAAAGGGATCTGCGCTGCCATGAAGGATCGCCATAAATTCATAATAGAACATTTCGGGCTTTTTATCATAAGCATTCCACTTGCTGCAATAAGGGTCGTCCCAGCCTTCCAGCTTTGCCAAATATGCCATATAGGGGTTCTCTCTGGGATCAATCAGCGCAGGATAGCTGCTATACGGCAAGCCCGCATTGCCCACGGCATCTGCCAAGAAAAGTGCTGCGCGGAACATTCCCATACCAATGTACGAATAACGGAATTCCTCATCGTCGTCCTGGAAAACAGGCTTTTCCGCCCACAGTTTCGCAAGGTATGCCAGAATATAAAATGTTTTGTCTTCCAGCGTTTGCAGTTTTTCGTATTTTGCGATGCTTTCCTCTGAAAAAAAGTCCTCTTTTTGCTTCATCAAAAGGCCTGCCCAGTTAAAGGCGGTCTTTTGGCCATTTGCTGTTTTTTGATCCAAAAAACCCATGCCATTACCTCCGAATGTTTATTTGCGAACAGCTCCACTGTTCAAAATCACAAAATTATTCTATGCTCCCTATTTGTCCAACGCTCATTTAATCAGCTCTTCTTGGTAACCTTATTAATCCAAGCTGTTATTTTATTTGCCAAGCGAATCTGTGCAGCCTCAGATTTGTGGGTCTTAGAAAACTCACTGTCTTTGTCATACATATTCTTCAATTCGTCACCGCTGATTGTCTCTTCGGTTTTGTCCGAATACTGAATGCGGACATCCTTGATCTTCGCCTTCCAAACCAAAGGATTGTACCACAGGTTGGAGAATGTAACGGTGCGATCCGTATTGGGGAAAAGCGGGTCAGTGATTTGACCGACTGCCTCAGATTTGTGGGAAATCTCACAAACCTCCTCACCGCCATTGAGATTGCTAGCAATGTAAGTAAATGTAATATTTACCATAGGTTTGCCGCTGACATTGTAAATACGCTGTCTGACACAAACGCCACCAGCACTGTTAGGACCCTTGCGCCAACCTTCAAAAGTTGATCCGTTGCTGTTCACTCCCGTTTCAGGATGTCCTACATCAAGGTCGGATATTTCTAATCTGTGCATAGTATATTCTCCTTTTATTTTTTACCGGTTATCCGGCAGAATACAAAAACAAAATCCCCTCGTCTGTTGAATAGTATTCACCACTTTTATGCCATAATATCATAAAATAAAAGAAATGTAAACACCATTCAACAAAAAATGAGGGGGCTTTATGTTTAAAATCAAAGCCGCCGACGGCACAAATAACCTATGTGGCCGCCGGATCGCACAGATACGAAAAGCAAAAGGCATTTCGCAGCGCAAGCTGGCAGTCAAGATGCAGCTACTTGGGTTTGATGTGGATCATTATTTCATTCGTCGGGTCGAAAACGGTGAGAGGTTTGTGACCGACATTGACCTCGTGATCTTCTCAAGAGCACTGGATGTACCCATAACCGAACTGCTGTCGGCGGAGGACGCGCAGCTATAAAAGCCCCCATCCTTTTTTGATTATATCGGCTTCCCGACGAAAAGTCCTATGCTCACAGCATAGTTGCAAACTTTTGTCGAATATGGTATGCTGATAAAAACAGAAAGGATGGGACTTTTTATGCAAAAGGACACTTCCGAGATCGTTAAGGAGCTGGGCCTTTGTCCGGACTTCCAAACCTTTTATAACGAAAACAAGGAATATATGGTTTCCGGCACGCTTTCTTCCCTGCTCAGCGATCTGCTGGAGCGCAAGGGGCTGAAAAAAGCGCAGGTCATCAAAAAATCCGAGTTGGCTGAAATTTACGGCTATCAGATCTTCTCCGGCGTCCGTGTGCCCGAGCGAAAAAAGCTGCTGTGTCTGGCCTTAGGCATGGAGCTCAGCATCGAAGAAACACAAACGCTGCTCAAATGCGCCGGTTATTCCCCCCTGTATGTAAAGCTGCCCTTTGACAGCATCGTTTTGTACGGTCTTTGCAAAAATTACAGCGTTGTGCAGGTCAACGGTCTTCTGTATGAATTCGGTCTGGAGACATTGGGATGAAAAACTGTCCGTATTGCAAGGCGAAAATAGAAGATGACGCACGGTTTTGTCTTTACTGTATGCGCCCATTGATTGAAAAGGAGATCATCGCACCCCGTGTGCGAAGGTCCCACAGCTGGATGATCGCCGTGGCAATCGCCGTGCTTTTATTGGCGGCAGCGATTTTGCTGCATACCTTTATGCGCAGCACGCCGGAAAACCCGTCCCTGAACGTCCCGCAAGAAACATCTGTGCCCGCCGTCAGGCCGTCCGTTTCCACCCCGCCGGAAACCGAGCCGCCGGTTACTGAGCCACCGGTTACCGAGCCGCCCATTACCGAGCCACCCATTACCGAGCCGCCGGCCAGCAATCCGCCGGTCAGCTCTGCCGTCTACACCTACCGACTTGCCGTCAGCACGGATGATTACTACGCTCTCTATCAGAATCCCGGCAGCGACATTGTGATCACCGGCATTGCCACGCCATCGCCGGACGGCATATATGACATTCCCGCATACATCGACGGTAAGCGTGTCCTTACCATTGGATATGGCGCATTTTCCAACAGCAACGCCACTGTTGTCTACGTGCCTGAAACGGTAAAAAATATCGCTGTCCTTGCATTCGCCCCCTGTGATCTGACGGATCTTTATCTTCGGGGCTCTTCGATCCATATTGATAATAATGCTTTCTCCGGCAGCTTCACCATTCATTGCTCTGACACCTGCAATGACCGTAATTTCCGCCTGATCAAAAACATCGCAGATGTCTACGGTGCAGTCTGGGAAGAATGGGGCGGTGACTGATGACACGAGCAGATTACATACATAAGCTTTTGGAAACCTACTGCCTGATTGCAAGGCTCAGCGAAAAGAATGGTGGCACCGTTCTTCATTTGCGCAACAACACCACCGAAAAGGATCTGGTCCTGCGCAGCTACCCCGCTTATTTTGAAGCATATGACCGGTTATGCGGCATCCGCTGTGAAAATCTGCCGGAAATATACGATGTCTTCCGTGCACAAGACGGTCAGATCATTTTGGAGGAGTTCGTTGACGGTATTACCGTGGCGCAGGTCATGGAGACCGGTCGTTACCGCTATCGCGGTGCAAAAGATGTGCTTTCCGGCGTATGCAATGCCCTTTCTGCGCTCCATCGCCAAAAAATCATCCATCGGGATGTGAAGCCGGAAAATGTCATGATCTCTTCCCGCGGAAAGGTGATTCTGATCGACCTGAATGCTTCCAGAATCGACACCGGCGTCCATAGGGACACAGTGATCATGGGCACGGTCGGCTATGCTTCTCCGGAACAGCTGGGCATTGCCCAAAGTGATGCACGCACCGACATTTATGCGGCAGGTATTCTGCTCAATGTCATGCTTACCGGCAAGCATCCGACGGAAGCGCTGGTTCGTGGTCGGGCCGCAAAGATCGTTCGCAAATGCACCTCCCTCAATCCCGATGACCGGTACCAATCTGCAGATCAGCTTTTTGATGCGCTTTAACTATCCAACAAACGAAGAATCCCGAACCCGTTTGGTTTCGGGATTTTTTATGCTTATTTTTTCAGTGCCTTTCGCAGCGCCGGCACGATAAGCAGCGCAACTGCGCCGCCTATCAGGGCTGTCGTCAGCTGAGGCCAGCTAAATGTGGCTGGCAGTGCCTTCAGCATGGGCGCTTTCAGCAGACCCTCAGCCATCAGCTTTTCCGCCAGCACGCCGCAGATCAACCAGTTAACGATGGCATACAATGCGCCGAATTTCATAGCCGCTGCGATCAGCCAGGCAATGACCTGCCGCACAATATTCTTACTGCGGCCAGCCACATAGTAAAGCACCACCACGTACAACATATTGCCCACCATGATGGCCGGCACCGTCAGCACCTGAGGCGCAATGCCAAGTAAAAACGCCAGCACCGGAGAAATAGCAGCCACTGTAAGACCGCAGCCAAGTCCGCCCAGCAGCGCAGCAACTGCCAGAATCCCGTTAACACAGGAGCCTGTTACCAGCTGTCCCATAGGTTTGGTCAGCGCCTGCAGCGCCACCAGCAACGCCAGCAACACGGCGGTCTGGGTGATCCATTGAATTTTTATACGCATATCCTTCACTCTGTACTTTCTCAGTTTCGCAATTGCTGCTCATTATTCTAACACGTTTCCTTTTTCCACGCAAGCTGTTTCCTTTTCCAGTTCCGCCTTTAGCAGGCAAAAACTTTGGCCTGCCGGTTGCCCGGCAGGCCAAAGCTGCTATTGGTTAGTTAGGTTCATTTACTTACTTCGAATCAGACAGTTACAAACACACGGGTGTTCTTCAGGCTGCTGTTCTCGTAGTAGTACAGGTACAGAGCATATTCGCCGGACTCGGTCAGCTCGGGCAGGTCG